>NZ_JAALXT010000002.1:0-310949 GCF_011634775.1 Thalassoroseus pseudoceratinae
AACCCGGGTCCGAACCTACTGTCGGATTGTTGTTCCCGTCAAAGAATGCCTGCAAGCTGTTCACTAGCAGTGTGCGGTCTTCAAGCACCTCGGCTTGCCGGATGTGTTGACTTGACGCACGCCGGGCGGTTTGACGGCGACCGGATCGGGGCTGGGTACGGTTGTGGAAGAGTTCGGTCAACCAGTTTGTGAGCAGCATGAGAGTCTTCCTTCGAGAGAGCCACCACGCCGTGCAATCAATTCGTTCGCATCGGCATCGGTCGCAAGGGGTCGCAATATCGGGTGAGAGAGACGATTGAGTTCCATTTTGACTGTACAGGCAATGTGCCTGGGCGGATCGGCGGCTTGTTCGATTCACACGCAACTTGTGAATCGAACAAGGCTGGTTATCTGAAAAATTGTTGGTGGACGACATTGGCAGACGGATCGCCAGTTTCGAACAGAACCATGCAGATGGTCATGGGGGCCGAAACGGTAAGTCTGCACTTGGTTCGATGAGTGCCGTTGGAGCGCACGCGGTGTGATTGATCGGGCTTGAGCGTCCAAACGAATCCTCCGTGGTTGGGCTTCGTGTCGCCGTGCAAACGGGTGTAGGTTGTTGCCGAGTGTTAGCAGAGAGTTCTGCCAGTGTTTCCGACGGGTTGCGCTCTTCAAGGTTTGGTGCGGTGTCGGTCCGTGTCGTTGACACCGATAAAATGGCCTTTGTGTAACACTACCAATCGCAGTCACGTTTGCAACCTTTGCTACGACAATTCCCGATGGGAACTCGTCTGGCAATTGACGTGCCGTACTGGTGTGGTGAAGACCTGTTTGACAGTTTTTCTTTGAAAGTGGTTCTCTGAATGGTTGGCGTTCTAATGACAATCAGTATCAATACTTATGTCGGAGCGAGGAAGTTGATGGGAATCGTCTTCGCGCGTTTGGCGATGGTGGTTATACTTCCGGCCCGACGAGACCGGGTGATGTGGCCGATGTAGTGGAATGAGCTGGGAAAGGATGCCCAATGCGATCGATTACGGTGATGAACCAGAAGGGCGGAGTTGGCAAAACGACCTCCAGTGTCAACTTGGCGGCGGCGTTGGCGAAAATGGATCGGCGTGTGTGTGTGATCGATCTCGATCCGCAGGGTCATGCGTCGATTCACTTGGGGATCGAAGCCTTTGACGAGACGCCGACGATCTACGACGTCTTCGCGGGAGCACGGACGATTACGACGGCTCGGCAAATGGTGGCTTCCAACTTGTGGGTCGTGCCAGCGAACATCGATCTGGCGGCGGCCGAAGTCGAGTTGGCCGATGCTCCGAATCGGGAACGTATTCTGGATGCGGTCTTGAACACACCCGAGGTCGCCGATCAATTTGATTATGTGATCATGGATTGCCCACCGTCGCTGGGCGTGCTGACGATCAACTCACTCACCGCGACCAAAGAGGTGTTCATTCCGCTGCAACCGCACTTTTTCGCGTTGCAGGGGTTGTCAAAGTTGTTCGAAACGACGGCTCTGGTTCGCAGCCGATTGAATCGGGATCTGCGTGTCACGGGCGTGATGCTCTGTCTCTACGAGACTGGCACACGGTTGGCGGCCGACGTGACGGACGACCTGAAAACCTTCCTCGACGGCAGTGCTCCGGATGCTCCGTGGGCGAGTGCTCGCATCTTTAGCACGAAGATTCGTCGAAACATTAAGCTGGCTGAGGCACCAAGTTTCGGGCAATCCGTCTTCGAGTACGCTCCAAGTTGTCCCGGTGCCCAGGACTACGGTGCTCTCGCGGAAGAGGTGATCGCCGCCGAAACCGCTGGCACATCAATGCCGTTGGCGAACGCCGCCTGATCAGTTTTGTCTTGGCGGCGATTGCAAGTATTGTGACACAAAATCAATGAACCACGTTGCGGGAGCGGCGTGGTTCATTGGCGTTTACTTCGGTTCGTCGAGCAGCGTTCCCAGGTGACACGCGACGGATTCCGCGAGCGCGTCGAGGTTGTAACCGCCTTCGAGCAGGCTGACCAATCGACCTTCACACTCGCTGTCGGCGACATCCGTGAGCATCTGGGTCAAGGTTCCGAAGTCTTCGGCTTCCAGACTGAGCGAGCCAATCGGATCGGCGGCGTGAGCATCGAAACCGGCACTGAGTAAAATCAATTGCGGGCGACTCTTCCGGACGGCATCAGCCAAGCTGTTTGCGAAGGCTTCGCAGTATTCTTTCCGCGAAATGCCAAATCGCAATGGCAAATTCAGTGTGTGACCCAGACCGGGCCCGCTGCCAGTTTCGTCGGCCGCTCCTGTGCCTGGGTAGAATGGCGATCGATGAGCGGAAAAGAACGTAACTTGCTCCTTGTGGTAGAACGAATCCTGCGTGCCGTTCCCATGATGAACATCCCAATCGACGATCAGAATGCGTTCCACTTCCTGCTTCGCAATGGCATGCCGAGCGGCAACCGCGACGTTGTTGTACAGACAAAACCCCATCACATGGGACGGTCGGGCGTGGTGTCCCGGGGGGCGAATCAACGCCAGTGCTCGGTTGCAATCATCGCTGAAGACGGCATCGACCGCTTCAATCGCGGTTCCGGCGGCTTGTCGAGCGACATCGGCGGATTTCGCGGAGAACGGGGTGTCGGCCTCCAGGTAGCCTTTCGTTCGTCTGGCGGTATCGGCGATGGTTTTCAAATGCGATTCGGTGTGGTTTCGTAGCAACTCCTCATCCGTGGCGAACCGAATTTTCCCGCGTTCACATCGCTCGATTAGCCCTTCGTTTGTGAGTTTCTTCGTGATGGAACTCAATCGGGCTGGTCGCTCGGGGTGTTCACCGGTTTCGTGTTCCAGGAAGAAGTCATCGGTGAAGAGTCGCACGGTCATAATCGGCAAACTTGATTGATTGAACACGAAGGGTCAGTGTCACCACGCAAAAAAGCGCAATCGTTCGATATTCGCGCATTCTGACAGAGCAACGGAGTCAGTGCAATTCGCCACGCTCCCGTGTTCCTGGTACCGAAATCAACTTGACTTTCAAATTTTGAGAGTGATAACCTATTAGACAGTACCCATCATCTGCCACACTCCCCTTCAATAGGGGGTGTCGGTTCGACACTCGTCGGAAAATTGATAAGCCGTACTCGGAACTTAATGCAGCACGTGATCATTTGTGTGTTCACGTCAACGACGAGTGTTGAGAACGTCGACGGAAACAGTCAACCAACCTCTAAAACTGATTCAATCCGTTTGTGTTGTCCCTTCACTCTCGGATGGAAGGAACTCCCACTGGAAAACCTTCTTCACCTACGGTAGTTTGAAGGGGTGGAGAAAGGGAGTTTTCTGAAGTCCAAAACGTGGCCGAATCAACTTGACGTTGTGAACGAAGACCGAGTTTGTTGTGAGATGGGATGGTCAGTTCCTGTTGACGAAACGTTGGATTTTCAGATGCGAAAGTCACGAACACGGAGAGACGTCATGAATCAGCACCATACTCCGTCTGTTTTCGTCAACCGACAATTGGGTCTTCGCCGTCGCGTTTTCAAGGCGTCACGTTCGTTCGTCGGTATCGAGAAGGTGAAAAATCAACTTATGCCCCCGCTCTTGCGAACCACGATTGGGCTTCTCGCCATCAGTCTTGTCGGACTGACGGACTTGGCGTTTGCACAGAATGCACCGGTTCGGCCTGCTGGTCAGAAACCGAATGCCCCAGCTTTGCCACCGGGTTACGCCCCACCGAGTGCCGCACCCCCGGTGTTTACCTTTCAAAAAGCACTCCTTGATGAAGACACGCAGAAGTCTCTCAAGCGGAGCGCAATCGGCATTACGACCACCCTGCGTGGTCAAGGGAACGGCCTGAGCCCGCAAGACAAAAAGAAAATTCAGGATTGGGCCAAGTTACGAGTGTACGAAATGACCATGCCGGAGCACTTCACGCCTCCGGTGGTCAAATACACGACCGACCGTCCCAAGCCCGGCGAAATGAATGCGGGCGGTGCCGAAGGCTTCCTGCCGGATGGCGGAGGTTTTCCGGGGCCGGGAACGCAACCCCGACCGGAACCAGAGAAAAAGAAGATCCCTCGATTCGATTCCGTCGCAGATGTGCGGGAGAAACTCGAACGGGAATTGCGATCCACCGGGAGTTTGGCCTCACGAACCGATCAAGTCAAAATGATCCGAACAGTCGTCTGTAAGGAAGTGGCTGCTCGCGCGGAAGAGGTCCTCGACAACAACTACTGGGTTCGGCTCAATGCGGTCATCTTGTTGGGCAATCTGAATGTGCTCGAAGACGATGGTCGTCGTGGAACAACTCGACAAGCCTACGCACCGGCCTACAAGCCCCTCGTCAAAGTTCTTCTGACCCCGACCGGTGGTCAACTGGATCAGCAGCACGAATCCGTCAAAATTCGAGCCGCGTTAGGTCTAAAGAACATTGCGTTGACGGCTTCGCTCGCGGATCTCGGGGTGCTTGATAAGGACGAAATCGCCCGAGCATTGATCAGTGAATTGAAGCAGCCGAACAATCACTGGTGGTACAAGCAGAGTTTAATCCAGGCATTGTCCGCCGTTGACTTGGTCCAAGATGCCAAGAATGCGAAACCGATTATCTTGGAAGCCCTGGGCGATGTCCTAACGGACCAGAACCAAGAACTCATCGTGCGAGCCTATGCAGCAAAGGCACTCGGACGAATTCCTTTGCCCGGAACCGTCGAATGGCCGACATTGGCTCACCGAATCGTTCAGTTGGCAAAGGAAGTTGCCGAGACCTATCAGAAGTCTCCCGGACGGGCCGATTTGCGGGAAGCGTTGTGGTGCATCTATTTGGCATTCAAGCCAGAGACACATCTCGAAATCCAACGATATTCCGGCCGGAAGCAAAAAGCGGGCTTCCTGTCCAATACCGTGCCCGCTGTCATCAATGAAGCGTATCAGCAGGTTGTCCCGTTGGCGTCACATGCGATCAATCAACCGGTGCAAGGTCAAGCCGCTCAGATTCCGGCGGAGCAAATCGCGACCTTGACCCAATGGTTGCAGAACAAAACGCCTGCGAACAACAAGCTCGCTCCGAACATTTCCGATTTGAATCCGATCGGCCCACTCAAAACCGCCGCTGAACCAGGTTCATCCGGCGGTGAGTGAAAGCCGTTTCCTCGCTCATTTTGAGCGAAGTTCCTTGAGCAGGTTCTTCGCAGCATCTTGAAAAGCCGGCTCATCGGCCACGTTGTTATCCTCTTCGGGGTCGGTGTTGTGATCGTATAACATCCGAGCTTGGAGTTGGTTCTTCGGTGTGGTGTATGCGGTGAATCGAAATTGGTCGGTTCGGATGGTGTCGCCGTTCCGGAACCGACCGATCGCAGCCGTTTTCCATTCGCGATTCGGTTCTTTCATCAGCGGGACAAAGCTTCGACCCTCAAGATGCTCCGGCCGAGGCAATTGGGCGAGTTCACAGAGCGACGGATAGATGTCGATGAACTCGGTCAAGCCGGGTGTTTTCTGACCGCCTGTCATCCCGGGAGCTTTGACGATGAGCGGGGCGTGCATCGACGTTTCAAAGCAGCAGTGTTTACACCACAAAGTGTGCTCGCCCAAATTCCAACCGTGATCACCCCAAAGCACGACGATTGTGTTCTCGGCGAGTTTCAACCGCTCCAATTCATCAAGTAGCTTGCCGATTTGGGCGTCCGTGTAACTCACACAGGCGTAGTAGCCGTGAATGAGCCGACGGGCCATTTCATCGGATAGCTTGCCCGTTGCCGGGATGTTCGCGTACTGCCGGAGTTCTCCCCAATTGTGGATCGCCTGGTCCGGAGCGTTCTTCGGGCGGTGATACGTCTTCGGAAGTTGAATCGACTCCGCATCGTAAAGGTCCCAATACTTTTGCGGCGCGACGAATGGCAAATGAGGTTTCATAAAGCCGACCGCCAGGAAGAACGGTTCATCTTGCTTCGCCAATCGCCCCAAATCTTTGATGGTTTTCTCCGCGATGTGACCGTCAGCGTAGGCGTTATCGGAAACATCGGCGGCTTCGTAGGCCGGTCCACGACCTTTGGGGTTCTGTCGCATTGCTTTGCGACTTTCGGGCAACTGATACTGTTGCACGTTCCTCGGTCGCCAAGCCGGTTTCGACCACCCCTGCCCATTATCCTTTGCGTGATGAAATACCTTGCCGTTGGAAAGTGTCACATAACCGTGTTCACGAAAATGCGTGTTGAGGGTGGTGATGCCAGGGGCATCCTTCTCGGCCCACGTCTGGTAACTTACAAATCGCTGGCGAGTCGGTCGGATGCCGGTCATCAAACTCGCTCGTGACGCACCGCACGTCGGCACCATGCAGTAGGCCCGCTCAAAGACCGTTCCATCCGCCGCTAAACGGTCGATGTTTGGTGAATGAATCTTTGACTTGCCGAAACAACCGAGTTCCGGTCGCAAGTCGTCTACAGCGATAAACAGCACATTCGGTTTCGCCTCGTCCGCAAGGCAAGTCCCTGCGAACATACTGACGAAAACAAGACTCCACAGTCCTCGGGGCATAGCGCTTCACTCCTCGTGTTGAACGATTCAGAACGCATCCAACGTATGGATTTTCTGAAGGAAGTGAAAGGGCGACGGATCAGAGGTGGAGGGCGGATCGTTCGAAGGCATCGAACAATCGCAACGCCGCTTCGGTGAATTCTTCCAAGTCGCTCGTCAAACTGTAGTGCTGGGCCCGGACGAGAAATTCCCCGCGATGAAGTCGAATGACTAATCGTTTTTGTTCGGGGATATCCAGAATCCGGCGCTGCACGTTTTTATCGAGCAATTGTCGAATTTCCGATGGGTCCTCTGCATGGATGCAATACGCATTGTCGAAACCGGCTCGCCCGATTTGCACGTCATGTTTTCCGACGAGTTTGAAGATGGAATCGAACATTCCTTGCGGGCGGATGGTGAAGGGCTGAGGGGCGTCGTTCCATTCGATCGAAACTTGCAGAAGCGTCGGTCCGTGCTTCCCACCCGAGAATTTCCGCAGTGAGACCGGGCGATCACGGTAGGTGAATTTGAAGATCGGGCCGAAGAGAAAGCGACTCCAAGGGAACTCACCACCATACGTTTTTTGAAGACGCCTGAGGTGCTGTTTGTTGGCGTGCGATCCGAAGACGATCAGCAACGGCATGCCCACAACAAAGACCACAAGAACACCATAAATCAGCACTTGAAATGCCAATCGCGGTCCACCATAGAAACCGGCGAGACAGCAAGCCAACACGCCGGCGGCGAGTGGAATTGTCATGTCGACTGCCATCAGACGTTCGAGAAAACTTGATCGGCGTGACATGGCTTCCACTCGATTGATGTGCCGCAGACGGAACTTCGATCACGATTCACCGGTGATTCTTTTTACACGCGGGATCCTGAGGGACGCCCTGCCCGACTTTGTCGACGGGGTGCGTGAATAGGTACCGCCAGACATCCTCGTGTGAGTACTTGCCAGTCTTCTGGTCTTTCTGGGCACTCCGCCCCGGCACAACGGAACTGTGCGCTCGCCGGGCGTTGCCATCGACATCGAAATCGGTGATCAGTCGCCGCGTGTTTTTGTAGGGCGGCTTCGTTTCATCGACGTTCACGATGGGGCCGAATTTGTGCATCCCAATGAGTTCCCAACTGCGGCAGTAGTGGTCGCCGGTCCAACCGCCATCGAGCACATGCGAAAAGCCGAAGTAGCGGTTTTCGGGGGTCGCGGATGGCAGTGATTGCCAAGACTGCAACTGGTCTCGTGGTCCGCAGAACGCCACAACCCGGCTGACCTTCTGAAATTTGGCGAATCGTGCGGCTGTCGTGGAGCCATGCGAACTCCCGGCCATGATCACATCATCCCAGCGAAGTCCTTGGCCGTCCTCGGTGAGAAAGTACTCCCACTTGCCTTCCGGATTTTCTTTGGCCAGCCATTTCACGAATTGGTAGGCCCGTTCCATCATGCCGTCTGGTTTGGGGATGTCGACTTCATCGCTGAAATCCTGCCCGGTTGCGGCTTCCAATCGGATATTTCCCCGGCAATGTTCGCCAACGGGGTTCTCGCGGCAACAAATCGAAAACCAGCGATTGGCGTAATGCACTTGGATGGCGTGCAATCCGTACGAGTTGATGCGGTCGAACAATTGCTGATTGTGCCCCATCAACCAGATCACCAACTTTCCGCGAGGTTTCACACGGGTGTCGACCGAAGCGTTCTCAATGTCTGCCGGCTTGCCATTCTTTCCTTCGATCAGAAAGTCAATCTCAGGATGAGCTTTCGCACGCGGGTCAATCTTGCTGGCACGGGCCGTCAATTTGTATTGCTGCGGTTTGGGATCGTTGAACGTCAGATTCGATTGAGCACCCGCCTTCGCGGCTAACAGTGGAACAAACAGGATTGCGGCGAGAACCGCAAGGGATTGATGTGTTCGAGACAAGTGAAGACTCCTGGGGTTTCAACAGTGGTTTTGTTCTGACGGTGAGTGCGTCTTCGTCAAAGGCAATTCCGACGCGCAGCACCAAATGCAGGTCTTGATTATCACCATGCGACACGGTTTTCGTGCCGCTGTTCGCGATTCGTCATCATAAGCAACCGGCACGCGATGGCAAATTGCACGGGTTGAAATTCCCATCGGTAACGCGATCGGCCTCGGTTATCCGGCGACGACTTCACGCTACTCGTCGGCGGTCAATTCGACGGGGATGAAAGGGATGACCTGTTCTTCCAAAATTCTTGCAATCGTCATTGAAGGTGCTTTTGCATAACTGTTGCATGTGTGGCCGTGGTGTGATATGCTGTGTTCTGCTGCTGAGCGATGTGAGATCGATCGGTAGCACGAAACGGGTTCCAGCACTTCAAATTTGGACGTTCAACATGCAACCATTGCCGGTAACGGTGCTCTCGGGTTTTCTGGGAGCGGGCAAGACGACTCTGCTCAACCATGTGCTCGCGAACCGCGAGGGATTGCGAGTGGCGGTGATCGTCAATGACATGAGCGAAATCAATATCGATGCGCTCTCTGTGCGGAATGCCGACGCCCAACTCAGTCGGGCCGAAGAGCAACTCGTGGAGATGTCCAACGGTTGTATCTGCTGTACTCTGCGAGAGGACTTGCTCGTGGAAGTTAGCAAGTTGGCGGCAGCAGGTCGGTTCGACTATCTGCTGATCGAGTCTACCGGCATTTCCGAACCGCTGCCAGTCGCTGAAACATTCACATTTACGGATGACGATGGTCGGCGACTTGGTGACGTGGCTCAACTCGACACGATGGTCACCGTTGTCGATGCCGGGCGATTCTTAGACGACTATATGTCGCTCGACGAATTGAACGAACGCGGGGTCGGCCTCAACGAAGAGGATGATCGTGATATCGTCAAGCTGCTCACTGATCAGGTTGAGTTCGCGAATGTAATTTTGCTGAACAAGATCGACTTGGTCGATGCAGATCAGCGTGTCGCGTTGAAAGCAATGCTGCGGCATTTGAATCCGACCGCTGAGATTGTCGAAACCAGCTACGGCCAGGTTCCACTCGACACCATTTTGAGTACTGGACGTTTCGCGGAATCTTGGGCGGAGTCGACTCCCGAATGGTTGCAGGTTCCTCGGGGTGAGGAAGCGTCTGAAGTCGAAGAGTATGGCATGGTTTCGTTTGTGTACCGTGCACGGCGTCCCTTTCATCCCGGTCGGCTTGCCAAGCTGATTGAGTCGGATGTCTTCGATGAAGTGATTCGGTCGAAAGGTTTGTGCTGGCTCGCGACGCGACCGGAGTGGGCGGGTTTCTGGTCGCAAGCAGGTGGCGTTTACAGTCTCGATCCGATGGGGCGGTGGTGGGCCGACGTGCCCCGCGATGATTGGCCGGATGACGCCGAGATCGTTGCCGAGATTCAATCGCAGTTCGACGGGCAGCACGGCGATCGACGACAAGAAGTCGTCTTGATTGGTCAGAAACTGAATGTGCCTGAGATCGAGGCGGCATTGGATCAATGTTTGTTGGCGGATTTGGAGTTGATTCAAGGTCCGACTGAATGGAGCCGTCTTGATGATCCATTCCCGCAATGGGAGATCGCTGACAACTTGGACGATGCAGCCGCATACGAGCCCGATCCGGTGGAGTCCTAGACGGTGAGGTATTGGGATGGAACGTCGAATGGAAGCTGTCTCGGCGATAGAAGCCGTGTTTGCAACGGAGCCTGCGCGACGACTGGCGAAGTCTTTGTTCGACCAGCAGATGTGGTGTTTCGGTTGTGATGTCCGGCTGGCGAAACCGCATGCTCTCTTGGAGTGGGGGTTTGAACGGCACGAACCACCGTCAGGTTCGACTGCACCATCGCACTATCGCTGGGAGGGCGATGTCGGCCGCGTGGGACTGTGGGGATTTGGTGTCTGGTTCGCGCAACCGTCTTGGGGAAGTTTGTTGCTGAAACGCGGCCCGTTTGTTCCCAGATTCTCGGCGGGTTCTCAGTTATCAACGAATGTCTGGGCAGCGACGGAACTCACTGGTTTTCGTCACCCGAAAACCGCTGACGAGCGTCAAACTTTGGGGCGGTTGCTCTCATCATTGGCAAACTGGATGGCTGACTATGAGCGTTGGGTTCGGGCACGGTATGGCATGGCTTATCGAAACCGTGCTGTTGACGACTGGTCTGAAAAGCGAAGCGACTGCGTGCCTACGGAAAGGATGACAGAACTCTGGGACGCCTTGTGTGCCGGAGATGCGAACCGTTTCGTCCTGTGAATGAGTTTTGTATGCCGCTTTGTCGGGCAACAATCTCCGGGAGAACTCTCGTCAGTTTAGTCCTGCTGAAAGTGAATCCTGGAATTGTCGTTGCCGTCGACGGTGTCGAGTGATCGCGTTAGTTGGTCGCCGTGGCATCGGATAGCAATTCTTTGTGGTACATCGTGGAGTCGATATCAATCGGCTTTGCAGTAAAACCACGATTCTCGAACAACCGGAGGACGCGGCGGTTTGCTGGATCGGCTTCCGCAAACACACGTTTGAGTCCCCAGGTGCGAGCGATGTCCAAGCAGTAATCCGTCAGCAACGAGCCAAGTCCGTTGTTCTGCCAGGCGTCGGGGATAAGGATGCCGAACTCGGCGGATTCGTGATCGGCATCGGCGAGAAGTTGCACCACACCGGCCATCGGACAATTCGGTTCGTCCGTCAACTCTGCGACGATTGAGAGTTCACGGTCGTAGTCGCAGAAGCAAAAACGAGCGGTGACCTCACGTGTGGGTTCACTGAAGAGATATCGAAATCGGCGTCGAATCGATTCCGGCGAACACCGCGTGATGAGGTCACGCCAGCGGGGCACGTCTTCCGGTCGCACTGGTCGCAATCGGACACGGGTGCCATCGCGGAGCGTCCGTTCGGCGACAAATTCTTCCGGGTACGGTCGGATTGCCAAATGGGAAAACTGGCGTTCGCCGCGAGTATCACGAGTTGATACCGTGCGAATACGAGCGTCAACCGCATGCACTTGATCGGGAGTAAGCAACAGCGGATTGATGTCGAGTTCCTGAACCTCCGGGTTGTCCGCGACCAACGCGGAGAGCCGAAGCAGCACATCGATTAGGCCATCGACATCGAACGGCGGACGCCCGCGGAAACCAGCGAGCAATGGCCACGTCCGTAGCGACTCGACCATCCGGCGGGCCAATCGCTCGGTCAACGGTGGCAACTCGAATGCCATATCGCGAAAGACTTCCGCAGCAGTTCCACCGGCACCCACCATCAAGACTGGACCAAAAACCGGATCCTTCTTCGCTCCCACGATGATCTCGGTTTTGTAGGGAGCCAACACCATCGGCTGAATTGTGACGCCGTCGATTCGAGCTTCCCGCTGATGCTCGCGAGCCGCCTTGGTCACCCGTGCGAAGGCGTCTCGGACGGCGTGTTCGTCGGAGAGGTTCAATTCCACGCCACCAACATCGGTTTTATGAGAGATGTCCGGCGATTGGATTTTAAGCACCACGGGAAAACCAATTGCTTTAGCAACACTGACCGCGTCTTCGGCAGACGTTGCGAGCTGCGGTCGAGCCGTGGGAATTCCATACGCCGCCAAAAGGGATTTCGAATCGCCCTCGCTGAGTATGTTGTCTCCCTCAGGGAGTCGGTCGCGGAACTCCTGTCGTGTTTGCGGACGCGGCTGCGGGAAATTGATCGTCAATCTGCGAGGGGTCTCATACAGCAGGTCTCGGTTTCGGGCATAACGTGACATCTGCATAAACGCCCGCACGCCTTGCTCTGGAGTGGGGTATGTTGGCACGCCCGCAGCGTTCAAAATCGCAATGCCCTCACGGACCGCGGGACCACCCATCCATGCGGCCAACACCGGACGACCCGATTGCCGAGCCAGTGCCGCCAGCCGTCGCGCTGTGGATGTGGGATTGGTCATGGCCTGGGGAGTCAGCACAACCAAGACCGCATCGACACCCGGATCCTGATGAACCGCTTTGACAGCGTCTTCAAAACGTTCCGGTGGTGCATCGCCAATGACATCGACCGGGTTCCCGTGCGACCACGTGGGCGGCAATACCTCGTCGAGCCGTCGCATTGTCGAATCCGATAGCTCCGCCAGTTTTCCGTGTGCCGCCAACAACGCATCGGTCGCCATCACTCCCGGTCCGCCGGCGTTGGTCACGATGGCCAACCGTGGACCGTCCGGAACCCGATATCGGGACAGCAATTCCGCGCAATCGAACAGGCTTTCCATGTCTAAAACACGAACCAAGCCAGCACGTGTGAAGGCAGATTCGTAAACGGCGTCCACACCCGCCAGCGCCCCCGTATGCGACGCGGCGGCCTGAGCCGATTCCGCAAAACGACCGGCTTTGTACACGACGATTGGCTTGGTCAAAGTGAATGCGCGGGCGGCCGACATGAACCGTCGTGCCTCACTCATGGACTCGATGTAAAGGACAATCGCTTCGGTTTGTCCATCGGCCGCGAAGTAGTCGATCAGTTCCGCAAAGCCGACATCCAAGGCGTTTCCAACTGAAACGAAATGGGAGAACCCCACATTTTCGTTCAGCGACCAATCCAGCACGGACGTGCAAAGTGCCCCTGATTGCGAGATAAACGCCACGCTCCCTGAGGACGGCATCGTTTCGGCAAAACTCGCGTTGAGATTCCGCTTCGGGGAGATAATGCCCAGGCAATTCGGGCCAATCATCCGCATGCCGGGATACTCGCTGACGGCCTTTTTCAGATCCTCTTCGAGTCGTCGACCTGTCGAACCGATTTCGCGGAAACCGGCTGAAATAACAATCACCCCCATCGTTCCCATGGCTCCGCACTGCCGAACCACATCGGGCACTGTCGCCGCCGGGGTGCAGACGATTGCCAGATCGGCGGGTTCTGGCAGTTCACTCATATCGGCAAACGCGGGAATGCCGAAAATTTCGTCGTACTTTGGATTGACCGGGTACACAAGCTGGCTTGCGGGTTCCCCTTCGTTGTCGACCAGGCCACCGGACAGCAGGTTCTCGAGCACCGTCCGGCCCACACTCCCAGCTTTCATGCTGGCACCGATAACCGCCACACGTTTCGGTCGGAAGATGCTATTTAGATTGTGAATCGACATGCCGTCCCTCAATTTCGCACCGGATTAGTCAGTCTTGGAATGCTTCATCAGCGTTACCGATCACGCGGGCAATTGCCACCACACTCCGGAATCGAAGGTTCGTCGCCGATCGGAGTTTCCAGGCAATCGGCGAAAAAATGACTGTAACCAAACACGCCGCCATCGAATCCCAAATCGATCGACGTCGCAACAACTATAACCGTCTCAGGCATTCTACAACCAAGAATTGTGTATGCATACCGGCATTGACCGTGAACGAGGGCTAGTCGTTATTCACGTCTAGGAGATAATGACAGTATGGCTAAGTATGCGAAGCATGCCGGTCACTGTGACGACACAGCATCGTTATGAGAGTTGTAGGACTGCTACAAGCATTTGCGAAAGTCACATTGAGGTTGCGATCGATTGTGATACGAAAACGTGTCGCGAATGCTATGTCCTAGTCAGTAGCAAAGGATACCGATCGTGAAACAGGAATGTTCTAGCGAACTATAACAGACACCTCGCGATTATTTGCGGGGGGCTTTCCACTCAATCTTAGTATAAAACAGTTCGGTCCTGGAACCGCAGGAGTATAGTCACTGCATGAGTCGGTTCATGGTGCTGTTTGCTGTTAGCAAAACATCTTGTGAATCATTTACGTCGCTAATCTGGTATGTACAGACCGCTATTTCAACATCGGCAAATACGCATATCCGTCGGCTTGTAGGTTGACGAGTGCGGTGAGTGCTGAGACGGCGACTTGGGCGGACTTGCTGACCTCTTCCGGTCTTGCGTCTTTTGCTGTGAGTGATTGGCCGCAGACCGAAACTTTGACTCCTGCGTTATTCAATTCTCGGAGACAGGCAAGGTTAGGATTGCCGTCTGTTTTGAAGCGGGCTGAATAGGCATTGTTATTCAAAATGGCGAGTGTTGCATCGCCATGCAAAACCACTGCAATGTCCACCTTGACAGGTGTGCGACCGGCGCCAGCATAGATGTTGACGAATCGGCAAACCTTTTCGATGGCGGAGTTCAGTTTGCTTGGGTCACTGCCCTTTGTGATGTCGACAACAATCTTGCTGCCACTGCGAGGTTGATGAACGGCATTCGGAAGTTGCACAACCTTGCCGAAACCTTGGATGGCTGGATGAATATAGTGGGGTTCTGTGGTCTGATTGTCTTGAGGCTTCGACGAAGCCACACTCTTGGTAACGACGCCGTAACAGAGTAGTCCAGCGATCATGACTAATGCAGCAAGCCGAAGATAGATTCTCATAGCTCGTTGACCTTTGAAGTTGCAGTAAGAAGCCAAGCCGACTAGCGACTTGGCTCTGTAACTCATGTCCTGTTAATCTGCGAGACTAGACCTATGTTGCCGAATCGCGTGACGGAATATATTTGGAGATGAAAGCGGGTTCTCCCATTCGTTCGAGCAAGTCAAGTTGCAACTCGAGCCAGCTCATGTGTTCTTCTTCGTCTAGTGCAATTCGCTCGAAGATCGCCCGAGAACCAAGATCGCCATCTTCAACTGCTTGCAATGAAGATCGAGTGTAAAACTCGATGGCTTCTTGTTCGTCGGCCAAATCTGTCTCAAACATTTCTTTAAGGGTTGATGCCCGGACAGGTGGCTTTTCAAGTGTCATTTGAGGATCACCTTTGAGCAGCATGATTCGATTCATGAACTCTTCCGAGTGACCTAATTCTTCTCGCATTTCTTCACGCATTTGCGTGGCCAGCAAACTTAGGCCCCAGTCGTCCAATACGCCTGCATGCAGTTGGTATTGGTGAGTGGCTGTCAGTTCCATTGACAGTGCGGTTTGCAAGTTTTTTATCGACCGTTCCCTTTTCATTCTCAATCTCCTTTAGTTTGAAGTTGTTTGTTGATCGGAACATCATTGATGTCGAAGATCTTAGTGTCGATCAAATGCCGTTGGTATTGTTGACATGGAATCGACAGCGTCACAATTCTTCCCATCACTGGCATTATACCAAAGACGATCCGTGAGTGACATTGATCGGATGGTCGGGAAGAGTTTGTTTGATGCAGCAGTGTCTAGGCACATGCGGAGTCTGTAACGCTTTGCATTCTGCAGGGGCTATCTGCATGGTTGGAGTTGTTATTGGATGCGACAACATGACTCATCCTGAACCCGGTTCCAAGGCATTTTTGCGATGAGTAGGCCCATTGCACAGGTGTCGGTGATACCTGCGAACATGAGTCCTGCACCGACGAACGCAGAGATACCGGCATAGTAGGGGTGAATGAAGATTCCAAGAATCGCGCCAATGAATACGATGAATCCGGCAGCAATTCTGACCTGGCGTTCTAACGACATGGCTTTCTTGCCTCGGACAACCGGTAAGTCGGCTGCAACCCAGGCTTCGGTTCCGCCTTCGACGTTGACGACGTTCGGGAATCCGGCTTCGTGGAACTTCTGTTGTGCTTTTGCTCCCCGTGCGCCGCTTTTGCAGATTACGTATAGTGTTTCATCAGCCGAACCATTTCTCTGATTCATCACTGCGGCTGGGTTCAAAGAATCCAGGGGGATGTTGCGAGCCGATGCCGCGTGAACTTCGCGGAACTCAATTGCCGTCCGAACGTCAAGGAGATCGATCGTACCTTGGTGGTACCGTTCCGCAAGTTGAGTGACTGAAATCATTTGTGTGTGGGACATTTCACTTTCCTCGAAATTATCTATTAATATTCGTGATATCGGGAAGTTACGACTGTTTGGTTGAAAAAAAGGCGAACATTCTTGCGGTCGGCCGACTTCGCCCTCACGCCAAAAAACGGCTTTCAACGCAGTTCATGATGTTTTGTAGATGCGGTTCTGCGACTTGGTAGTAAACCCGCCGCCCCTCACGCTCACTGGTGAAAAAACCGCACCGTTGCATCAACCTTAAGTGTTCCGAGGCAACGTTGTTGGGCACCCCGCAATCTTCCGCCAACTCACCGACGGTATAGCGACCTTGCAATAAGAGTTGCACCATTCGCAGCCGCACGGGATGCGCGAGCGTTTTCAAGCACTCTGCGGCTTCCGCTAGAGCTTCCATGTTGCCAGGAGGCTTGTCGTTTTGTGAGTCTGTCGTTTTCGTAGTCATTGATATCTCCTCGTCCTATTGTATCGTTATCTCACGATATTTCAATAGGATTGTCGGCAATTGCTCGCGGAAAACCTTTCTTGCGATTGCAGAAGTGTTTTTAGCGGCACATGCTCTGCAGGTCGTACCGGTTGATTTTGTAGTGCAGAGTTCTCACGCTGATGCCGAGAGCCTTCGCGGTTTGTTCGCGGTGGCAATCATTTTCGACAAGGGCGGACTGGATGGCCTCTTTTTCGGCCAACTCGGTGACTTCCGCCAGAGAGCGTGGTTTGGCCGAGGGGGCATTCGAGACGGGTATCAAGTCGGTGGGAAGGTCAGCCGGCGAAATGACATCATCGGCAACGGTGACGACCAATCGCTCGATGACATTGCGAAGTTGACGGATATTGCCTGGCCAGTTCGCGGAGACGAAAATTTCCATCGCGTTCGGGGCAATCGTCTTTTCTTGTCGACGATGGCGAGTACAGAAATGGCTGAGGAAGTGTTGTGCCAACAATGGGATGTCGTCCTGTCGTTGTCGAAGCGGTGGCACGTCAATCGGCACGATGTTGAGCCGATAAAAAAGGTCCTCGCGAAAGGTTCCGTCTTCCACAAGTTTTTGAATGCTGCGATTGGTCGCTGAAACGATTCGAGCGTCGGATTCGAGTGTTTGCTCGCCACCCACACGAGCGAACTGACCTGTTTCGAGAACCCGCAATAGATCGACCTGACTCTTGGACGGAATCTCGGTGATCTCATCGAGAAAGAGCGTGCCGTTCTTGGCGACTTCAAAGCAGCCGGGTTTTTGACGCGAGGCACCTGTGAACGAACCTTTTTCGTGACCAAACAACTCGCTTTCCAGCAGAGATTCCGGAAGTGCTCCGAGATTCACCGCAACGAACGGGCCTGCGGATCGGGTGCTAAGGTCGTGGATGGCCCGAGCGATCAACTCCTTCCCGGTGCCGCTTTCGCCTTGGATGAGCACGGTGGCATCGGTGTCCGCCACTTGTCGAACTTGAGTCAGCACGTCCTTGAGTGCCCGGCAGTTGCCAACAATACCGGAGACTTCGCCGACTTCCGCGAGCTTGCCTTTCAGCTGTCGGTTCTCGGCCTGAAGTTGGTGATGTTCTCGGGCTTTGGCGACCTGTTGCCGGATGAGATTTAGGTCAACAGGTTTTGTGATGAAGTCGAAAGCTCCCCGACGCATCGCGTCGACGGCTGTTTCGACGGTGCCGTGAGCTGTAATCACAATGGCCGTTGTGCCGGGTTGGCGTTGCTGGACGAGCGAGACGAGTTCCAGTCCATCGCGATCACCGGGGAGTCGGACATCTGCGATGACAAGTTGGAAGTTTCCGCTGTCGAACTTGTCGAGAGCTTCGTTGACCGTCCCAGCCGTTTCGATACGGTTCGCTTCCCGCTTGAGACCTTTGGCCAAGCCGGAGCGGATGTTGGGTTCGTCGTCGACAACGAGAATGTGGAATTCGTCATCCATACCGTGCTATCCAGATTGCTCGGTCTTCGCGGGTTGAATGGGGAGAACCATTTCAAACGTTGTCCCGTTGCGCGAAGACCGAAATGTCAGGTTGCCCTCGTGTTGCCGCATGATTTTGTCACACATGGCGAGCCCTAACCCGGTTCCGGAACCTTTGGTGGTAAAGTAGGCGTCGAACACTTTGTCATGGAGTTCGTCAGGAATACCGTTGCCGGAGTCCGTCACTTCGACTCGTGCCGTTTCGCCAGATCGAGCAACGTTGATTGAGACGAGACCGCCATGGGGCATCGCTTCCAGTGCGTTGAGCAGCAAGTTCAGCAAGACCTGTTCCAATCGAGTTCGGTCGGCGACGATTTCCTGTAATTCCGGGGTCGCGATTTGGACATCAAGTGAAACGTGTTGCTGTTGGGCTGTCGGGCGAACCAACTCGACCTGTCTTTGGACGAGTTCCGGCAAATCGACCGGTCCGAGATTCAGTCGGTCGATTGAGGCAAAATCACGGAAGCCTTCCAGTACATTTCCGATTCGCGAAACCTCGGTTTTGATCACGCTAAGCATGTGTAGGGATTCGTCGGGTGTGTCGTCATTTTCGATTTCTTCCTCAAGCAATTGCACGTGCAGCGAGAGTGCCGCAAGCGGATTCTTGATCTCATGGTGGAGACCAGCTGCCAGTGGCCGGAGTTCGATAAAACGCTCCATCCGACTCATGCGATCTTCGATGAGCAGACGTTCGGTAACATCGCGAAGCTGCAAAACATTGCCGATCGCTTGGTCTTCGTGATCCGTTAGCGATTGGCAAAAAGCACGAAGCGTCCGCGTCGAACCGTTCGCGTTGACGATGAAGTCACGTGTCATGGCGACGTTCTGCTCGATTCGCCATTCCCGGCGGAAATCTTCGAGTGGGACCTTGTCTGATAGGTTTGTGAGTGGACGACCGACACACTCTTCCGGTGGATTCAGCAGTTCCAGTCCGCGTCGGTTGATGCTGGTCACGTTGCCGTTGGCGTCGGTGGTGATGACTGCCTGATCCATGCTGCTGATGATATCGCCGGCGAGATTTTTGAGGTCTCGCAGCGATTCCTGTGATGAGCGGTATGCTCGCCACAGCAGAACGACAGCAATTCCAGTGACGACCAAATTCAGCACCACGAGCATGGAGAGCCGAAACTGCCAACGAAGTTCGCCAGCAAGGACCTCTGCTGACTCAGTGGCATCTTCGGGCAATTGACGGATGAGTTCGTCCACGATTTCCTGCTCGCGGAGGAAATCGATCATCACCCAAATGGTAACGCCTAAGGCAGCGGCACTCATCAGCAGCAGGCCGATGATGGCTAGCCGATAGTACTTTCCCGTCTCTTTAGAATGAACTCGAAACATGCCCCTGGTCCGACAACGCGATGAAAGCCCACGGGACGCGATTGCTCCGCCCGCGGCGACTCGTCACTCATCGACGTGTCGCCCATGGGCGGTCATCGTCAGAAGCTCACTCCTTGCGACCGAATTGGCGTTAAATCGGTGGGAGCGAACGGCTACTCGGCGCCACTGGCTCAAAGTCTTCAATTGGTAGAAACGCATTCTCTTCCGGATTGTAACCGAAGACGTCGCCGGTCTCGAATTTGTAGACCCAGCCGTGCAATTTGAGATCCCCTCGACTGATCGCGGCGGCAACCGAAGGGTGAGTCCTGAGGTTTTCGAGTTGAACGAGCACATTCTCCTCAATGGTCAGGGTGAGTCGCTCGGCGGGGTCCGTCAGGTGTGTGTAGTTCTCATCGACGATCCGACGTGTCGCTTCGGCGTGCTTTAGGTAAGCTTTGACGGCCGGCATTTTGTCGAGGGAATCAAGGTCGAGAAGGCCAC
The DNA here is from genome assembly GCF_011634775.1 of Thalassoroseus pseudoceratinae. NCBI lineage: Bacteria > Pseudomonadati > Planctomycetota > Planctomycetia > Planctomycetales > Planctomycetaceae > Thalassoroseus > Thalassoroseus pseudoceratinae. Next base: position 19,959 of record NZ_JAALXT010000002.1, read on the forward strand.
CCATTGCTCCACAGTGGGAATGGCCACAGATGATAATATCCTTGATCCCGAGAGCTACGACGGCGTATTCGATTGTGCACGCCTCGCCTGCAAAAACACTGCCGTAGGGTGGCACGATGTTTCCGGCGGTTCGTTGAATGAAAAGTTCCCCTGGTTTCGTCTGCGTCAGAAGGTTGGGGTCGATTCGGGAATCCGAACAGGTGATAAACAATGCCAGCGGGTTTTGGCCCTCCGCTAGCGTCTCGAACAGTTTTTGGTCCTGGCTAAATGATTCCGATTTGAATTTGTGGATTCCGTCGACAAGTTTCTGCATGGGATTAATTCCTGTAGTCAGTGCGTCTAGACCGTATGACGGTCTTTTGTGCCTGCGGTGAATACGAATTAGCCTTTGTCTCTTGGCCTCCACGGGACATGGCCCGCTACGATCGAAAGTCAACCGCGTGAGCGGGTGCAGTTTGTTGCACTTGGTCTGCAAGAAATTGCACGTCAATGACGGCCCGATTGTAACTTTTCAGAATCATCTTCGCTGCGCCCTCGTCCACACAGGACGAAAATGTCCAAGATTCCCAGCGAACATCGGGGAATCCCCGGGAAACATTCTTGTACGTGCGACGGTCGGATGAACCGCTCATGGCGTTTGGCATGCGGCTTGCGACTGGTCCGTGAAAGCCCTTCCGATACGTACACCGGCACGGCCAAGGCTCGGCATGAATCGCCAATTCCCAATACCTCGAACAGCGACAGGTCCCCACCGTGCCGACCTTAGAAATCGAAGACGATTCGCTCTCCTCATGCCACCCCACCACGATGTCCCTGCGAGAGACCGTCGAACATGCAGCCCATTTTCTGCCGGCTCAAGGGCCGATTGAGGTTTTTGTTCATCACAACACGCTGCATGCCATTGAAGAGAAACCGTTCCATTCCGCGGTAAAAGCGGGTTTGGCGCGATACGGAGCGGAACCGTATTTTTCCGAGCAGAAGTATCGTGATTTGTGTTCCACCGGTCGGATCACCGACGAAGACTTAGAAGCAGTCCTCCAGGAAGATCTCGGTGAGTGGGCGAGCGAGCAGATCAATCAACTCGGAACGCGGTGCGAAATCCGTTATGCCATGCTTCGGCATCCCATGCATGTCGGACCCGATGCGGAATTGCGGTGGGTTGTCGCAGAGACAGACGCCCTCCAACGATTTCGAGATCAGACCACTGAAATCAATCGCTCCCGTATCGTGTCTGCTGCCAAAAAGTTGATGGAAGAAACCGACCGCACATCGGAATTCATCAATGGACTGGCCCAAAAGTTCGGTACTCACTCCGACAGTTGGTCCCAAGCGACATGGGAGTCCTTCTCGTTGCATCTGCTTTGGCGGATTTGTTTGGGCGGTGTATGTTCATCGACGTCGACAAGTCCGCCGACTTCGTACGTTCGGCCGCGAGATTTGCTGCTTCATGTCACCGGACAAGACATCGACCGCAACGTCCATGACCTGCTGATTCGTTTCTGTGCCGCCTATGTGGATCAGGGATATTCGGACTGGCATTTGCCCAACCGTGATCAAGGATTCTTCGAAGCGTTTGTCACGTTGTATTCCGGCAAGAGCCGGGGGCTCGATCGCTGGTTGAAACGGTTGCCGGCGGAGTTGTCGTCTCTCCGCGAAAGCCATGCGACAGCAGAGGACGTGATCGAGGCGTCACTTCGCGAGCTGGGAGTCGCTGAGTTCGATCGAGAAGAGTTCATCACCCAATCGCTGCTGGCGTTGGGTGGTTGGGCTGGGATCATTCGGCAGTTGGAATCGGGGGTAGATTGGGTGGTGCATCCGATTCCGCAGGGCTCATTGATCGGCATGCTGGCCGTCCAATTGCTCTTGGAAAAACATGCGATCCGGAACCTGGGTGCGGATGCGTTTGGCGAATCGGATTCGATTCAGCGGATCATCGAGTCCGCGCAACGAAGGCTCGATAATCCTGTTCCGCTGAGTCGCGAGCGAGCCGCGGTCTTGTTGTTCCAGGTTGCGCAAATGCTGGGATGGACGCCGCTGGAACTTCGGCAACTCAGCGAGACAGACTGGCGGCAACTTGCCGAGGAAGTTGAGGGTTTCGGTGGTCTTGAACGTCGTCGCATTTTCCACGAAGCGTACGAACGCAAGTATCATCACGCGGCTTTGAATGCGTTCTCGAAGCATGCGAAGTCGCGGAGAAAGACCGCGGAACCTTGGGGAGACCGCCCGGCTTTTCAAATTGTTACTTGCATCGACGACCGTGAGGAATCGTTTCGTCGGCATCTCGAGGAGGTCCAACCACGATGCGAAACCTTCGGCGCGGCCGGATTTTTTGCCGTGGCGATGTACTATCGTGGCGCGGCGGATGGTTTCTATAAGCCACTGTGTCCGGGGGTGATCACACCGGATCATTACGTACAGGAAGATGTGGGCTACACGTTTGAAGGGATTCACCGAGAGCGTGCGGAGTTGCGTCGTCGACTTGGTCGCGTCAGCCATTTGTTTCACACACGCAGCCGAACGTTTCTTGGTGGAATGTTCGCAGGCATCGTGGGTTCGCTGGCGACGGCACCGCTTGTCGCCAGAGTCTTGTTTCCCCACTTGACGGCACGCATCCGCCGCCGGTTCGGTTCACTGTTGCAGCCACCGCCCGTGACCCATTTACAACTCGAACGCTACGCGGACGAACCAGGCCCCGACAACGGCCACATCGGGTATTCGATTGATGAGATGGCGGGCGTTGTTCTGCGGTTGTTGCAAGACATTGGGTTGACGAACTCCCAGGATTTTTCGCGTTTGTTCATCGTCTGCGGGCATGGCTCATCCAGCTTGAACAACCCGCATGAGTCCGCGTACTGCTGTGGTGCGTGTGCGGGAAAACGCGGAGGACCGAACGCTCGCGCCTTCGCCGAAATGGCGAATGACTGGCGTGTTCGAGCACTCGTTGCCGAGCGGGGTGTGGTGATTCCCGAAGACACGACGTTCATCGGTGCCTATCACAACACCTGCGACGATTCTGTTGTGTTCTACGATCTGGACCAACTGCCATCATCCCACCGCCAAGAGTTCGAGGCCGCTCGATCGTCAATCGAAGAAGCTCGTCGGCGGAATGCTCACGAACGTTGTCGCCGCTTTGTTTCCGCACCCTTGGATCTTTCGCCGAAGGAAGCCTTGCGTCACGTCGAGAGCCGCGCACAAGACATTTCTCAAGCCCGACCGGAGTACAACCATGCGACCAATGCCATGTGCGTTGTTGGGCGTCGTGATTGGTCTCGCGGGTTGTTTCTCGACCGACGAGCGTTCCTCACATCTTACGACCCGAACCAGGACGACGAAGATCACACGATCTTGCTTCGCATTCTGTCGGCTGCGATCCCGGTTTGTGCGGGGATCAATCTTGAATATTACTTCTCTTGCGTCGACTACACGAATTACGGGTCGGGCTCCAAACTTCCGCATAACATCGTGTCGTTACTCGGAGTCATGGAAGGCACCTCCAGCGATTTGCGAACGGGACTCTATCAACAGATGGTGGAGATTCACGAACCGTTGCGGATATTGTTCCTGATCGAAACGACACCCGACGCAATGCTTTCGATCATCGAGCGGAACGAGGGAATCGCGAAGTTGTGCCGCGGTGGTTGGTCGCATCTGGCGGTCATCGACACGGAAACATCGCAGATTCAAGTTTTTCGTGACGGAATTTTCGAGCCATTCAACCCCGACGACAGCCAACTGGCACAGGTTTCTTCTTCACTGGACTGCTACCAGGGCCAACGCGATCACTTGCCGTTCTATTCGATTGCCGAAACGGAGGTGTCGCCATGACTCTCGATTCCGTGATGGGGGTTCTAGGGATCATCGTCGTCTTGAGCCCGGCTTTGCTTCTGGCTGCATTGGGGTTGCCGCTCCTGTGTGGTTGCAAGTTGAGCGAAGGTGTGCAAGCCCGCTTGACGAAGGCATCGGTCGGCATCGGCCTTTTGGCATCTGTAGCCATTCTTACTTCGATGCTAGTGACTGGCGTGCGTCACGTTCCCATTGAGCTGGGCAACTGGGTTGCCATTGAACCGGAACACTTCCATTTTCATTTGAAGTTTGTATTCGATCGTCTATCGGTTCCATTCGCGATATTGTCGTTTGTGCTGTGCGGCACGGTGGGAGCGTTCGCCTCGGTATACCTCCACCGCGAACAAGGCTACGCAAGATTCTTCCTGCTGTACGCGTTGTTTTTGCTTGGGATGATTGTGTCATCGCTAGCGGGGACCATTGAAACACTGTTCTTCGGTTGGGAATTGGTCGGGCTATCCTCTGCGCTTCTTGTAGCCTATTTCCACGAACGCCCTGGACCGGTGCGGAACGGTCAACGTGTTTGGACAACCTACCGTCTGGCGGATGCCGCGTTTCTTGTGGCTGCACTGACGATGCACCATCTCACTGGGGCCGGAGATTTTGAAAAACTCGTGGGGTCCGGGGCGTGGCCGGACGGGGTTGCGGAGATCAATTCTTGGTCGGCGTTGGCTGTGGGCGTGCTATTGCTCCTCGCGGCGGCTGGGAAATCCGGCATGGTTCCATTCTCAGGTTGGTTGCCACGAGCGATGGAAGGGCCAACGCCTTCGAGTGCCGTCTTCTACGGTGCCTTGTCTGTCCATTTGGGGACCTATCTCCTACTGCGTGTGAGTCCATTGCTCGACGTATCGCTGCCGCTGCGAATCATAGTGATCGTGCTTGGCTTGGTTTCGGCTGTCATGGGGACACTGGCTTCGCGTGTGCAAAGCGATGTGAAAAACGCCTTGGCATTCGCCTCGCTGATTCAAGTCGGAATCATCACGGTTGAGATCGGTCTTGGCCTACGGTACATCGCGTTGATTCACATGATCGGTCATGCCTGCTTGCGAACCCTACAGCTTTTGCGGGCGCCTTCCGTCCTGAAAGATTATCAAATGTTGGAAGATGCGGTCGGCGAACATCTCGCGGGGGATGCCGTCAACACGGCTCGAACGGCCACCGGCTTTCAACTCTGGCTCTATCGATTTGCTCTGCATCGAGGTTTTCTCGACGCGTTCTTGGACGACTGGATTGTGCGACCATTTACCGCGGTGTTTCGGTGGTGTGATGGCATGGAACGACGTTGGACAAACCTGCTTTCCGGTGGACCATCGCGTGAGTCCGATCGGGTTTCGCCTTACAGCGACTCCTTGGAGGACGTGGCCTGATGTCGGAACTTCATCTGCCTTGGCTCGAACTTTCCGTGCTGTTGCCGTTGGTCGGTGCCGTCTGTGTTTCGTTGCTGAAGAACCGTGATCGAGCGAGAATGGTGTGCACGATTTTGTGTGCGATCACACTCGCGTTGACGATCGGTGAATGGTTCGATTTCGCGATGCTGGGTTCGTTTGAAGCCCACGATCACTGGGATCTGTTTCAGACAATTTTTCATCGTGACGTGTTCGTCGTCGATGAACTGAGTGCACCGCTGTTGCCTTTGGGAGCGTTGCTCTATTTGGCGACCGTGATGACAACCTTGCGAACCAAGAGCCATCGCTTTTCGTTCCATTGGACGCTCGTTTCGGAGTCGATCTTGCTGGCCACGCTCGCGTGTCGTCATCCGTGGTTGATTATCGCTTTGCTCGCCATCGCAACAATTCCGCCATGGTGGGAACTTCGGCAACGCAAGCAATGCACGCGGGTCTATGTCATACACATGACGTTGTTCGTCGCGTTGCTCGTTGTCGGGCAAGCCCTGGCCGATTGGGCGACGACCTCAGCCCTTTTCTCGATCATCGCCGGTGGCCTCTTGACTGCGGGAGCATTGCTTCGCAGTGGAGTTTGCCCGCTTCATTGTTGGATGACTGACTTATTCGAGAAAGCCACGTTTGGAACAGCGTTGCTGTTCGTGACTCCCATGACGGGAGTCTACGCAGTGATGCGATTAGTGTTTCCCATTGCTCCGTCTTGGGCTTTGCAAAGCATCGCAATCTTGTCTCTAGTGACAGCCGTTTACGCGGCCGGCATGGCGTTGGTTCAACGAGATTCCCGACGCTTCTTTTGCTATCTATTTCTTAGCCATTCCTCGCTGGTGCTCGTCGGGTTGGAAATGGCAACACCGATCGGGCTGGCCGGAGCACTCTGCGTGTGGTTGAGCGTTGGGATTTCTTTGCTGGGTTTCGGGCTCGCTTTGCGGAGTGTCGAAGCTCGCACAGGACGGATCACGCTCGATACTTTTCATGGTCTCTACGAGCACACGCCGTTTCTCGCGGCGATGTTCCTTCTCACCGGATTGGCGTCGATTGGCTTTCCTGGCACAGTGGGATTTATCGGCACGGAACTTCTCGTGGAGGGAGCCGTTGAGATTTATCCGCTGGTCGGACTGGCGGTGGTTGTTGCCGCCGCGATGAATGGCGTGGCAGTTGTCAAAGCCTACTTTCATGTGTTTACCGGCACACGACACTCTTCGACTGTAAAGATGGATTGCCGTCCCGCGGAACGCATCACGATCCTGGTCATGGTGGTTCTGATTGTCGGTGGCGGACTGAATCCTCAGCCGGGTGTGCAATCACGCTATCATGCGGCCCGTGCGTTGCTTGAGCATCGAAGCGTCGAGCAACCCAATTCTTCTGACCAAACCGACAGAACGCTTTCCCCCCAAACCGCTCGTACCTCTGACAAATCCAACCGCAAATGGAAACGATGACCGAACCCCAAACGGACAATGAAATTCCGCGTGGCGATGCTGCCGGTTTCGTCAAGTACTTCAAACACGATCTCACCTCTGGCTTTCTGGTCTTTTTGATCGCGTTGCCGTTGTGTCTTGGTATCTCGTTGGCCTGCGGGTATCCGCCGATTGCGGGTATCTTTACGGCCATCATCGGATCGATTCTGACGACGTTCATCAGCAACAGTGAACTGACCATCAAGGGCCCGGCGGCCGGATTGATTGTCATTGCGATTGGTTGCATCGAAGACTTCGGCGGCGACGGTATGACCGGCGGATGGACCGATACCGATCTGGCAGCGTACAAGGCTGCTCTCGCTGTGGGAGTTGCGGCAGCGGTGATTCAGATTCTCTTTGGCTTCTTTCGGGGCGGCATTCTCGGTGAGTTCTTTCCGATCTCCGCGGTGCACGGGATGCTGGCGGCGATCGGCGTGATTATCATCATCAAGCAATTCCCTGTGGCTCTTGGTGTCTCCGCTGGTGGCGAACCCTTGGAGATGCTCAAAGAAATGCCGCATTACGTGATGGAGGCTAACCCGGCGATTGCGGCAATCGGCATGGTGAGCATTCTCATCATGTTCTTATGGCCGCTCGCCGGGAAACGGGTCGACCTCCTCAAGAAAATTCCGTCCCCCATGATCGTGTTGCTGGTCACGGTGCCGATGGGCTTTGGATTCGACCTGCTGCACGAGCACTCTTACACCTTGCAGGGACACCAATATCAACTCGGCGAACAGTATCTGGTCAAAATGCCAGACCGAGTGTTCGGGATGTTCAACGATGTGACGTTCCCTGATTTTTCCGCGTTGGCTTACATGAAAGCGTGGAAGTGGGCAATGATGTTCTTCATTATCGGCAGTCTCGAATCGTTGTTGAGCGCGAAAGCGGTTGATCTCCTCGACCCCTGGAAACGAAAAGCCAACATGGATCGCGATGTCGTCGCGGTCGGTGTGGGAAATCTGTGTGCGTCGATGGTCGGTGGGTTGCCCATGATTTCTGAAATCGTGCGATCGAAGGCCAACATCGACAACGGCGCCCGCACACGCTTTGCCGACATGTGGCATGGTGTCTTTCTACTCGCATGTGTGGCGATGATCCCCATGGTCCTCCATGAGATTCCGCTGGCTGCGCTCGCCGGTATGTTGGTCTACACCGGATACCGGTTGGCACACCCGACCGAATTCATCCACGTTTGGCGGATCGGCAAAGAGCAGCTCGCCATTTTCGTGACGACATTGATGATGGTGCTCGCGACCGACTTGTTGATCGGCGTTGCAGCGGGCATCTTCTTGAAGATGGTCATTCACGTTGCGAACGGTGTCCCCATCCGGTCGCTGTTTCGACCGTACATCGAGATTCAGGAAGTCGATGATCACACGAGCCTGATTCTGGCACGGGAATCCGCCGTCTTCAGTAACTGGATTCCGTTCAAACGGCAGATTGAGGACATCGGGCTCATTCAGCGACGAAACCTGATCTTCGATATCTCCAATACACGGCTTGTTGACCACAGCGTGATGGAAAAACTCGAAGGAATGAAAAGCGACTTCGAGCAAGAGGGGCTGAGTTTCGAAGTCCGTGGTCTCGAAGCATTGCGACCGCTCGCCAATAGCCCGCATGCAGCCCGAAAAGGCGGACTGGCAACAATGCGACGCCTCACTGTCGTTGCCGACGAGTCGATCGAGCAATGGTTGGAAGAAGAGTGTGTGGCACTCGGGGCAACTGGTTTTACATCACAACCGTGTCGTGGAGCCGGACGTCGCGAACTGGCCAACGGTGTGGTTTCCATGAATTCCAAAGTTCGCATCGAGGTCGTCACAACGAATCAAACCTGCAATGCGATATTGGAATTCTTAAGAAGCACGGTTCTTCCAGAACATCAAGTCACCGTCTGCGTGGAGACCGTCGAGGTAATCAGACAAGATCATTTCGACGCGGGGGCTCTCCAAGTCAGCGAGCACAACAAACTTGCTACGATGAATGACTGATTCGTATTGTGATCAATCGTGTTCGTGGTGGACTCGCGAAAGCCGCTGATCACGCAGCGGTTTCACTCGCGATTCGCTTTTCAGGATTTGCGAAGAGCCAGCAAATGGCACCGACGAAGTACACGCCAGCGAACATGACGAGGACCAAATTCCAGTTCTCGGTCCACTCGAATAGTGTGGCCACGAGAACCGGACACGCGGCCGCTGCAAAGTTGCCAGACATATTCATAATGCCGAAAACTTGCGGCACGCGTTCTCCTCCAATATCAATCGTTGTCGCAAAAGCACATGGTCCCGCGATTGCGGCGAACAAGGCTCCCATCGCTAACAATGCAATCGCAGTGTTCACATCGCGAATGAACCAAGCCGCGAGAATGAGGAGTGCACAGGTTCCCAACGAAGCCGCCCCCATTCCGCTTCGGCTGAGTCGAAGACTGCCGGTTTTTCGCCAAATCCAATCAATAATCACGCCGCCGAAAACGCTTCCCAACAACGTTCCCGCCAACACCACCCCTTGCAAATATCCCGACTCTTCGACGGATACGCCGCGGGTTTTTTGAAGGAATGTTGGAAACCAACTTGCGAAGAACATATATCCCGCCGCCCGACAAATCTGTTGACCGCACAACCACCACATCACCGGATTGCGAGAAATCTCCTCGAGTTCTTGCAGTTCGTTTGTGTCGCCGTCCTCTTGGTTTTCCGATGGTCTACTGTTGGCACGAATCAGTTGGAGTTCTGCTTCATTGACGCTCGGCGTTTCATCGGGAAAGTTTCGATAGCGGCGGAGAAATGTGATCGTCCACAGGATTCCCGGGACCGCGAACAACACGAATACCCATCGCCAGCTCATCGAAAGCAGCATGCGACCACTTAGCCAACTGGCCAGAATCGCCCCGACTTGCATGCCGGCTGCGAGGATTCCACAGGCGAGTGATCGCTGCGCTAACGGCATCCAATGGCCGACCGCTTGGCATGACGCCGGAAATAAACCGGCCTGGGCGACTCCCATCACGAGTTGAGCCAAAACGAGCAACCAGAAACTTTCCGCGACGCTCATGCCGATCATGGCGAGGGATGAGCCAATCACAAAAATGCTGATGGCAATGCGAGTCCCGTTGCGTTCGGCAAACCAACCCGCCGGAACTTGAAAGACGGCGTACGTCCAGAAAAACGCCCCCATGAACCAGCCGGACTGCTGCAACGTCAACCCAAGATCATTACGGATGGAGCTTTCCACCACTCCAACCACGTTGCGACAGAGGTAAGCCAATGCCGCCGCGAGTGTCAGCCACGCGAGGACGCGATATCGGATCCGAGTCGGACGGTTTTTCATTTAGATCACCGCCTGAAGTCGGTCAAACAAACGATCGACCTCAGCTTGCGTCTCCACATCCATCTCCCAACTTACGGGGGGCTTTTGAGCGGTGCTGGCAAAGATGCCGCGTTTGTGCAGCAGATACTTTTCGATCGCGAGGAACCCGTCCAACCCCGCCTGAAGTTGGAGCGCGACGATGGCACTGATTGGCAACGAGAGCTCGTAGATTCGGTTCTCATGACCTGCGTTCAGGGCACGCCAAAGTTCGATCACACCATCGAGCAAATCGGTTCCAGGCATCGTGCCGACGATTCCTCGACGATAGCAATCGACCAAATTGATGCCGCCAGAGCCTTCAAAGATTCGAGCTTGCCCGGCGGTTGCATCGCGGAGTTTCGAAAGATTCGGCCCGAGTGGACTCGCCTCCGGTTTGAAGAAAATCCGCTCGGCACCAAACTGGTTGAGCAGTTTCGTGTAGACGCCCAGATCAATCGCCGCCCCGACATAACTCGATGCATCTTGCACAACGAGTGGAATCGAAATCGCATCGGCGATCGCGGCGAAGTAGTTGTGTGTGGCGTCGCTTCCCAGTGACGTGGCGACTGGTGGAATGGCCATAACGGCGGTTGCACCACACGACTCGGCGTGCTGGGCGAACTCCACCGCGGATGCTGTGCTTTCCGCTCCCACACTGATGACGACAAACCCACGTCCACCCGCGATTTCGCAAACCTGTTCGACAAGTTCGATGCGTTCGGAGTGCGACAATCGGAGCAATTCGCTGACCATCGCGACCACGACACCATCCGCGCCGACTTCGAACGCCCAGTCAATTTCCCGCGTCAAAACGTCGCGGTCAATTCTGCCTTGGGCGTCGAATGGAGTTTGCAAGACCGGCAGCACGCCGTGAATTGTGGTTTCAGTCTGAGAGGACATGTTGGATCGCCTGCGTCATGGTTTCGAGTGTCAGTTCGAGGCTACCCCGATCGAAAGGCGTTTGCCAAACCGGGTAGACATCGACATCGTACAAATCCGCCGGCGGTAAATACCCGATGGAGCCGTTCAGCAAATTCATGCAGATAACGGTGTGTTGCGGAAACCGTGTCCGCAACTCTTGTTGCAAATATGAGTACGCCTCCCCACAGCATCCGACAATGACCGCATCGCCAACTCTCCAAGCATAGATTGGCAACGCGAATGTCGAACCGTCGCCGATGCCTTGGCGGATGTCGCGTTTGCGGCGGAGTCGTTCTTCCAAGGCTCGATCGGTGCAGGCCAAGCGTTCTCGTTCGAGTTCATCGGCTGTCGGCCAATTTTTGATCGGCACGGAAACTTCGTGGGTCACCGCTTTCAATGCATCGGAACCGACCCGTTTCGTATGCTGCCAGACGGCGAGCGGTGCGCCGGATTCCACGGTTCCCGTGTATGTGAGTTCTGTGCCTGGTGGCTCCATATCCTCCAATGTTGCCAACGCGGCGAATGCAAGTTGGCGACCGTGTCGATCCGCGACCTCGGTATCACCGACATACTGATACCGAGGAGCCAAATCACCGCACGCCCCCAACAGAAACAACGCGGGCACGTGTGTGGTTTGTTGCATCGTGTCCCGCATCGCCCCGATGTAATCCGGCGAAATGGCTGTGTTGTCCCAAGCCAGAGTCGTCGGATGACAGGCGTAATTCACGAGCGTGGCCCGCAGGTTGGCATCGGTGTCGGTGATGCGTCCCACGTGCAGCGTATCATCAGCTTTGGCATCGGGATTGAATCCGCAGACCATGCGATCCGAGTCTGTGTTTGGCTCGGGAAAATCTCGCATCGTTGCCAGTCCGCATCGGCCGGTCTGCCAATCAAGAGTGCCCGGAAATGCCGTTCGCAACGCCTCGCGGACAACGTGCACACTCGCCTCGAAGAGCTGCTCCATCCACGTCTTCAACAGTTCGCTGCCGGGCAGTGTTTCGTCCGGTTCCATCAAGGGAGGACCGGCGTGCGTATGACTGAGTGCAAAGAGCAACTGATGCGGTTTCAGTTCCAGGGCATCCAATAGCCGCGTAAAAAACTGTTGGAATGTATGGGGCGTTTTCCACCAACCGAGATCGGCATCGAGAAGCACCAACGGTTCGCCATTCGCGGTTGCCGCTAACGTGAGAGCTGTGAGCGTGAGCGGGCGATGAATCGTACTGGCGGTGTCATGCTCCGCCGCTCCCCAATTCCGGGAATAAATTCCGACCGGAGGCGTGATATCCGCTCGAGCAATACCAAGGTGCCCGTGGAACGAAGCATGTGAAAATGCAGCAGGAGAGTTTGGTGACATAGCAGTTGAACTTGTCAACAGTTTGAGATTGGAGGGAGCGTGTTTCTTTGACCGGGACCGGACCTACCAATCACCAACCGCACCGTCGCGGTAAAAGACGCGTTGGGCAATCTCTTGTTGGAACGGGTGTTTCTTGATCTCATCCTCGTTGATCGTGACTCCGAGTCCCGGCTTGGTGTTCGGCGTGACGGTTCGCGTCGATTTGTCCAGGGTGAATCCCTCTTGAATGATATCCGCACGCCAAGGCACATCGTTGTGGACGGATTCGCAGATGATGTAACTCGGTTGCGAGAATCCGAATTCGATCGAAGCCGCCGTGCTGACCGGACCCTGCGGATTGTGCGGTGCGAGAGCGATGCGGTAGGCATCGGCTAACGCTGCGATCCGGCGGGCTTCCGAAAAACCGCCGCAATGCGTGAGATCGAGTTGGCAGATTTCACAGCCACGGACGGCGAATAGATCGCGGAATGCTCCCAGATGCGTCAGACGTTCGCCAGTTGCGATCGGTGTGGACACAGCGGCATTGATGGTCGCGAGGCTGTCCAGGTTCTCCGGCCAACAGGGTTCCTCGAAGAAGTAGAGGCCATACGGTTCCAATGCTTTGGCGAATTGCAGTCCCATGGAGGGCGACGGGCGAGCGTGGCAGTCCACCATAATGTCGATGTTATCGCCCACCGATTCTCGCATCGCCGCCACACAAGCCTCGGCCGACTTAATCGGTTGCAGGCCCTCGATCGGCATGGTCGGCGGCACCGCCATCGACTTGAAAGCCGTAAACCCCTCCGCAACGGCTTGCTCCGCCAACTCCCCAAACTGCTTTGCGTTGTCGACAGGCGTCTCGTAAAAACTCTCGAGATTTCCACCGCCGAGATGACAATACAACCGGATGAAGTCCCGGACGGGGCCGCCCCAAAGTCGATGACAAGGAACACCATGGACTTTGCCAACAATGTCCCAGAGGGCGAGATCAATTCCGGCGATTGCGGTCGAACGCGTGACTCCCTGTCCATGCCAGAAGTGTTGACGCCACATCATCTGCCAGAGATGTTCGACACGCGTGGGGTCTTCGCCGACCACAAGCTGTGCGAGATCTTCGATCGTGGCGACGACACCGCGAGTATGCCATTCGAGTGTCGCTTCTCCCCAGCCGAACAATCCCGGCTGATCCGTGAGAACCTTCACAAAAATCCAATTCCGCATCCGTGCATGACACACGAATGTTTCCACTGCTGTGATTTTCATAAATACTCAGTTGTTGCCCACTTACGAATGGCATGCTGCTAACAGGTGGTATTGGTTGCGCTGGTTCTTGGTAACAACTTACCCGTTTTCGTTTCGAAGACAAGCGGGTCGCAACAATGGGGAACCCGCGGCAGCGTCAGAGGGCGGAAGAACTGGGATTGCCCGGAGGCGTTTTCGGTTCATCAGCGGGGATGGTATGCCAATACGCCCAGAATATCAGGACGGCTTGAAGTGGTAGCCGGACGATGTGCAGCCAGTGGGGTAGCGAAAACAAGTGTTGGTTGTAGAAGACATGAATATTCGCCGGGAAGACGGCGACGAAAAACACAATCAAAGCCCAGGCGGCGAATCGTGTTGTCTTCGGGAGTACCAGTAAGAGTCCCAAGACAATCTCAATGACGCCACTGACAGAGACAATCACTTCCGGCCATGGCAAATATGTCGGCACGACTTTGAGGAAAAAATCGTCGGCCACGAAGTGCATTACTCCGGCCGTGATCATGAAAGCGGCGAGTGTCCATTTCGAAACCGGTTTGAGAACTGTCATCGTTTGATCCATCAGAATGAGTTCACCGTTGTCGAACTTATGACGCAATGCCGCGACGATTCTTGTGCAGCATAGCAACGTCAACTCAAAGCACGAAGGATCAGACGGTGTGAATCCTCTTGACTTCCCTAGGACGATCCCACATTCTTTGAATTCCGAACGTTCGGCAATCACCACCGAGGTTGCAATGTCATGCTTTATTTGTGGTCACGAGTCGGTTCGCACGTGCAACAATTGCTCGAAACCCATCTGTGATCGCCATACCACCGAATGCATGATGTTCGTGGTGAAGTGGGGAGAGTACGTGCCCCGAAAGCGGACGGTTTGCATCACGTGTGCTGAGAAGCATCAGCATGATTATCGTTGGCATCTTATCGCGACGTTCTGCTTTGTGTTGATGATGTTCTATATCCTAGCGAGTAGACAATGAACACAAACCCAATGGAATGACGATACGGCTTGATTCTTCAATCGGTGTTTATTGGCGGCCAAACTTGCCCACCCGTCTATGATTTTGCATAGACGATTGTACGGTCCCATAAAAAACAAAGGATAAGCCGATGAAATATCTTTTGCTGACTGCCTGTCTTGCTCTTGCGACGAACGTCGTTGTGGCTGCTGACCAGAAGCCTGCGGAGGTCGATGCTCCACTACCCGAGGGGTGGCCGGAACCGACGCAGCCCGGTGTGATCGAAGTCAAAGAAATTCCTGCCTATCGCAGTGCAATCGCCACCACCGAGGGAGACGCGAACCGAGCCGACTCCAAACTCTTTTGGCAGCTTTTTACTCATATCAAAGTCAATCAAATTGCGATGACGGCTCCCGTGATTAGTACCTATCCGACGGACGAGGAAGCGGATCGACCGGCCCGAATGGAGTTTCTTTATCGTCGGCTTTCTCAAGGAGAAGCTGGGGATGGTGTGGGTGCGGTGCGGGTTGAAGACCATCCAGCCGAAACTGTTGTCACGTTGGGAATCCAAGGTGGCGTGGAACAGAACATCTACGAAGACGGTATCGCAAAACTGCGGGCCTGGCTGAAAGACCATCCGCAATGGGAAGCTACGGGAACGCCCCGCCGACTTGGATATCATGGCCCGATGACGCCTAAAGCTCAGCGGCTCTGGGAAGTCCAAATTCCGATCAAGCCACTGAAATCGGAAGCCAAGTAGATCAGACGAGCAATGCTCAATGGTTCGGCGTCTGGCGGAGGACTTACAATTCCGACGGACGCTGCCAATCACCCCAGTTCGTGAGGTAATGGGCATAGGCACGGTTGTTGGTGGCTTGCTTTTCGATCCACGTTTTCGTTTCGCGGACGATGTCTTGTTCTTCGTCCAGCGTGAGTTGACCGGTCAGCACGCGACTCCGCAAAAACACGAAGTATGTGTCGAGCACATCGCATCGACAGTAATCGTTGATGGCTGTCAGTTCACCGAGGTTGAACATGTCCTGAATCTTGGACCCGTCGATACCCGTTTTGCCCGGCTTCCCGATGATGTTCGCCAATAAGTTCAACCCGCCGGTCATGCGGAAGGCGTTGAAGTTGGACATGAGATCCATCAGGTCGATATGTGCCCCGACGTTGTATCGATTTCGGGACTGCTCGAACGATTTCGCATGGACGTTGAACCACTCCGGCAGTGACATCCCGTAGCGATACGCCGCGAGTTCCATCACCGGCATGTCGTACCCGCGACCGTTGAACGTGACAAACACGGGCTGACGGTAATGTCTCCAACCCTGCCAAAACTTCCGCGTGATCTCACTCGGTCGGTAGTCCGGTGCGTCGAGGGCGGTGAGATCGATCAACCGGAAGGACTCGTCGATTTTTGCGACCGCCACGGCGCACGGCAGCATGTACGTGGGAGCCATCACGTCTTTGCCGTATTGCTCCATCAATTCCGTGCGATACCGAGCAACGGCTTCCTCGTCGGAAAGTTCCTCGTCGGGGTAACGAACTTTGCTAATGAGTCCCCCGTCGGCGACCGCTTCGACATCGAAGACAAGATAAGCCACGCGGGAAGAATCGGTATCCATGATGGGCGGTTCCCAAATGCAGCGACGGCCGCAACCCAAATCGAGCGACCGCTCGGAAATGTTCCCGCGGGTCACTCTCAAGATGTGTCTTAGACACACCACACAAAAATAAGACTCTAACGAGAGGACCCGAAGCCGACAACGGGGTTGCTTCCAGTGATACATTGTTGCAGACTGGTCAATTGGAATCTAGGAGCCCGGAAACAGGGAGTAGGAATCAGGCTTCCAAATTCTCATCTGCAACTGAGTCCTCACCTGAGATCCAATTTCTTCGCATGGATACTTCTTCGACAACTCGCGAAGCCGGCTTGATGAAGCTCGTCGAATTGACGTGCGATCTGGCCGCGTTGCACCATCTCGATGTCATCCTGCGAACGGTGACCACCGGAGCATGTGCGGCTCTAAATTGCGATCGGGCCAGCTTGTTTCTCTACGATAATCAAAACGAAGAAATCTACACGCGGATCGTTACGGAATTGGAAATCGCCGAGATTCGCGTGCCGTTGGGAAAAGGAATTGCGGGGTGGGCGGCTCAGCAGCGGAAGATCGTGCGAGTCGATGACCCGTACACCGACGAGCGATTCAATCCCGATTTCGATCGCAAGACCGGTTACCGAACCAAGAACGTGTTGGCGGCTCCGTTGTTTTCACGGGTCGATGGTCATTTGGTGGGTGTGTTGCAATTGCTCAACCGCGACACGGTCGAGTTTGGGGCTTCGGACGAGCAACTTCTCACCGCATTCGCCGCGCATGCCGCGTCCGCGCTTGAACGACATCAGTTGTTGGCTCAGGCGAAGATTTCGCAGGAGTTGCAATTAGCGATTGAAGTCGGCCGGCGGATTCAGTCGAGTTTTCTCCCGGACCGTTTGCCGGAAATCGCCGGATATGAAGTGGCGGCGTGGTGGGAACCGGCGGAGTCGGTCAGTGGGGACTATTACGATGTGCTCACCCTGCCGGATGGACGCACCGGTTTCGTGATGGCGGACGTCAGCGGTCATGGTGTTGGTCCGAGTTTGATTATGGCCAGCGTCCGGGCGATGTTGCGAGTGTTAACCAAAACTCAATCGGACCCTGCCGAGATTCTCAATCAGCTTGGGCCGCTCATTTATCCGGATCTTGGCGACAGTCGCTTCATTACCGGATTGTTTCTTGCTCTCGATCCGCGAACTCACGAGCTTAGTTTTGCGAACGCCGGTCACGGACCGGTGCTGCTGTTTCGTCGTGAGTCGTCCACGTTCGAGACACTCGACGCGACCGGTTTGCCGCTCGGCGTGATTGCCGACCTGGAATACGATTCGGGTGAAGCTCGCCAATTCACTGCGGGAGATATTCTCGTTTTGATGACCGACGGTGCGTGGGAACTTGCCGACGAAGAGAACCAGCCGTTCGGGGCCGAGCGAATCGAACAACTTATTCGTGAACACAGCGACCGTTCCGCAACAGAACTGCTGGCCGTTCTCCGCGAACACATTCTTGCCCACAACCCGAATACGTTACCGCCCGACGATGTCACCATTCTGTTGTTGAAGCGGACGACGGATTGACAACGCGAGACGGTGGCAACTAGCCACCCCGTCCGATCGGTCAACGGCCGATCAAATCAACTCGCCTTGCGTTTGCGGTTTTCGATCGGCTCACGGTAGCATGGACCCCTTCCTGAGTGTCGGCAGATCGCATTCGGTACGTGTCGGAAGTTTGTGACGTTGCCACTCATCTTGCGTTGACAATTCTCTTGCCAAAGGAATCGGTTCATGTTGCTTGTTTCTTCATCTCGGATGACACGGCTCCTCGCGTGTCTGCTTGTGTGCTGCACGACCATGGGGGCATCGGCGGAGGAACTTCCGGAACCGCTGGCGAAGATCGAGTTGTCTGATGGGGACACGCTCGTGTTTCTCGGTGACAGCATCACGCATCAATGTCTGTACACGCAGTATGTCGAAGACTTCTTCTTCACGAGATTCCCGCAGAAGAACATTCGCTTCCACAATGCCGGTGTCGGTGGTGCGAAAGCCTGGGATGCGTTGCAACGCTTTGATCGCGATGTCGCCGACTTCAAACCGAAATACGTCACGGTTTTGCTCGGCATGAATGACGGGCGGTACCAGGCGTTCAATCAGGAAATTTTCGATACCTACAAAGCCGATATGACGGAAGTCGTCGAGCAGATCAAAGAAACCGGGGCGAAGCCGGTCTTGATGACACCCACCATGTACGATGCCCGTGCCAAGCTGTTGCGGGATCAGAAACCGGCCGAGGAATACAATGCCGTGCTCGCGTACTACGGTCAGTGGTTGCAACGTCAGGCGATGATGAACGGTTTCGGCTTCGTCGACATGCACGGTTTGCTCAACAATTTGACGATTGAAGCTCGCAAATCCGACGCCAACTTCACCATGATTGCCGACGCCGTTCACCCCGGTCCCGACGGGCAACTCGTGATGGCGTACGCAATCATCAACGACATGGGCCTGCGGAAACCGCTTTCCAGTATTCGCATCACCAAAGGGGCGAAAGGCAAACCGGTCAGTCGTGTCTCGGGTGGGAAGCTCACGGATCTTCAGATGGAAGACGACGGACTTTCCTTCACCTGGACCGCCGATGCTCTGCCATGGGTTGTGCCCGCTGAGGCTCAAACCGGAGCGAAAATGTTGCGGCTTGGTCACAAAGCCAGTCGCGAAGCTCTGGAAATTCATGACCTGCCGGCCGGTTCATATCAGTTGACGATTGATGGGCAAGTTGTTGGTGTGTATTCGGCTCAGCAGTTGGCTCGGCATGTGGAACTCCAAGGGAATGCCAAGACTCCGCAGTATCAACAAGCGATGCAAGTCGCGGAACTCAACAAGCAACGGAACGCCGGTCCGGTCCGCAACATGCGAGGCGAATGGTCGCGGTTCCAACGCTACGCTCGCACGAAACAGCAAGTCGCCGATGCCCCGACTGACGCATTGAAACAACAACTCGACGCTCTCACCAAGCAGATCGAAGGCATGGATGAGCGGGTGAAGACGCTCAACGAAGAGATCGAAAAACTCGCCGCCGAGATTCGGGAAGTTGCCCAACCGAAGCCACGCACCTACCGTTTGGAAAAGGTCGAGGCCGCAAAGGTTTCCGGTCTTGTCGTTCTGAATGGCGAACCGCTTGCTGGTGCCATCGTGCAGTTTATTCCGGATGGTTCCGCAGGCAGCGTTGCACGGGGAAAGACCAATGCTGCTGGAAATTTTGTGGCGGTCGGTGGTGGGCTGCCCGGTGTGCTGCCGGGAATGTATCGGGTTGTGATCAAAACCGATGGCGTCACGCCTGCGAAGTTCGGCAACGCCCAAACCACACCGTTGCGGTTCGAAGTCCAATCGGGCAAGAACAAGGCCCAATTTGAATTGCAGAAGTAACCGTCCGTTCCGAACCGCCAGTCCTCACGACTGGCGGGCCCAGAAGTGATCATTGCGATGCGAAGCATTCTTCTCACAATTGTCACTGTCTTTGCGTTTGCATCGTCTGCACATGCTGGGAAGTTCAATCGTCAACTCGATGTTGGTGATAAAGCACCGAGTTGGGTCGGACTTCCTGGCACCGACGGCGATCCGCATTCCCTCAAAGACTATGAGAAATCGAGCATCGTGGTCGTTGCGTTTATTGCCAATCATTGTCCGATGGCAACCGCCTATCTGCCGCGTTGGAAACAATTGATCGCGAAGTTCGAGGACCCGGACGTGGCATTCGTCGCCATCAGTAGCAGTCGATTTCCGGCGGACTCGCTCGACCACATGAAATCACACGCGAAGAAACACGATTTCACCTTCGATTATCTCTACGATGGTTCCCAAGAGATCGGCCGTGCTTACGGCGTGTTCCGGACCCCCACGTTCTTCGTGCTGGATCACAAACGGCGAGTCCGATACATGGGAGCCCTCGACGACAATCAAAACATCGAACAGGTGCAGTATCAGTATCTCCGGGCCGCTATCGAAGCGGTTTTGCGGAAACGTGATCCCGAAGTCACGGAGACATTGCCGTTCGGCTGTGAAATTGATTACGCTGCAGACTCGGCGGAATGATTCGTCACCCAGTTTTTGTTTTCAGGAGGAAACCCATGCACGGACGCCGCACAATTTGTTCCCTACTCGCCGGTTGGATTCTGCTCGCGAGTTTGTCGTCATCGGCCTTCAGTGCCGACAACGAGACGGTCACTGTCAAAGTCGTGACGCCCAAAGAGTTCAAGATGGAACTCGTGAAGCACAAGGGCAAAGTGATTCTCATCGACTATTGGGCCACGTGGTGCATTCCCTGCCTGAAGGGTTTTCCCAAGACCGTGGAATGGCATGAGAAATACAAAGCCCACGACTTGGTCGTGTTCTCGGTGAGCATGGACGAACCCGATCAGGAAACCCAAGAGCAAGCCCTGAAGTTCCTGAAGTCTCGGAAAGCCACCTTCACAAATTTAATGAGCAGTCTTGGCAGTGACGAAGATGGCATGAAGCAATTCGGTGTGCCGGATGGTGCCTTGCCACACTACAAGATTTTGAATCGCAAACTCCAAGTGGTGGCTCAATTCAGCGATGAAGATGGAAACGGCATCTCTCACGAAGCCGTCGAATCGGCAATTCGCAAAGAACTTCAGAAACGCTAATTTACCCCACTCCGTCAACGCAGAAGGAAACACCGGTGACCGACTCGTCTGAATCGAAATCATTACCGATAACCAGCGGCGGGTCCGTTCCGGTGTTTGATTGCCGTGTGTTCGTCTCGCATGAGGGGGCAAACGGTCCGGTCGTCGCCCGATGCGTGAACTTGCCGGAAGTGAAAGCGTCTGGTCCGAGTGAACGTGATGTCTTGCGGAAGATCGTCGATGCGTTCAAATCCATCGCACAAGATTACCACTCCCGCGGCGAACCGATTCCATTCATTGAAACCGATGCCAAACCCGGTCCCGACGAACAAGAACGCTGGATTCCCGTGCATCTGTAGCCATTGCCGATTGCCTCAAGCGTACAAACCGTGAATCGGTGTGCCCTCAGCGATTTTGAAGGGGCGACCGGTCGGATCGGTGTAATGACCAGCGGGATCGATTCCCAGGGCAGCGAACACGGTCGCGGTGAGATCCCACGGGCCGTACGATTGCGATTTCGGATACGCTCCCATTTTGTCCGACGCTCCCAACACCCCACCACGTGCGACCCCCGCACCGGCGGCCATCACCGAGTAACACGCCGCCCAGTGTTTTCGCCCCGGCGAAGCACCTTTGAAACGCGGTTCCAACGCGACCAGTGGAGCGCGACCGAATTCACCAAAACACAATACCAGTGTTTCCTCCAATAATCCGCGAGTTTCGAGGTCTTCGAGCAGCGTGGAGACGCTTTGATCGAATCGCGGTAACAGACGGTTTTCCAACGCATCGAAAATGTCGTTGTGGGTGTCCCAGCCGTAGAATTCGGTGGTGTCAGGGTGCAAGTCCTGGCCACGACTATGGTGATTCCAAACCACCGTTACCAACGGCACCTCCGCCTCGACCAATCGCCGAGCCAACAAACACGCCTGTCCCGATCGGTCTCGGCCGTAGCGTTCGCGTAACTCGATTGGCTCGCGGGAGAGATCAAACGCCAAACGAGTTTTCGGTTCCGCGAGCATTCGTTGAGCCTGATCGTACATGCCCGACAGGTCGGCTGCCGTCGTGTTGCGTTCCCATTGACGGCGTGTGCCATCGAGTGTTTTGACCAACGATTGTCGGCGTTCCAACCGGGACAACGGTAGGTCCATCTGCGGTTGCAAACCCGGCACGACGGCAGTGTCGTGCGTGACATCGCCAACCGTGAGTGCATTGAATTCGCGTCCCAGGAAACCACCGAATTGACCCGGCGCGATGTTGTTCGGGGCGATAATTGCCGGGCCGTTCACATGCACCGCCGGTTCTACAAAAGCCGACTGCGGACGGACCCGCTTCAAAATCGCACTGTGACACGGATAGTCCGTCGGTTGTGGTGGCGGGTTGGAAGATCGCCGTGTGTGGTAATGGCCTGTCAAGCTGAGATACGCCGCCGATCCGTGGTCTAAGTCCTCGTGCGACATGCTCCGAACGACCGTCATGCGGTCGGCGAGTCGGGCCAATCGCGGCATGTGTTCGCCGAAGAACAAACCTGGCACGCTGGTGGGAATTGTACCGAACACACCACGTACTTCGGCCGGAGCATTGGGTTTCGGATCCCACATATCGATATGGCTTTGTCCGCCACTGGCGAAGATCAACACCACCGATTTGGCTTTGCCGAATCCGGGGCCACGCGTGGCGGGTTCGCTTGCTCGGCTCACGTTGGCCAGACTCGCGCCCAGACCAGCCGCCCCGATTCGCAACCATTCACGACGGTTCCAGGGTTTGTTTCGCGTCGGTGTGTTTTCGGTGAGTTGCAACATGAATCTGAATGGAGAATAACCTGCGATTTCGCCAGCGCGTTTCCGTGTTCGATCAACACATCAAGATAAATCATTCCATCCGCGGATGGTAGTGGGATTGCTGTTTTGACTCCCGCGGAGTGGTCAAGAATCACTGTTCGGTCGGTGTCCACCAGGCATCGAGTTGTTGCTTCATCTGTTCGACGAGGTCGGAATAGTTGGCGTCGTTCGCCAGATCGTGTTGTTCACCGGGATCGGCAACGACATCGAACATGCGAACGGAATTTGTATATCCGCCCCATGGTTTTTGATTGTTGCGGGAATGAGGCACGATCATTTTGAACCGCCCGTCGCGAATCCATCGGTAGGCAACATCGCGTGACGGTTTGTTCAGAACTGACGCATCACCAGGAAAAATCGCTCCGAACGCCGGACGTGGTGTCAGCTTCGCCGCTCCGGTGCTCGCTGGCCAAAGACTTCGGCCGGGCAATTCGGTGACAGCCGATTCCAAATCGAGGGCATCAAGGACCGTTGGCAGCAGGTCCACACTGCTGCACAATTCCGAATGTGCACCGGGTTTCGTGTGACCGTCCCAACGGATGAGAATCGGTGTTCGCAGCCCGTCCTCGAAGGGAGACCGTTTGCTGGTTTTGGTGTAGTTGAAATCACCGTCGTTCATGGGCCGCTTCGGATCGGGCGTGAAACCGTTGTCGACAACAAAGATGAACAGCGTCTCGTTTGCGAGTTTCTTGTCTTCGAGCTGTCCGATCAACTTGCCAACGGTGTCATCGAACCAGGAACATGCCGCGTA
Source organism: Thalassoroseus pseudoceratinae (assembly GCF_011634775.1). Taxonomy (NCBI): domain Bacteria; kingdom Pseudomonadati; phylum Planctomycetota; class Planctomycetia; order Planctomycetales; family Planctomycetaceae; genus Thalassoroseus; species Thalassoroseus pseudoceratinae. Next base: position 43,300 of record NZ_JAALXT010000002.1, read on the forward strand.
GTAGGGAATGGCGTGTTGCGGCACATCGGGATTGTCTTCGTACGGAGTGCGGAACTTCTGAGGGGCATTGTGCGGCAAATGGGGGAGAAAAGGAGCGTACCAAAGGAAAAACGGATCTCCGTTCAGTTGGCAATCATCGACGAAGTTGTAGATCGGCTGCATGGTTTCCCGACCGATGGCCAGACCGTGATCGCCATTACCATGGGCGACAAGATCGCCACTCGCCAGACGCTTGTTACCGAGTGCGTTCGCTGGCTTCGACGGTTCGGCAATCGTCATGCCCTCCGTGAACCCTGCGTTTCGCCAATGGCCTTCCCAATACTTGCCGGTCTGAAAACAACGATAGCCGTTCCGGGCAAGAATTCGTGGCAACGTGGGAACGGCCTGAATCAGCTGGGTGGCTTGGTTTCGGAGTCGGTCATACTCCGATTTGCCGATGTTTTTCGATCGTGTTAACCGAGAGAACCCCGGCGGCGGATGGTTGAAATGCACGCCGTGTTGGTGGGGATACAGTCCCGTGAGCATCGTCACCAACGAAGGCCGACACACGCTACTGGGTACGTATCCGTTGGGGAAACGCGCCGAACGCACTGCCAACCCGTCGAGATGCGGCGTACGGATTTGCGAATGACCCATGAAACCAAAATCGGAATACGTTTGGTCATCGGAAATGATCAGCACGATGTTGGGACGATCCGCTGCCGGGAGCGAATTCGTCACCAGACACAGGCCAAGAACGATGAAGGTGTATCGCATGAATCGATTCATCGTTTCGGTTCCGATCGGCTGGCGGGGTCTTTCAATCGTCGCCTTGGAAAATGCGGAGATAGCTTTCGTAGCGGCTAGACGAGATCAATTGTTCTTGCACCCCGAGTTTGATTCCGCAACGGTTTTCGTGCGTGTGTGTGCAATCGGGGAAATGGCACCGGGTCACGAATGGGCGGAATTCGATGAAGTAGGCTTCCACCTCTTCCTTCGCGACATCCCACAAATCGAACTGACGAATGCCGGGAGTGTCTGCGACCCAACCGCCGGATTTCAACTCCAGAAGAGTGGCCCGTCGCGTCGTGTGAGTGCCTTTTTGCGACCAACCGCTGACGGCTCCCGTTTGCAGTTCCCAACTGGGCTCAACACGATTAAGCAGCGAACTCTTGCCGACACCACTTTGCCCGGTAAACACACTTTGTTTGCCCGCGAGCAACCCTTGCAGTCGCGAAACGCCCATGCCGGTTTCCGCACTCGTGAGGACGACATCATACCCCAAACTGGCGTAAAGCCCGACTGTCGGTTGCAACTCGACCGGATCGGCGAGGTCGGCTTTGTTGATGCAAATAATCGCCGAGACTCCCCCCTTCTCTGCCGAGACGAGAAACCGATCGATCAAATTCGGTTTCAGTGGCGGATCGGCGGCAGAGGCGACGATGACAGCGGTGTCGATGTTGGCGATGATGACGTGTTCACGATTGCCGCTTTCGCGGGAGAGTACGCCGTGTCGCGGTTCCACCCGCTCAATCACGCCTTGTTCCATGCCGCTCGGCAGAGTTTGCCCGGTCGGTTGGAATTTCACACGGTCGCCAGTCGTGACGGCGTTGCGAGCATCGCGGGAGATGGTTCGTACGACACGCCGCACGGTACATTCATACTGCGTGCCATCATCCGACTGGACGATGGAGTTCAGACCAACGGCGGTGATGACCCGTCCATCAAGACATTGGGACTCGTCGATTTCGCGAATCAGGTGGCCGTTTTCATCCTCGACCACCCCAATGACCGTGCGATGTCTGGTGAGGTCACCTTTGCCGCTTAGGCGTTCCTCGGCAGCGAGGTCGTCAACTCCCGCTTCGTTGTCGGCGGCTTTTAGCGCATCGCGTGTCAGATCGTTTCGGCGGGTTTTCTTTTCACGATTCTTGCGAAACTGAACCCGCCGCTTTTCCCCCTTGCGGTCCTTGCGTTTGCTCACGATAAATGCGTCCATCGCAATCGTGACGGGGAGTCTTGACCGACCCAACGGTGTTCGCGTGTGGAGATTCGACTCATCCTGACTCCGTTTTCAATCATCCATTAACCATTTTAGGGCTTCGTCTTCGCCGGAATCGTAATCGTATTCGACGGGCTTCTTTTCTCGCGATTCGAGAGTCTTCTTGCTGTCGATCTCCCGATCGGATTTCCGCTGTTTGGGGCGTCGAAGCGGTTTCTCGATGCCGGCTTTTTCCAGCAGACTCATCGACATGACTTCGCCGGAGGCCTCAACCGGTGCTGGCCCGCTGGCCTCGTATTGAATCTCATAGCGATGTTTCGCAACGGTGACAATATCACCTGGTTGCAACCATTTGGATTCGCAACGGTTGTTGTTGACTTTGATACCGTTTGCACTTCCAAGATCGCGGATTTTCCAGTACCCATTTTCGAACGTCAGTTCGCAGTGTTGCGAGGAGACATTCGGAAATTGCAGCGTGATGTCGCAATGATTCCGCCGCCCGATGAGGAGTGTTGTTTTCAACAGCGGTATCGGATTTCCCCCGCCGCACGGGATGAGTTCGCCAAGTTTTTGTGTCATTTTGCTTCGAAATTGAGAAAAGCCTGGGAAATGAGGTTGGCCCGGCTTGCTGCCACTGCCTACGAGCGACTGTACGTCACTCTACTACTCCCGCGACGGTCCGTCAAATGGAGAGATTCCGGAGTTTCCCAAACGCAAAACGCCTCCCGTTCGCAACACAAAAAACAGCGTGCCCACCGAAATGGACACGCCGTCTGTTTAAAAGTTCGCAATCGCTGCAAGAATTATCCCAACAAACTGAGGACTTGCTGCGGTGCCTGGTTGGCGATCGACAACACCGAGATGCCCGATTGTTGCAGAATCTGAGCTTTCGTCATCGCGGCGGTTTCGATGGCAAAGTCGGTATCGGTGATTTGGCTACGAGCTTCGGAAATGTTCTCCAAAGCCACACCGAGTGTCGAGATGTTGGTCTCGATCACGTTCTTCTGCAACGCCCCGAGTCGACCACGAAGCGTGGTCACACGATCGAGTGATTGGTCGATGATGTCGACCAAGTCTTGACCGGAAATCCCGCCCGAGCCCACATCGAGGAGGCTCTTGCCGTTGCCAGTACCGAGTTCGAACAGCTTCCCGGTGATACCACCGAGTCGAGCGGTGTTGACGGCTTCCAAGCCAATCCCGATTTGACCAGACGGGTTCACTTCCTGGCCGATTTGGAACAAGCTTCCGCCGCCGGTCACGCTGATGCTGGTCGTTTCATCGACCTGGTTGCTAGCCGCTTCGAAGGAAATCGTCGCGTCGAGCGTGCTGGTTCGGATGGTGGCATCCAAGCCGCTTGAAGATGCGTTTTGACCGTTGATCGTCACGCCGATATCCAAACCGGTATCCCGACTGGAAACCGCACCCGTCGTGTCGACCGTGTCGAACGATCCACCGAGCACGTTCAGCGAAACGCTCTCGCTGCTACCGTAGTTTTCACTGGAGAGCACCACAGCGGCGTTTTCGCCACCTTGGAGTTCCGTCGCAGATTGCGAGAACAATGTTCCGCCGGCGGTCCCGTCGATCGAAACAAGGTCACGGAGCGTTTCGTCTTCCGCGATCAAGGCTTTCAGGTCGTCCACGGTGCTCGTGACTGCACCAGTCGTGTCGTCGACGAGATTGAAAGTGATGGTTTGATTACCATCCTCGTCGGCTGCACCCACCGTAGCGCTGATTTCGTCACCGGTGCCAACCGCGAATTCGACGCTGATCGTTCCCGTCGAGCCGTCGGCTCGGTTGTCGATCACTGTCAACGTGGTGGTCGAATCCGTTCCGTTTGCGAGTGACTCGGCCGTGTTCAACGTGGTGGCCGAAATCACGGTGCTGGTGGCGGTGCCGTCAGCCGGTGCGATGTCGATCAAGTCGTTAGCCGTGGCAGCAGCACTGCCGTCCGCTCCGTTGGTCAACAGGGCTTGGATGTCGGCGATGGTCGAGTCGACCGCACCGTCGCTGTCCGTTCCCAAGGTGAAGGTAATGACCGTCGGGTCAGATTCCGTGCCCGCACCGGTGATGGCGACGGATGGGTCGGCATCGGCCAAGGCGGCGGCTTGGAATTGCACTTGGATATTGTTGCCGGCATCGCCGTTGGCTTTTGCGGTGATGTCGATCGAAGCCGCTTCCGCTCCGCCGGTGAGGGCTTCGCTGGTCGCGGTGTTGGCCACTGCGGAACTGGCATTGCTTCCCGAGTAGCTGATATCGATCAACGCGGCAGCTGCGGTTTCACCGGTGGTCGAAGGGCTGTCGAGCAGAGTCGCCAAGTCGTCGATCGTTGCACCCGTCGCGAGACTGATGTTGATGGTGTCACCATCAACCGAGACGCTTGTGGAAGCCGCTCCGGTGCTGACATTCAGGGCGAGATCGTTCCCGTCTACCCCAGCGGTATCAGCGGTGAAGGTCACCGTTTCGGTGTCCACGCCGCCTGCCAAGTTCGTTTGGGCTTGGGTATTGGCGATGGTGTCTGTTGGAATCAAACCACTACCACTGTAGGAAATGCTGAGCAATTCCGCGGCGGCAACTTCGTCGGCAGTTTGGGGATCGTCGAGTAGACTGACCAAGTCAGCGACAGTGGCGTCGCTTCGCAAGTTGAAGGTCACGTCCGAACCGGAAACCGAAACCGAGTTTTCAGTCGCACCGCTGGTGACGGTGACGGTCAAATCGTCGCCGGCCGTTCCGACGTCGTTGGCGGTGAAGGTCACTTCTGACGTATCCAAGCCACCTTCGAGCGCGACGTTACCGGACGGCAAATCGAAACCGGCAATCGTTTCGTCGGTGGCGGAGAGGGTAATCAAGTTATTGGCATCCACAGCGTCTTGAGTCGCCCCAGCGGCCAACAAAGCTTGCAAGTCGTCGACGTCATCGGCGGCCGCAACCGTGAAAGCGATGACCGTTGGGTCGTCTTCGGTTCCAGCACCGCTTACGCTGACAGCGGACGTTGCACCGGCAGTGAACGTGACTTGGATATTGTTGCCGGCAGCACCATCGGTGTTGGCGTCAACTGTCAAAATGTTATCCGCACCAGCGGTGAGGCTGTCCAACTCAACTGAGGTTCCGCCGTCGTCGGCGAACGAAAACGTCCCGGCGTTATCGACGGTCACCGCGAAATCGGTTCCGCCGCCGTCAATGTTGATGGCTTCGATAGCGGTTTCGATCGCTGCGGCCGTATTGTTCGCGGGGGTATCGGTATCGAGAGCAATCCGAATTTCGCGACTGTCGGTGTCGAAGGATGCGCTTAGCGGGTTCCCGGCACCTGCGTCGGTAAAGACGATGCTGATGTCGTTACCGGCGATTCCATCGGCTGCCTCACCAGCCACGGCGGCGACCGTAATGGCACCATTGCCGGTACCAGCCGTCGCGATGGAGTTCGAGGTCGCTTGTGCTGCAGCACCGATGACGACGGTCTGTTGAGCCGCAGCTTCCGTGACGGCTTCGAAGTCCAACGAACTCGCCGTACCTTCGATCGCGTTGAAGCTGAAGCTCGCAGCCGTTGCGGAACCGATCGCGGCGGACAGTTCCGCGGCTACGCCTTCTTCGCTTCCGAGTTGCAACGCATTCTTGACGGCGGCGTTCACACCGGTTGAATCGCTCACGCCGTTGATCGCGGCGGCAATGTCATCGACGGAAGCGGAGTCACCAAGGAACAGCAGTTCGTTGCCGTTCGCTCCACCGACTTCGATGGTGGACCGTTCAGTCAATCCGCCACCAAAATATGCCAACTGGGCTTTTTCGGCCTGGCTGGTCACGGTGGCATCAATCTCGATGGACTCGTTCGTTCCCAGAACGGCTTCGTTGATTTTGAAGTCCGAGAGTTTCGCTGAGTCGGCGGTGGAGATCGACGTGTTGAATGCTTTACTACCGTCGAGCAATCGGTCGCCGGCGAATGATGTGTTCGATGAAATTCGGTTGATCGCGGACAAAGCCGTATCGATCTGGAGTTGGTTCGCTTCTTTCTCGGCTTGGGACAACGCCCCGTCGTTCAAGCCTTCTTGAACCAGCCCACGAATCTGGTTGAGCAATCCGCCGATTTCGCCCAAAGCCCCGTCGGCGGTGGCGATCACGTTGTTGGCGCGGTTGCTGTTCTTGATCGATTGCTCGATCGAGGTCACCTGCAATCGCAGGGTTTCACTGGCGATCAAACCGGACGGGTTGTCTTTCCCCGAGTTGATCTGCAAACCGGTCGACAACCGCGTCAGCGAGGTGTCGAGCATTTTGTTGGCTTTGTTGTAGTTCCGCAGCCCGCGGAGTGAAGCGACGTTTGTATTAATTCGTGACATGTACCTGAGCCTTTCTGACTATCACTCTTCCCGATTGAACTCGGGCGGAATCGAACGTGTGAGAATGACCGGACTACTTCTCAGTGGTCGCGGGGAGGGGAATTGAATTCATAGGGCCATAATCCGTTAGGCGAACACAGTCGAAATGGTCCGGGTTCGAGATCCGGTTGTGAAAATGCATCCATGTTGTCACAGTCTCGAAAGCACTGAGCCAAGAGAATTGGGCCTACCTCTTGGAGTGCGAAACGACAGAGTGCCAACAGTCGGATGTTCGTGGAACTGGTCGGTCGAAACCGATGATTCCGGAAAATCAAGACGGTAAGAACTCAGTCTCTCTTTAAATATCGGTTGCAAAATGGCAACAGGCCATGAAAACTGGGCGAATTAGATAGAAATGTGGGTTTAGGTAGGTTTTTGCGCCGGCAGTATCGCCCAATGACATCAAACCTGCGAATTCCCGAGATTTGGAGATTGCAGGTTTTTCGGTGCAGGTGGAACCTGACGGAAGTGGTTGGGGCGAACGCGCATGGAGGGGAGAGCGTGTCGCAAGGTTTTTGCGTCAAGAGATTTACGGAACGCAACCGTTTTGGTCGCGTAACAAACGAGGCGATCGACCGGACGAGGATCTCAGGACGGATACAGCTTCAAGTCCGGTAAAATCGCCGCGATCTTACTCCGGATGATCTTCGCTGGACGTGGACGAATTTTTTCGGCCAGGTCGCTTGGCACCGCCATCTCGCTGGATGGCGTCATAAACTTCTTGGCGGTGCACGGGGATTTCGACCGGGGCTTGAATGCCCAGTCGGACTTTGTCGCCGCGGATATCGACAATCGTGATGACGATATTGTCCCCGATGATGATACTCTCGTCGCGCTGTCTCGATAGAACCAACATGGGATGAACTCCTTTTCAATCGGGCGACCAGGACCGGCAAGCCGACAGTTTGATTTGGCACATTTGAAATTTCGACGTTCCGACCAGCGCGGGAAAACGCCCACGAGGGTGCGGACGAACCGACGGAACGACGGCTCTTTCAAACACTCTTGTCAACTTGCCGATGCTTACCGATCGCGGGGGCGGCGGTGACTCCTTCAGCAACCCGTATCAACCGTGAACGGGTCGTATTCTTGCATCGACATGCCTACAGAATCGGCAAGCGGATCAAAAAATTCTGCCATTGCTTGCTCGTTTTTTGAACACAAGGCAAAACGGATGCGAAACCTTACCGGTTCTGTGCGTGATGTCGAATCGCCGACCATACGGCTTTTCCATTCATGCCCCTAGGCTGCGTGTTGCGATGGCCGCTCCGGTGCGGTAATTTGAACGGATTCGAGAAGTCGCAAGGATTGCCAGCCTCAATCATCCATCCTCGACCCTTAGTTTCTCAAAGAGTATTCATTCATGACGACATTGTTGATCGTGCTCGGTGCCATTGTCGCCTATCTGATCGCGTACCACACTTACGGTCGCTGGTTGGCCCGGAAGATCTTTCAACTTGATTCCGATGCCAACGTTCCCAGCGTGGCCCTCAACGACGATTGCGACTACGTGCCCACGTCCAAGGGAATCGTGTTCGGCCACCACTTCACCAGCATCGCGGGAACCGGACCGATCGTGGGACCAGCGATTGCAATTATGTGGGGATGGGTGCCGGCGTTGGTCTGGGTTTTGGTCGGGTCGATTTTCTTCGGAGCCGTTCACGACTTCGGTTCGTTGATCATCAGCATGCGAAACCGCGGGCAAACCGTGGGTGATATCGCGGGGCGATTGCTCAATCCACGAGTGCGGATTCTGTTCTTGCTGATTCTGCTGTTCTCGCTGTGGATCGTGCTGGCGATTTTTGGTTTGGTGATTGCGTCAGTCTTCCGAATGTTCCCCGCGTCGATTCTGCCGGTGTTCTTGCAGATTCCGGTGGCGGTGGCCATTGGCGTTTGGTTGCATCGCAAAGGTGCGAACTTGCTGATTCCGTCGCTGTTGGCGTTGGCAGTGATGTATTTGACGGTTTGGCTCGGAGCGGGATGCCCGGGAATCGCCGGTGACGGTGGTGCTCTCGGGGCGGCCATTCAAAGCATCAATAGCACACTCGCCTCTTGGCCATTGTACGTGTGGACCGGAATTCTGCTCACGTATTGTTACATTGCCAGCGTGCTTCCCGTGTGGATGCTGCTGCAACCCCGCGATTACATCAACAGCTTGCAATTGATTTCGAGCTTGGGTTTGGTCGTGATTGCTGTCGTCGTGACCGGTCTGATTGGTGTCGATGGTCAAGCCATCACAATGGTAGCTCCGGCGGTGGAACTCAGCCCGACGAATGCTCCACCAATCATGCCCGTGTTATTCATCACTATTGCCTGTGGAGCGATTAGCGGGTTTCATTGCCTGGTCTCCAGTGGGACATCGAGCAAACAGGTTCGCAACGAGAAAGACGCTCAGTTCGTCGGTTATGGTTCAATGCTCACCGAAGGTTTCTTGGCCACCATCGTGATCTTGGCGGTCGCGGCGGGGATTGGTCTTGGATGGCCCGGTGAAGAGAAGTTCGCCGGACAAACGGGGACCGCTTTGTGGTCGAGTGTCTATGGTGACTGGGCGAAAGTCGGTCTTCAGGAAAAAATCGGCGCGTTCGTGGTGGGCAGTGCGAACTTCCTGGGTGGCATCGGTATCAATCATTCGATGGGCGTTGCGATCATGGGAGTGTTGGTGGCATCGTTCGCCGCAACAACGCTCGATACCGCGACTCGTTTGCAACGGTACGTCGTTCAAGAACTTGCCGGAGCTGTTGGCGAGGCTGCTCCGATGCTCAATCCGGCGGTGCGACCATTTCAGAATCCGCATGGGGCGACAATGTTCGCAGTCCTCACGGCGTTTGCATTGGCTTTACTTGCAAAACCAGGGGTAACATGGTCGTGGTCGGTCGCGGGGACTGGCGGTTTGATTCTCTGGCCATTGTTTGGTGCCACCAACCAACTGCTCGCCGGTTTGGCGTTCTTGGTGATCTCCTTCTGGCTTTGGCGTCGTGGAAAATCGCTGTGGTTTGCGGTTCTTCCGGCGATCTTCATGCTCGTGATGCCCGCCTGGGCCATGATTGACCGAATCACGGTTTGGCTCACACCGGGGCAGGAACGTCCCTTGCTTGCTGGCATTGCGATTGTCACTTTGGCTCTTGAAGCCTGGATGATCGTCGAAGCCGTCCTGATGTGGCCGAAAACCAAAGGCGTGTTGGAGAAAACATTGCCACCGCTTCCGCAACCCGCGTCGACAACACAAGCCCAGCCACAAGCGTAAGAGCGTTGCGGGTTACGATGAGGCCGTTACGATAACATTGCTAATCGAGTTTTCTTGACGAGTCCCGAATGAGTTCGTCCAATTCGCCTGCTGTGAATGAACGATTGATGGAGTTGGAGTCAGCACTGATGTTGGTGCAGCGAGACTTCGATGAGTTGAATTCCGTCGTGCTTGCACAACGGGCGGAGTTGGATCGGCAACGTACGGTGATTGCGGAGTTGCAGCAGGTATTGCAGCGAGCGATGCCAGAAGGCGACGAAACGACGGACGAAACCGTTGATCAGATGCTGATCCTTGAGATTCCTCCCAATCATAGACACTGACAGAAACGGAAACGCGGTGGACGAACGACCTCAAGAAATGCTGGAAGCCTCGATTGCGTTGCTCTCACCCGAGGAGGTCGAGCAGGCTCAGCAGACGCTGCTCCGATTGGTCGATGGATTGGAGCAGGTGATTCTCGGGCAGCGCGAGTTGCTTGAATTGGTCGTGATCTGTTTGCTCGCCCAGGGGCATATGCTCTTGGAAGGTTTGCCGGGACTTGGCAAAACGGAATTGATCAAAACGCTTTCAGCACTTCTTGGCTTAGATTTTCGTCGTGTCCAGTTCACACCGGACTTGCTGCCCAGTGATATTATCGGTGCACCGATTTTGGAAGACGGTGATGGACACAGAAGGTTTGTCTTTCATCGTGGGCCGATTTTTGCCAATTTGCTGTTGGCCGACGAAATCAACCGAGCCACTCCCAAGACGCAAGCCGCCCTGCTCGAAGCCATGCAGGAACGTCGTGTGACAGTGATGGGCGAATCGCATCCTTTGCCGGTGCCGTTCTTCGTGCTCGCCACGCAAAACCCGATCGAGTTGGAAGGCACGTATCCGTTGCCAGAGGCTCAACTCGACCGTTTCACATTCAAGCTGGATGTGCACGGTGTCTCCAGCGATACGTTGGAAGAAATCATCAACACACGTCGACACGGTCGGCCACCGAAGGTTGATGTGGTGTTGGCTCACGAAGATTTCACGCACTTGTTCGATCAGGTCGATCAGATTCATTTGCCGCGAGCCGTTGCCAGTTTTATTGCCCGATTGGTGTCGGCGACGAACCCGGCGAACGAAACCGCACCGGAGGAAGTCCGGCGGTTTGTGCGGTTCGGTGCGTCGCCACGGGCCGCGATTGCATTGGCAGGGACTTCGCGTGCGGCGGCACTTCTGGCGGGCAAACCGAACGTCGGATTCGATGAAGTCCGCCGGGTTGCCAAGAGCGTGCTGAGTCATCGACTCATTTTGGATTACAGTGCTCGACTCGAAGGTTGGACACCGTCGCGAGTTGTCGAACTGTTGTTAGATGCCGTACCGGAAGTGGCGCGGGAATTACCCGCCGACGTTCGTACGAACGATTCGGCGGGCTCACGATAGTCGAATTTTCGTCGGAGACGAGTCGTTACGCAGCGGCGACTCGGCGGTCGTGGAAGTCTTCGGAAAGTCCGGCTCCGGTAATCGAACCGAAGATGGCCGCACCAAGTGACAGGACCAAGGCCGCGAATGTCAGCCAGGCGATTTCGGTGGCATTGCCCGTGATCCAAGTGCTAGGCGAGTCCGATTGGCTCACCATTTTTTGCACGGTTTCCGCTTGTTCGTCGTTCAATCCCGCTTCGGATAGGGCGGCGTCATCCAATTCGATTCCAGGCGAGTTGTTTGTGGTCGCAACTGACCCGAAACCCATATTGACCGCCGACATCGGCAATAGCGGCAGCATGACAATGGTCAACGCCCAGAGTATGACACCGTAAATACTGGGTTCGAGATAGTCCGATTCTCCCACCGTCAATTGAGAAATCGTCAACCCGCCGACAAACAGCGAGGCGAGCGTGGTGATCGAAACCCAAGCCCCAACGAACGTTCGCAAGCCATCCGCTCCGAACACGTTGGCCAAACACAACGACAACGCGAACCCGAGAACGGTCAGGGTAATACTCGCTGCCACGGTGACGAAGAATCCGGCAAGGACCGCCCCCCAACGGATTCGTGTTCCTAACGAAGACACACCCGTGGCCACCGTTCGTGCTGCAGACTGAGACCGTACGTTTCCATTTCCGTTGTCGGGCGACTTAACGTCTCGAATTCGGCCATCGCGGCCGTGAATCACAATGTTGGCATCACCGTTTGCACTCGAAACCGCTTGTTCAACCGCTTCCTTCTGAGTCGAGTGCGTCGAAACGGCGTCGGATTTGCCCTCCTCTTTGACAGCCCATCCGTCTTCATGAGTCACGATGTGTAGGTTGGCGGACACGATATCTTCTCCCTTATGATAGTTTTCACTGGTGATATTCGAGTGCAATCGACGTTCGACAATGCTGCCTATCGCGTCAGGATGATCCACAAGGCATGAATGATGCCGGGGATAAATCCGAGAAGCGTGAGGACAATACTCAGCCAGAAATGTAGACCCAGCCCGACCTGCAGAAATACACCGACGGGCGGTAACAAGATGGCAAACAGAACGCGAACGATGTCTCCGCTGGTGGCTTGGAGAGTGGTCATGGAGGAATCCTTCATTTGAAAATCGTCAAGTCGATTTGGTTTTCAGATGTCATAAGCACACGCTGAGCCAAAACCTCACGATTCCGTACAAAACGCAAAAAGGCCCCCGATTTTCCGGAAAATCGGGGGCCTTGCTCATGTTCTTAATTGAGTCGGTTAGCCGTAAGAGAATCCAATGAATCCAACTTGGTGGCTGACCGACCAGTGGAATCGTGGCTCAAAGACGCATCACCGACCATTCTGATAACTGAAGGTGAAGACGTCGGTCAGGTTCGAGAACACCGGGGCTAGGCTCAGACGAACATAACGCCGATCCGCCGAGACCACGGCCGATCCGCTGAGCGTACTGCCTTCACGGACATTCGTGATCACCTGCGAGAATCCGATATTCCCGAAACCGGCGTGCTGCAATCGCGAGTCTTGGAAGCGTCGGACGGCTTCCCGAGATGACGCGGAACCACCGCGGGCCAATCGCACATTCCGAACCGGACGCAATGGAAGTGCGGAAGTCTCTACGGGAATTTCGGCAAGGTTTTCGCGACGACCATTCCCCAATTGCAGTCGAATCACGGTGTCGTCTTCTTGCAGCGGAATTGTAAAGGTTCGGGAGGATTCATTCTTTGTTCCCTGATAGCGAATCACTTCAAGCCGAGCCCGTTTGCCAACGACGTTGCCCCAAGCGTGATGAATTCGGACTTTGTACCGTCCAGGCATCCCGAAAGCACAGACATACTGTTCGTAACAGTTTTCCTGATCGGGACCGTATCCGTCATGCACGAGTACGCCGCCACCGGTCGTCACCCGATTGTCGAAGGAACACACCGAACCAGACGGTTCTTCAATAAGCAGATCCAAATCGCCCACACCATTCCAGGTGAGTCGCACAACCAAATCCCGCTGCAACGCTTCGATTCGCGTTTGCTCGACTTTTTTGGCCGCTTCCATTTGCCCGGCTTTCCGGAGACGTTCGGCCGAGTCGAGCAAAGCCGCTTCCGCTTCTTTGTGAAGACGGGTGAAATCGCTCGCCCAATAGTACGCCAATACGCCTTGAGCCGCCCAGCGGATTGTGGCTTCATCGCGTTCGGTTCGGGCCAACCGTAGAGCCATCACGTATGGTTCTGGGCGAGTCGGTGCAATCTTCGAGCCTTGACGATACATTCGCAGCGCCGTCTCGGCTTGATGAAACCGTGTGAGGTACGCCGCCGAGATCATCATGGTTTGGAAGTCCGCCCCGGCGAAGTCGATACCGGAGTAAACCGCTCGCTCAATGTCCTCCTGCGGACGCCCCGCAATTTGCATCGACAAAGCCAACACATCGTACATCCAAGGTTGCGATTGATCGTTCACCAATGCCGCTCGGATGGCCGCGATGACGGCCTCCGGTTTCTTCTGTTCGTGAAGCCGGAGAATTCCCCGACGGATGGCATCGGGATCGGGGCGGTTCGATTCGAAGTAGTCGAACCAAATGTCTTCCGGGTCGCCGGTCGCCTTCAGCGGTAACGGATCGGCTGTAGACTTATCGGCCAAAGAAGAAGCCGTCGAATCGGAAGCAGAACTTCGATTCGACGGCTTTTGAGTTTTTGCGTCTTGCGCAGCTTCTCTATCTTTCGATGTTACCGTTGTTTTTTTTTGCGATCGGCGTCTTTGCGGGACTCAATCGCCCCGTTGTCGAGCCGAAATCCACTGTCTTGGACCTGTGCGAAGCCAAAGCCGAACGGTCCGGCCACTTGGCTGGTCAGGTTCTCATCTAATTCGTTGGTTTCTTCGACTTGCTGATCGACTTCGATCGGACGCCAAGGCACTGGTGTTGCGGGGACATTGAACAGACCCGCTCCACCGCCACCACCGCCAGGACCACCGAACGGTGCAGCACCCTGACCGAATTGACCACCCTGCCCGAAGCCACCGGCACCTTGAAGACCACCGACACCCCCGAACCCTTGCCCCAAACCAGCGGCGAGTTGGTTCGTGATGGGAATGACCAAGTCGGCCACCGGGTAAACCCGCGTGCTGAGTTTCGTGTCGGCCACGGAGATCGGGACGATCTTCATGACTTCGTCTTCCACGATGTACGTCAAGTCATACGGTTCCAGCATGATCTTGAGAGCACTTCGCAGCGTGATTTGACCAAGTTCCAACGTGATTCGTTCGTCGTCGAGGCTGATGTTCTCTTCGTCGAGCGAACGTTGGTCCGGCAGAATCGTGATGTCCAACGCATCGGCCAAGTACTGCAATGCTTCGCGGAGCGTGTTGTCTTCGAAGATCAACTGGAAGTCGACCGGATTCCGCAAAGCCTGTTGAATCCGCTCTTCGGACGGGCTGTTCTTCTTGAGATCCACCGATGCCCATTTGCGACGGCGTTCCGTGAGAGCTTTCCAATCCGCGGCGGATGGCCAACGGATCGGCGGTTCATCCGGGAACGGAACATGCGACAATTCGACTTGGTACATGGTTTCCAAGAACCGGTCGTAACGGAGCGACCGCAACCGGAACGCTTTGTCCAACTGACCGGCGGCTTCCGCGGTAAACAAGGCCGCTGTTGCCGGGCCGTTACCGGGTTCGAGTTCAACCGCCACTCGGGCGACGGCTTCCGCACGCTCGAACGCATCCGGGTCACCGTGGTAACCTTCGACCATCAATGCACGAACTCGGTCGATCAACTGTTCCAGCTCGTTTTCCTGCTCGGCAGCCAAGTCGAGCAGTCGGGCTTGAGCTTCCAACGCGACTTGTCGTTCAGCGAGTCGAGCCATCTCTTCTTGAGAGATTCGGACCCGATTCGCAATTTGCTCGCCCGTTGCTCGCAGTCGACGCAACAGACCCAAACGCACTTCCGGGTTGATATTGTCGATACCCCGCAGAACGGATTCCGCACGTTTGACCTGTTCCAAGGCTTCGATCGGATCGGTTTGGGCGAGCGAATTCGCTTCACCGAGACGGCGATCGATGTCGCGGGCGACTTTCTCGGTTCGGAACCGTTGAGCTTGCTCCACATCGTCCAAGACACCACCTGAACCGGTTTGCGGTGCCGGTGCGGGAGGAGCGATATCGTCGTCGGCCGCGTCCAAAACGGCGGGGTCATCGAGCAGACTTCCACCCGGTTGGAACGCCACATTTTGGAGATGAATGGTCTTCGCCGATCGCAACAACACTTCCGCGTTGACGTTCTTCGGATCGATTTCGCGAACCGCGAGTGCGATCTCTTTGGCTTGGTCGGTATTGCCAATCGCGATGGCTTTCTCACCGGCGGCGACCATGTCGGCGACGTTGTTATCGAACTCGGCTTGAGCCATCCGCAACATCGATTGACCGGCAAACGCCACGCTGATGCCGTCATCCTGAGCCGCTCGGTTCCACAGGTTGCGAACGAATGTGTTGCGGCGTTGGAAGTCGGATTGCGGCACGGAGGCGGCAATTTCCGGACGATCGCCAGTAATACTGACTTGAACAGCGTCTTCAGTGCGGCCTTTCACGAGGTAAACCGTGCCCCGGTCGGCTCGCAACGGCAACGCTTCACGCGGAAGAATCTCCAGGCGATCATCGTCGAGCGTGATTTCTTCCGGGTAGTAAACCGGAGCGTGTGCAGCGGAGGCCAACTGTTCGGCCACATTCGCTGGCTGATCGAGTTCGTCACTGGCGGAATCGAACAATACCACGCCGCCGGTTTGCTGGGCGAGAATGCCGAGCAGTTGCAAGTCCTTCTTCGGACCAACCGCGTAACTGTGAACCGGCACACGTTGCATGGTCAATCGGCGAACGAGTTGCCCTGCCTCGCCGGCGTCGAGCAACTCCGCCATGCTCATGCCGTCACCAATGTAGATGATCGACGTGGGGCGTTCGCCCGTCACACGCGACAACGCCTCATCCAACCCGCCAGCCAAATCGGTGGCTCCTAACGGAGCACGTCGGCCGAGAGTTTTGAGGGCATCTTTCGCGGCGTCGCTGTGCGGATCGGTCCAGCCTTCGGTGATGGACTGCGTTGACAAGTCAACCGCCATCAACGAAACGCGGTCACCTTTGGGCAGTTCCGCAAACAGTTGCTGAAGAACGTTCAATGCCTGTTTGCGGTGCGCACCAATTTGGCTGGCGGATGTGTCGAACAGGACGACGTGATCCCGCGACTCTTGCACGACCGGCAAGTTGCTCGCTTTGACCATCAACGCCATATAAGTCGTGTTGGTGGCGTCGGTCATGCTGTAGACAGACGCATCAGCCATGTTCGTGGCTGACACCTGAGCAGTGGAGCCGGGCAACAATGGCCCGTCGGCCCAAAGACCGGTCGGCCAACCGCCGCCGACCGCACACCCAGCCACCAACAAGGCGGCCGGTAGTCGGCGTCTAAGATTTGAAAAACTTTCGCAGAGCATGCAATGACTCCGATCGTCAAATACCGGGTAAAAAACGACCCGTTTGGTGAATCGATTTCCTCTAGGTTCTCGCTTCGGACGGGCCTCACCGGTCGTGTTCCCGGCTGAGTTCAAATCGTCCACAGTGGTCCAACCACACTGAAACGGAGACATTCGGAGGTCTTGCCGCACATTGGCCAGCAATCACCCAAATCCCAATTCCAATAAGAAGCACCACTAGAATGATTCTACAACGCGAGATTGCTCGCGTAAAAATGGATTTCCTAAAAAAGACCGTTAACCCAAGGAACCTCGGGGGTTATACCGTTCAGGTTCTGACGGTCGGTTGCCCATTTGCATCAAATTGGCCGCCTGCGGCTTCCACCCGACTTAGCAAAGAGCGACCAACCGGGAAAACATGATGGCGTTGTGAAAAAAAAATCAAGTTCAGCGAGACCGCCGCGTTCTTGTTTTCCCAGGCGATTTTTGGGCATAATCGAATTGTACGGTCGCGGGTATTTGTTTCCCCCGCGAAATTTCGTGTGCAGTGACGATGGAGAAGCCAGTCATGATGCGACGACGAATTCAAGGTCTGATGTGTTTGGGACTGTTCGGAGCAATCGTGTCCCCAGCGATCGCGGCAGATTCTTCGCAGTTTGGATTGAAGACAGGCACCCCGGAAATCAAATCGGCCGGAGCGTTGGCCTTTGGACCGGAAGGGATCCTGTTCGTAGCCGACCCCCAATCGGCTGCCGTCTTTGCGATCGACACAGAAGACGTGAAAACCCCGGGCAGCGATTCGGCTGCGGTGAATGTCGAGAACATTGATCAAAAGCTCGCCGCCGCTCTCGGTACCAAAGCCGACAACGTCATGATCAATGACATGGCTGCCAACCCAGCTACCGGCAACGTGTTCCTCTCCGTTTCGCGAGGCCGCGGACCACAAGCAATGCCAGCGTTGTTCCGTGTCGGTCCTGATGGGGAAATCAGCGATGTCGCGATGAAAGATGTGTCCTTCTCTCAAGTGAAGATTCCCAATGCACCGGCGGATAAAGTCGTCGGGCAAGGTCGTCGTCGTAAGAATCCTCGTCAGGAATCCATCACCGATATCGCGTTCCTCGACGGTCGCGTGATCATTGCTGGGTTGTCGAACGAAGAGTTCGCTTCCAACTTGCGAGCGGTTTATTTCCCGTTTGCCGAAGCTGATTCCGGGACCAGCGTTGAAATCTTCCACGGAGCCCACGGAAAATTCGAAACCCGTTCGCCGGTTCGGACATTCGTGCCCTTCAGTATCGACGGCAAGCCTCACTTGCTTGCAGCGTACACGTGTACCCCGCTTGTGAAGTTTCCGATCAGCGACCTCAAGCCCGGCAAAAAAGTCCGTGGAGAAACCGTCGCGGAACTCGGCAACCGCAACCGACCACTCGATATGTTCGTCTACGAACAAAGCGGCCAAAACTACGTGTTGATGGCCAACAGTGCTCGTGGGGTCATGAAGATCAAGACCGCCGGCGTTGACGACATTGATGCCATCGAAGAACGCATCAACGGAACCGCTGGTCTGTCCTACGAGACGATCGAAGATTGGAAAGGCATCGTGCAACTCGACCGCTTGAACGACACCCACGCCGTGGTCATTCAAGAAACCGAAGACGGCAAGAAACATCTGAAATCGATGGAACTGCCGTAACATGCCCCATGAAATTCCGGCGAGACCTGTCTGTGTGGTCTCGCCGGTTTTGGATGATTCCAACGGAGTGAGGGAACCATGCGGACGCTGACACTGTTGATCTGTGTGATGTTCGGCTCCGATTCGCTCGGGACTGCATCCGAGGAATCGCCGGTCCGCATCGTGTATGAACGAAAGTCGAACGTATTCACGGTTCACGGGCTTTCTTCCAGCCAACTACGCACGGCGAATTTGCGTGTTTCCGTGGCCGGCACGGCTAACGACTCTCCGGCGTTGTTGGGGATTCAATCGGTCCAGGAGAACCGGCTTCAATTTCATCCTCGATTCCCCCTCGACCCCGGTTTGACGTATCACGCGGTTCTCACGGGCAAGACTGTCGGACCGGTCCGCTCGCAATTTAAGATTCCCGCTCCGAAACCCACCCAAACTCCTGAAGTTACGGATGTCTTCCCGTCCGGCGATACGCTTCCGGAAAACTTGCTGAAGTTCTATTTGCACTTCTCTACACCGATGCAACAGGGCGATTCCTACCGTTTAATTCATCTGATCAACGATGATGGCGACGAAGTCGAATTGCCGTTCTTGGAACTCGCCCAGGAAATGTGGAGTCCCGATGGCACCCGTCTGACGCTACTTCTCGATCCCGGTCGGATCAAACGCGGGTTGAAACCCCGTGAGGACTCCGGTCCCGCATTGGAAGCAGGTCGAGAATACACGCTGGTCATCGACGCCGACTGGAAGAATCTCGGTGGAAAACCGCTCAAACAGGAATTCCGGAAGACTTTCCAGGTCGTTGCCGCCGATGCGAAGCAACCGGATATCTCGGCTTGGACTTACGAAGTTCCCAAGGCAAACGGAACCGGCACATTGACCGTGCATTTCGATGAACCGCTCGATCATGCTTTGGCATCCCGCGTGTTGACGATTCACGATTCCCAAGGGCAACCAGTACCTGGACAAGTCCGGTTGGCTGACGGTGAAACGCAGTGGAAATTTCAACCGGAATCCCGCTGGGTTGCCGGTCGGTATCAGATCGTCGCGGAAACCATTCTCGAAGACCGTGCGGGCAACAGCCTCGGTCGGCCGTTCGAAGTCGACATCTCTCGCGAGACCAAACGCAGGCCGATTGTGCCGACTATGCGACGCACGTTCACAATCCCTGAATAACACGACAATTCCAAACGCGTGTTGTTGCGAACGTCGCCAGCGCGGTTTATGCTGACTATAGAAGATCGTTGGGCTAACACTGGCTCACGGTCTCGGCTTTTTCTTAGCCATTCCCGCTTCAAGCACGATTTGAATCGGACGAACTTTGACCGAAGCGTTTCGGAATCAAACCATGATCAATCTTCGACGCTGGCAAGTCGCACCTTTGTGGGCGCTCCTCAGCCTTTTTGTAGCGATCGGTGCATCGGATGCCGTGTTCACACCTGTGGCAAATGCTGCGGAATTGCACCAAGAATTCCTCGACGGTTTGCGAGCTCGAGGTTTCTATGACGAGGCGTTGTACTACCTCGACACGCTGGAGCAGAACACCACGCTCGATGCGGATTTGAAGAAGCGTCTGCCGTACGAACGCGGACTGACGTTGCTGAAAAACGCCCAGACGATGCGAAACCCCGAGGCCCAAGAAGCGGCACTCGATCAGGCGGCGGGGCAACTCGAAACCTTCGTGCGGGAAAATCCCAATCATGCTCTCGTCGGAAAAGCTCAGGCCGAACGCGGAAATATCCTGCTCGGCAAAGCTCGCGTGAAAATTTGGGATGCGAATTCGCCGGTCAACGAAGACAAAAAACCGCAGCTTCAGCAAGAAGCCCGGAAAGATGTTCTCGCCGCTCGCAAGATTTTTCAGTCCGCTCACGATAAGTATAAGGAAGTCTACGAAGGCTTTCCGAAGTTCATTCCTGCCGACGAGAAAGAACAACGTGCCACCCGCCAGAAGGCGGAAATCGATTACATGCAGGCGCAAATCGATCTGGCGATGTGCACATACGAGGAAGCCCAAACCTACACCGATGGCTCCGATGAGTTCAAGAAAAAACTCACCGAAGCAGCCAACGCCTTCGAAGCGATTCACCAAAAGTATCGGAGTATGGTCGGCGGGTTGTACGCTCGGATGTGGCAAGGCAAGTGTTTCGAAGAGCAAGACGACATCGGCAAAGCCTTGGGGATTTACAACGAACTCCTCGAACACGGCAAAGACAAGGCGACGGTGTCTCGGTCGTTGCGAGTCTTGCAGGACCAAGTCCGGCATTTCCGTTTGATCTGTTTGAATCATCGAAGCCGAGCGGATTACCAACTCGTTGTCGACGAGTCCGGCGAATGGTTGAGTGATTCCAGTAATCGTATCTTGGCTCGAACTCCCACAGGGCTCGGGATTCGCTATCAAAAAGCTCTCGCGCACGAATCGTTGGCGAACAAGCTCCGTCAGGAAGAACAGCCCGAGAAAGTCGTCGAGCAACAACTCCGGTTGGCACTTAAGGAAGCCCAAGAACTCACCCGTTGGACAGGCCAATACAAAGACGTGGCCCAGTTCATGGCGCAGCGTTTGAAAGCATCGTTGAACATCAATCCCAGCGATCCCAAGTCTTTCGACGAAGCGTTCGGGCTTGCGAAAGTTCGGATCAAAAAGATTGGCGAATTCGAAGACGACATCAATCAAGCCAAAGCGAAGAAACTGCCCGCCGCGGAAGTTCGGCAACGAGAAGACCTGCTCGAAGCCCATCTCGATGAAACCGCCAAGATGCTGCAACTTGGATTGCAATTGGCCGATTCATCGGTGGACGCTCGGCAGATCAACTTGGCTCGTTACCTCTTAGCTTTTGTGTATTACAAGATGGATCGGTCACTGGAAGCTGGGGTGATGACCGAGTTTATCGCAAATCGATACGCTCGCGAAGAACCAGAAATGGCTCGCGATGCCGCCAAGATCGCTATGGCTGCCTATGTAAAAGCCTACAACGAAGCTGCCGCGAAGCCCAAGGACGAAAACGGAAACGAAGCCGATGTGAGTTTCGAACTCGATCAGTTGCTACGTGTCTGCCAAATGATCATCGACCGATTCCCGGAAAGTGGTCTGGCGGACGATTCCCGGATGACCGTCGGACGGATTTACATGCGTCGCGATGTTCCCGAAGAAGCCGCAAAGTGGTTCGGAGCCGTTCCAGTCTCGTCGACCAAACACTACGCATCCGCTCAAATCAGCGCGGGGGAAGCGTATTGGAACGCCTATCTGAAGGCACTCCGCAAATCCGCGGAAGAACGCCCCGACGAAAAGACCCTCACAGAGTGGCAAAACAAAGCTCAGAACTATCTGAAAACGGGCATCGAGAAAGTTGAAGCTTCGACACCGAAAGATGCCCCACCGGAGAAACTGGCTGACCTGATCGCCGCGAAAGTCACCCGTGGGCAGATTTTCGTCAATCAACAGAAGTTCAAAGAAGCCATTGGGCTCGTGACGAGTGAACCTCACGCTCCGGTCAAAGCGATTCAGATTGCCGAGGACAAACCGCGTCCGAAAGTCGGTGTCCAAAGCAAAGCATTTGCGAGTGTGGTCTATCAACTGCTGTTGCGGGCGTACGTTGGCACGCAGCAAATCGACGAAGCTCAGGACACGATGAAGAAGCTTGAAGCCACCGTCGGCGAAGGTGGTGGCAGCGAGGTGACGCAGATTTACGTCCAACTCGGGCGGCAAATTCAAGAAGAATTGGACCGCACCAAGATTGCCGGTCCGCCGGAGAAATTCAATCAGATTCTGAACTCGTTCTCGCAGTTCTTGGATGCCCTGTATCAAAAGCGAAATGATGCGGGGACCTCATACGGGGCGCTTCAATGGATCGCCGAAACCTACTTGGCGTTGGGGGAAACCGCTGAAGGGGCCAAAGCGACGGAATACTTCAATCGCTCTGCGGAAACCTATCAGATGATTCTCGACAAAGCGGCGAAGGACTCCAAACCACCGCAGGGAATCACTGGAATCAAACTGCGATTGGGTCAGGTTTATCAAGCCGCCGGTCAATTTGAGAAGGGTTACGAGAAGCTCAAGGAACTCGTCAAAGAGTTGCCGAACGCCATCGAAGTGCAAATCGCAGTGGCCGAATTACTGCAAGCTTGGGGGGCGAGTAGCCGACCGGACACCTTGCAATACCTGATGAAAGGCATCGGCGGTGACAAAGAGGCCGGCGTCTGGGGATGGCAGGGAATTGCTCAGCGAATCGGGCAGCAACTGCGATCCAACGAGGAAGCCAAAGCCAGATTCAACCAGGAGCTTCAGAAAATCTACGCGGCCGAGAATACCGCGAAGATTCTCGAAAAACGTCAGCTGGAATATGAAACGATCAAAGCTGGCGACGCCTCGACAGAGGAAATTCAACCCGTCGAGGAACGGTTGAAAACTGTCACAGATGCCATCGCAGTTACCGAGAAATGGCAGGAATTAGGGGATCAACTCGCGGCTTTGCAGTCCGCTCCCACCGGTAGTGCCGATGCGGAGAAGAAACGAGCCGCACAGATCGAAGCACTCAACCGGAAGATCGAAGGCTTGGTGACGAGCGATCCAGAAGGAAGTGCCACCTACCGCCGAATTCAGAAGCACAAAGCGACGGTGGAAAATCTCGTCGGTGAAGCGACCCTGCGATTGTTGCAACAACAGCAGCACACCGTTGAGGAAATCTCCGCAGCTTTGGAGTTGGGGCGAGCCGTTTGGGCGATTGACGGAGCGATCGATCAGCTGGAGTTTGACGATCTGGTCAAAGTCGTCAGTGCTGATCCGGGTGCTCCTTACATGATCACCGACAAAGGCCAGCAGCATTTGGACAAGCTGAAAAGCGTTGCCACACCGGCGGAAATCCAAGCGGCTGTTCAAGAAGTGCAAGTTCTGCGGGATGCGATCAACTCACCGCTTGCCGACGTCGATCGCAAACCAGAGTTGCTACAAAATCTCACGCAGATCGAAGCGAAATCCGAACTGCCTCGCGAGCAAATGCTGAATTCGTTGTACCAAATTGCGATCAGCCGCCAGACTTACGCGGATCAGCAGAGTTCATCTGACGCCAAGAAGAACCAACTCGAGATCGCCGCCTCAGAACTGGGCAACCTGCCGTTGTTCGTCAATATCGAGCAGGTGGACTCCGAATGGTTGGCGAAATTCAACTCGCTGTATCGCGATGTCCAGAAAGCCGCGGATCCGAATGCGACTCCGCAGGTGATTACGAAAGTTGCAGAAGTCAAATCCGATCCCACATGGATCGAGACTCCCACGATTGTTCCGGAAACCATCGTGGAAGCCGAATCGACCGACGGGGACTCAGCCGATGCGGAAGAAACCCAACCGGAAGGTCCGAGTATGGTGTTCATCATTCTGGGGCTGCTAGTTGCATTGGGAGCCACTGGCGGAACGATGTTCTTCCTCATGAAAGGCTCGAAGCGTCCGGCACGTCGCCCGTCATATGCGGCCGCCGAACCGGTGTTTGGGGCTGGTGGTGCCACCGCTCCGGCAACGAAAACGCGAAAACGCAGCGGGGCCACGAAAAAGGCCGCCGCTCCACCCCAGAAGTCCGCGGCTGCACCCAAGAAAGCCGCATCTCAGAAACCGGCTCCCACTCGGAAGCCAGCCGAGGGCCAAGCACCGAGAAAGAAACGACCGGCTCCACCACGTTCATCCGATGCCGGGGCTGCTCCAAAACCACAAGCCAAACCACGTCCGAAGCCGCGTCCGAAACCACCAACCGACGACGCGTAGAGAGTCCGATTGTTCAAGGGTTTGGTTATTTGTTCCGTTCATCAATCAGGAATCGTCCGATGTCCCTGTTTTGTCGTTCAAACGTTGTTGCAACACTCATCGCCGGTGCGGTTCTTACCGGAGCGTTTTCGGTGCAAGCCGCCGATACCGTTTACCTCAAGGGGAGTGGCAACGAGAGGAAAACTGGCACAATCACCAGTGAAACTGCCACGGAGTTGGTGGTGACCAGTGGTGTGGGGAGCTTGAAGAAGACCTACAAGATCCCGGCGAACGAGGTCGACCGCGTGGACTTTGAAGAAGAACCATTGCGGTTGCAGATTGTGCGTGGGAACGAAGGCCAAGGCAAACTGGACGACGCGTTGGCGGGCTACCAGGAAATGCTCGGTGAAGTGAAGCCAGACAACGAAATTGTGCGGACGGATATCGAATTCCTCATCGGTCGCACATTGGCAAAGATGGCCAAGGCCGATCCTTCGAAAATCGACGAAGCGATCACGAAGCTCGAAGCGTTTCAGACCGCACACCCTAATAGTTTTCGCTACTTCCCGGCCACCTCGTGGTTGGCGGACTTGTACATCGCGAAAGGTGACGGCGTCAAAGCGGATGCAACACTGTCGAAACTCGCCAATTCTCCGTGGGAAGACTACAAGATGTCGGCGAAGATCTCGCAAGGACGGTTGTTGCTGAAGCAAAACCAAATCCCTCAAGCCCAGGCTCAGTTCCAAGCCGTTGTCGATGCAAATGCCACCTCCGATATCGAAAAGGCACGCCGATTCGAGGCAATGCTCGGGTTGGCGACAACATTGCAACGTCAGAACCAAGCTGACGCGGCTGCCAAGATGCTGACGGAAGTAATCGATCAAGCCGCAACCGACGACACCAAAACGCTCGCCGAAGCATTTCTTCGCAAAGGTGATACACTGCTGGCGAGTGGCAAGAAAAAGGACGCACTCATCGCGTACCTGCATGTCGACGTACTGTTCAACCAAGAGAAAGATTTGCACGCCGAGGCCTTGTATCGGCTGTCAAGTCTTTGGAACGAAGTTGGTAAGCCAGAGCGAGCCGCCGACTCTCGGGCTCAGTTGGGTTCTCTCTATGGCAATTCCGAATGGGCCAAGAAACTGGCTGGCGGCAGTTGATCTGCCCGTTTAACCTGTCATCCCCAGTACGATTCAGACAAAGACGGAAATCCCGAACTTCAATGCTGGCGTTGGACCATCAGCGCTGTTTAGAATCGTCAGTCTCAATCAATGGAAGCCCTGCTTGACGGCAGGCCGTGTGAATCACCCAGAAAACACCTGGAAGTTACCGAATATCTGCGTTGCGGAGTGAGATCCATGTTGCGAGGTTTGTTGTCAAGAATTTCAAATGCGGGAGCCACTCTCAGCGTAAGTTGGTCGATGCTGCTTTGCGGCGCATTGGCTTGCGGTGCGTTCACGGCGACTGCGTTTACCCCGGCTGCCGTCTATGCTCAAGAGGAAGAAGAAGCCGCCGATGACGGAGCGGACGCTGGTGGCGAAGAAGCCGCCGACGATGCTCCGGCTCCGAAAGAGAGTTTCCTGAGCTACGCAATTCGCGCATCGGGTTTCTTCGGTCTGCTGTTGTTGATTCTGTCCTTCATTATGGTCGCCTTGATCATGATGAACACGTTGCAAGTTCGTCGGGACAACCTGATGCCCGCGGGTTTCATTGATGACTTTGAGCAACGTCTGACTCAAAAGGACTATCAAGGTGCTTACGAAACCGCGAAAGCTGACGATTCATTCATTGCTCGCGTGTTGGCGGCTGGTCTGAGCAAGCTCAACCGCGGATATGAAGAAGCCGCCGAAGGCATGCAAGAAGTCGGCGAAGAAGAGAACATGGCTCTTGAGCACCGTCTGAGCTATCTCGCGTTGATTGGGACCATTGCTCCGATGCTTGGTTTGATGGGAACCGTTTACGGGATGATTCAGTCATTCCAGACCATCGCGACCAGCAAGACCTCACCTAAACCAAGTGAATTGGCCGGTGGTATTTCGACGGCGTTGTTTACCACGATCGAAGGTCTCGCGGTGGCGATTCCGGCGATGGTTTTCTACAGCCTCTTGCGAAACCGAGTGCAACGGTTGGTTCTGGAAGTGGGTATGGTCAGCGAAGGTCTGATGAGCCGCTTCTCCACCGTGAACAAGAAGCCCGCCGCCGGAGCTGCCGCTCCCGCCGCTGCTCCAGCAGCACCGCAAGAGTAATTGTCTTTGGTTCACTCTCCAATTCTCGCTCGTATTGCACGGGCGAGTTTTTATCGGTCCGCGTGAGTTTGCTATGAAATTCAAGAAGTCCACCTCGACTGTTCCCGAAGTCGACATGACTCCCATGATTGATATCGTGTTCCAGTTGATCGCCTTCTTTATGGTGATCTCGAACTTCGAGCAAACTCAGGCAGACGAACGAGTGAAACTGCCGAAGGACCAGTTGGCCCAGCCGCCGCAAGTTAAACGCGACAAAGAGTTCGTCATTAACTTCGGTTATGAACGGAACAAAAAGGGCGAGGTCATCGGAGCGGGCACGCCTTTGGTGTTCTACGCGGGAGAGGAAATGCCCGTGCAACAATTCCGGTCGCCGTTGAAGCTGGAACACGCGAACTACGCCGCCACGGGTGTTGATCCCAAAGATGTGTCGGTGACGATCCGGGCGGACTCGCAAGTGCCGTTTGGTCAGGTGCAGGAATTAATCAAGCTCTGCCAGGAAATCGGCTTCACAACATTCGCCCTCAAAGCTCAGCAGAAGACGCTTTAAGTTCGGTCGTCGCCCTCGACACGCAATAGGTTCGCCGTTATGAAATTCCGCAACTCTCGCGAAGCCGCCAAGATCGAGCCACAAATGGCTCCGATGATCGATGTCGTGTTTCAGCTGCTGATCTTCTTCATGTTGACCCTCAAAATCGTCGAGCCGGAAGGCGATTTCAGCATCAATATGCCCGTCGCTGCTCAGGCGTCCAATGCGGTCCCCGAGCAAAACTTGCCGCCGCTGAAGGTTCAGTTGTTAGCGCAAGGCAACGGCGAGTTGCAAAGTCTGCGATATAACAACAGCGATTTGGGAACCGGGCCAGCCGCTTTCGAGCGTCTCAATGGGTTGATTCTCAAAGCGATTGGGCGACCGGGAAATCCGTTGACCGAGGAACAAGAAGTCGAGATCGAAGCTGACTACAATCTCAATTATGAGTACGTCATCAGTGCGGTCGGGGCAGTCAGCGGACGGATGCAGAAGACATCCGATGGCAAAACGAAGATGATTCGTTACATCCAAAACATCAACTTCGCCCCTGCCCGAAACAAACCAGGTGCGTAATGCACTTTGGAGTTCAGTCCCGATCGGAATGTTATGTCCAGCCGAGATGAAGTTTTAAAGCGGGTTCGCGGGCAGTTGGTGGAGGCGGTTTCGCATCCCACACTCGCCGGGGATTGGACAACCTATCCCGATCCGCGTGAGCAGTTTGCAGAAACATTGGGGGGAATCGGCGGAGTCTGTGTTCCCGTTGACAATGTCTCGCAGATCCAAGATCATTTGCGAGAACTGCTGGCCTTCACAGAAGGGCAAAAAACCGTCTCGCTGATCTCTGGGTTGGATGTGGGCAACGTCGACCCAGACACCATTGATGATCCCCACGATTTGGAAGACATCGACTTCGCCGTTCTGCCAGCTCGGTTAGCCGTCGCGGAAAACGGTGCCGTTTGGGTCAGTGACGAGACCTTGAAGCACCGTGTTCTGTACTTTCTTCCACAACATATTGCGTTGGTTGTGGAAGGTGGTCACGTCGTGAGCAATCTGCACGAAGCATATGCGTGGTTGGAAGCCAACTCCCCCACTGCATTCTCGAAGCAGGGATTTGGTGCCTGGATCGCCGGTCCGTCGAAAACAGCCGATATTGAGCAGTCACTCGTCATCGGAGCCCACGGCGCACGCTCGATGACGGTCTATCTGCTTGACCAGTAACGCAACACAAACCGCACAAGACGAAAATGCTTTGTGCGGTTAAGGTGTATTTTTGTGGCTGACGCACTCTTTTGAGCGCTTTGACCGTCTGTGTAGCGTCTTCGGACGGGTTTTCCTCACGGACCACGCACGTCACCCGCTACATCGAAACTAGACAGGGTCTAGTTCGAGTATTCAGCGACAATCGCGTCCCGCTGGCGAATCAGGTTCGCGATCTGACGACGGAATCGGTTGGAGCGATACATTGCCGACTTGCGTTGCGGTTGGCTCGCGGTATTGATGGCTTTACGTTCGTATTTGTCGGCCAACTTGGTCTTGGTTTCGATCAGGCGATCGATTTTTTTGGCTTGTCCTCGAAGTTCCGCCATAGCAGCACCCGTGATCTCTCTTAGAAGAAGTCTAGAATTGGGTTAGGATAACGAGTTTTCAAGCCACTGCAAGTCTGAAGATGTTGAAATTCACGAACCTGATGTGTGACGAGAATGCCCACGACCATTTATCTGGATAACAACGCCACAACTCGCCCACGGCCCGAAGTGCTGGAGGCGATGAATGAACATTGGCGGGCGAGTTTTGCGAATCCGGGGAGTCATCACGCCCTGGGAAGAAGCGCAAGGCGAGCGTTGGAGGATGCCCGCGAGACGATGGCCTCGATCCTTCAAGCTGATACTAGTGAAATAATTTTCACCAGTGGTGGCACGGAATCGACGAATCTGGCGCTCTTGGGGTTTGCACAGGCGACATCGCCAGGGGGCATTCTGCTGACGGCCGGAGAACACTTGGCCAGTTTGGAGTGTTGCCGGACGTTGGAACGTGATCGCGAGTTCTGGTTGCAGTTTCTCGACGTCGACTCAAACGGCCGATTGCAACATGATCAGCTATTGAATTTGGATGCGTCGGACCTTCGGATGGCAACCGTCATTTTGGCTCATAACGAAACCGGCGTCGTGCAGGAGTTGCGACTGCTCGCCGAATTTTGCCGCGAACGTGGTGTGCCGTTGCATGTCGATGCGGTTCAGGCGGTTGGGAAAATCCCGGTATCGTTCGCGGAACTTGGCTGCACGGCGATGTCGTTGGCAGCTCACAAGTTCCATGGGCCCCGGGGAATTGGGGCGTTGCTACTTCGCCGAGGCACGAAATTGCCGCCGTTGCTTCGCGGGGGACATCAAGAAAGTGAGCATCGTCCCGGTACGGAACCCGTGGCGTTGGCGGTCGGGATGGCGAAGGCGTTGGAGTTGTGGCACGGCGATCAAACGACGCGAACGCAACACATGCAACAACGACGGGACGAACTCCAAGTGGGCCTTCTCAAATCGATTCCCCATGCGGTCGTAAATGGCATTGGAGCCGAGCGTCTGCCAAACACACTGAATATCTCGTTTGTCGGCGTCGATGCCGAAGCATTGTTGGTCAATCTCGATTTGGCCGGAATCTGCTGTTCTCTGGGCAGCACATGTGCGAGCGGCTCGACCATGCCGAATCAAGCTCTGGTTGCAATGGGGTTGTCGGAAGACGTGTACCGCTCGGCAATCCGGTTTTCCGTCAGCTTTGAGACGACCAGCGAGGAGATTCAACTCGCCATCGAACGAATCTCCCGAATCGTCGAACGTATGCTGAGTTAGGCTGTAATCTGGTCTTGGTGGTCCGTGGAGGGCATGCAATCGTTTGGATCGGTGAAATTGCATCCGTTGAGGGGGCAGCGTATGGTGGGGACAGATGTCGGTTGCAAGAAGTTCCCCAGCGACTCAACAGCAAAGAGGAAAACGATGCAGTCTTTCGATCGGCGTGAATTCTTGAAGCGGTCGGCGGTTGGAGCGGCTGGCATGGCTTGGTTGCCTTCGCAATTGTCGGCGGCTGCACACTCTCAGATTCCCCAGGGGGAGCGGGCGAAGCAAGATGAGTCCGTCACGGTGTTGAATCCGCAGGGCCGTGTGCCGTTGTCGTTCATCATTGACGACTCCACATGCCTGGTCAACATGGGACATTTTTGCACGCCCCAATTCGCCGCTGCATGGCCGGGACGTTACAACACGCCTTGGCAAACATGGCCACGCGAAATCCCCGATGCGTTCGTCCGGGAATTCGGAGAGTGGTGTGCGGAGAACGGCGTTAAAGGCAAATACAGTATCGTGCCGTACCCGGCGTGTGTGGGGTGGATGGATCGTGAGTTGCCAGGATGGTCACGAAAACAACTTCAAGACAGTCTGAAACTGGTCCGCACGCTGATGGTTCCGAACTGGGATATCCATCCGGAGATGATCACCCACACGCGAGTGATCGACCTCAAAACCGGACGGCCGTTCGAGGAAATCAGTCCCGCCACAATGGAGAACAGCTACCCTCGGGAGAAGAAAAGCATCGACGAACTCGCGGCGTATCTCGCGTATGCGTTGCGAATTCTCAAGAATTGTGATCTCCCCTGTGAAGGTGTCACGACGCCGGGCGGATTCGGGAATTTCGTTAAGCCGGAATTGTCGCAGGCCGTCTTCGAAGCTGTTCGAGATGTGTATGGGACCGACTTGCCACACTATTTCAAGTACGTGGTCGGCAATCAGGAAACCACGGCTCCGCAAGTTGAGTTTGCTTCCGGATTGGGCACCGACGACGTACGGGCAACTGTGAATGTCGTGGCTGGAACCGGGGATTGGTTCGGCGGTTGGGATGGCGATTTGGAACCAGATCCCGATCGGTATGCCAACGAAGATGCGTCTGCCGGTCGGTTGGTGGAATTGATCACGCGGGGCGAACCGGCGGTGTTTCTGTGTCATTGGCCGGGCATGTATTGCCACGGATCAAAAACCGGATTCCACGCGTTTCAACGGGTCGTGACGGCGGTCAATAAGCGTTTTGCGAACGACACGTTGTGGATGAAGGTCAGTGAAATCGGTCGGTACTGGGCCGCTAAAGAACTGACTCGGATTGAACGCCAGGGTGAGAAGCTTGTCTTCCACGCTCCGTTTGATTGTCCGAACTACACGCTAGAGTGGAATCGCGAAGTCACTGGGCAACCCCGTGTGACCGAGGGCGATCAGGTTGTGAAACTCCGTGAAGTTTACAACCCACGCGACCTGAAGACTGGGACGTGGCTGCGAGACGCGAAAACCACAACCGTGTGTTTCGCGCTCCCGAAAGGACAATCATCACTGACTTTGAGTTAGAACGCATACCGCTTGTGGAGAGCGTTTGTGTGCTCCCGGTTGACGACATGATTCCAAACAGAATCTAGTCAATGGCGGATAGGTCGGCCATGAACATGTTTGTTCGTTGATAGATCGCCGAGTCATCCAATTCAATTTCTTGAATGGCGACACCGTCCATGTTGCCTTGCTCGCCAAGACACATCAAATCGGCTTGCAGTAAGTCGATATCGATGTTTGCGGGCACGGCGATTTCCATGAGGAAACGGAACCGGTCGCCTTGATCGGTATTAATCGCATGCATGTTGCAAATATCGATGTGATCTTGTGCCAATCGCGAGGAGACCCGCCGCATGACTTCGGGTTCGTTGTGCCCCCGCATTGTCAGCCAGTAGCGAGCAAGTTCCTGCGGAGCATCGTTTTGCAACTGCTCATCCAGCGGATCTTTCAACGTCACATCGACAGAATACGGCCGGCAGACGTCACGGATATGATCCAGCACGACTTGTGGTTCCCGATGCTCGGGAAAGTCGGCGACGATGATCATCGTGAAAAACTTTTGCACAACGGTTTGGCGGATTTCCTGAAGATCTCCGCTGAGTTCCGCCAATGCGTTTGAGACAGCTGCTAAAATGCCGACCCGGTTGGCTGCAGTCAGTGTGACAATCAGTCGTCGTGGCATGAGAACCATCCATGAGGGTAATTGGTAGGGATTATCAGCGAAGCGAATTCGCAATTCAAATTGGAAAGGGTATTCGCCCGAGAATCAAAACCGACGCTGAGAAAGCGACTCGAGCTGATAATTGGAAGTCTTAGTCAACAGGTGAGCATCTTGAAGTCGGACCGAGTATAAACAGTTCTGCGTGCGATATCCACAAAAAAATATTGGAAGTGTGCTTGTGTCCAATCAAACACCGGCCGAAAGCTCGAATTCAGGAAAGTCCACGACCATCCAGTGGACGTCGTTGGCCATCATCACGACGTTGATTGTCGTGATCGGCGTCCTGTTTTTTCAGGTCGTGGCCCCGTTTCTACTCTCTTTGTTTCTGGCCGGCGTGTTGGCCGTCATTTGCCAGCCTCTGTACCGGCGTCTTTGTCGGCGATTTCAGGGCCGAAATCGGTTTGCGGCGGGGGTTTCGACCGGAATCGTCCTGTTGGTCGTCTTGATTCCGGTCGTCATGACGGTGTTTTTGTTGTCCATCAAACTCGGCAACTTCGTTTCCGGGGCCATCCGTGACGAATCCTTTCTGGAGTGGTCACGAATGGTGGAACGAGAAATTGACGGCGAACGTGTGGCCAGCCGACTGAATTCGCTGTTCGGGACAAATTGGAACGCGTTGCAAATCGAACGGGAAGTGGAACGAGCGTTGCAAACCGCTGCGAAATGGCTTTCTCGTCAGACATCGGGAATTCTCGGAACCGCAATTGGGTTTATGGGCGCACTCGTGGCGGCTCTCGTTCAGATGACCATTTTTATTATCGCCTTCTACTACTTTCTGGCCGATGGCGACGCCTTCCGATCGGCAGCCGAGAAGCTGATCCCGCTCCAAAAGAATCAGCAGGATCAGTTGATCACGAAGTTCAACACCACCACCCGAGCCATCGCCGCTGGCACATTCCTTGCGGCTATTGTTCAAGGCTTTGCCGCCGCAGTGATGGTGGCCACGTTCGGCTTCCGTCCATTCTATCTGATATTTCCGCTGGCCACGTTATGCTCGCTGATCCCGCTTTTCGGCACGGCTCTTGTTTGGGGCCCTTGTGTATTGTGGTTGTTTCTCGACGGCAATGTTTGGCAGGCGGTCGTCATGTGGGTGCTCGGCGTCGCGATTGTGGGGTCGATGGACAATCTCGTTCGCGTGTTCGTGTTGCAATCCAACGCCAAGCTGCATCCCTTACTTGGGTTCGTCTGCGTACTCGGCGGAATTCAAGCCATGGGGCTTTGGGGCGTGTTCATTGGGCCATTGTTGGCGTCGATCTTGCACGCCTTAATTCAAATGTTCAACACAGAATTGCAAGTCCTGACGATTCCCACAGAGTCAAGAGGCGGCGGTTGAGGTTCTCAAAACCGATGGATTCAGTATGTCTTGACCGAATGCACCGCTGGCACTAGGATTCGTTTACGCAAGTTGCAAGCATGATCTGGAAAGAATCGAGAATTTCACTCAATTGATGTTCCCAATTTGCCGATCAATGTTTTTGTAGCAAACAATCAGGCGCCGTAGCCAAGTGGCCTAAGGCAGCGGATTGCAAATCCGCCATCCCCGGTTCAAATCCGGGCGGCGCCTCTTCAATCGAATCAACCCGTAAGTCCTCATCTGACTGAGACTTGCGGGTTTTCTCTTTGGCTAATTCGACCAGTTTCAAGCCCGTGAAAAACT
This sequence comes from Thalassoroseus pseudoceratinae, assembly GCF_011634775.1. Lineage (NCBI taxonomy): Bacteria > Pseudomonadati > Planctomycetota > Planctomycetia > Planctomycetales > Planctomycetaceae > Thalassoroseus > Thalassoroseus pseudoceratinae. Next base: position 76,684 of record NZ_JAALXT010000002.1, read on the forward strand.
CAGGTTTCGGCATTGAACGGCACTGTTCGGCACCCGTTTTGGTCCTGTGGTTGGTCTCACAATTTCCATCGGTGCCGGTCGCTGCAACTGTTTCGCGATGTTCGGTCGGGACGTGCGGAAGTTTCGAAACAGATTCGGACAAATCACTGACCGACAGGTGGGTGTAGAAGTTGGCCGTCAGTCGCGGGTCAGAATGCCTTGCCAGTTTCTGGGCATCCTGCAACGAGACACCAGCCCGGCCAAGATCGCTCACGAACTGTCCACGCAGACTGTGGAAGTCAAATACACGACCATTGTCGTCGGTGAAGGTGAGTCGGTCAGATTGCTCCCGGCGTCCGCGTTCGGCATCATCAGACGCCTCTTTAATCCACGCCGATCGAACCGCTTGCAGATCCTTGCGGAGCATCTTTGCCGCTACTCGCCACCAACTTCCCGGCCACAATGGTTCGTCTCGCCAGTTCCCTGTGATCGGCACCGAAGTCGCACAGCGCGACCGCAGTTCAAACCATCGCGATAACTCCCTTACGACTTCCGGATGAAGCGGGATCGTTTCGCCGCGTCGGGCCTTATCGTCTACCGCGTTGATTGCGACTGTCGGAACTTCGGCGGTCAGATCGAAATGCCCCCGAGTCAGAGAGGTGAGTTCCTGTACCCGCAAACCAGTCCGGCTGGCCGTCAGATAGAGGATGTAGCGATCTTCCCCGGTCAAATATCGGAACGCCTGTTTGCTCGGCCGGGTTGCCACCAATAATCGCCCGAAGTCCTCCGTTGAAAGTGATCGACGTTCCCGCCGACGGTCGGTCCGAACATTGTGCCCCTCCAAGTGCAGGAACGGGTTTTCGGCCATCACCGGAAACAACCGACAAATCACCATCTGATCGGACACTAGGTTTCGAAGTCAGGGACAATCTTCGAAATGGTAGTTGATCCGCTGGAAATCAACAGCGGGTCGACAATAGCGTCCTTTCGACAACCCGATTGAGAACTATCAACCCACGCGACTCGACTTTGGTTAGGGGCTTGTTGCGTGGGTTGTTGTTCGAAGATGTCAATGTTGAGACTAACGCACAGCTTTGTAGATTTCGTCGACTATTACTTCTCGAATCTTTTCTCCCGCCTCGTTTTTACGGCCGAACTCTGGATGTTCTTGTGCAAAGACTGCGACTGTGATTCGATCGTCAATGAATCGCTTGATTTGATTTCTGGCAGCAGTGGTTCCGCTTCCCCAGCCGCCATGTTCTGCTGTGACTAATTTGTCGTCTTCATAAGTTAGCTTCCATCCAAATCCGTAGTCGACTGGTGTCCCGTCATCAAGCGTTCCTCGCTGAAACAGCATGTCGAAACCCTGTCTGCTGAGTAACATCTCATTTTTGTCCCATAATGCTTGATCCCAAATCGCGTAGTCGCGAAGAGATGTCCTCATGCTTCCTGAACCGTTGAACCGAGTGCTGTCTGAGGAGTCTTTGAACTCTAACACATCAAAGATTCGTTGCTTTTGAAACTCGTGAAATGGACGGCCGCTAGTGACTTCAATGAGTCTTGCTAACAGGACATAGCCGGAATTCGTGTACTCGTATTCGGTACCCGGTGGTCTTTTGAGTTGCGTTGTTGCTAGCCACTGTGCATGTGTTGTATTAGACAGCCATGTGAGGTTGTGTCGTTTCTTGAACTCCGCAATCGACTCCTTCTCGTTCTGCTTGATGAAGTTCGCAAGCCCACTCGTGTGCCTGATGAGATCCCTGACCAACAGCTCTCGCCCGTTCGTCGGCAAGTCTAGGTCGGGGAGATAAGTTGAAACCGGTTCATCAAGATCTAGCTTTCCCGCTTCGACTAGCATCGCGACGCACATAGCGGCGTATTGTTTGGTGATCGAAGCTAGCGACAATTGTGTTCGTGAGGTGACTCGTTGATTGTTCCGAACTGTGCCGTAACCGCGACTATGAATCACCTTGCCATCTTTGGTGACGAGCACCGCAAGTCCTCCGGACGACCCGATTGGAAAGTACTTCCGAACTACGCTGCTCACGCTTGGCATTTCGCGTTCGTTGCTCGAATGCCGGAGGGCTTTTCCTGCCAACGCGCCTGTGATGTTGCTGTCCCAGATCGCCGGGACACCGTTGACGAGCAAATACCGAATCCCCGTTGAATACCGATCAGGGGCTTTGAAGGTGGCTTGATCAATCAATTCTTGCTTCTTCCAGACTGCAATGTCGGCTGCATAGCCGACACGAAGATAGCCACGATCTTGCAGTCCAAGAATGTCGGCGGGAAGCCCTGTTGCACTCCGGATGGCATGCGGAAGATCGATCACTTGTTCTTGCACTGAATAATGACCGATCTTGCGAGGAAAGGTGCCATAGTTTCTTGGGTGAGGTACCTCTTCGCTAGGAATGCGAGCCGAGCCATCCGAAGCTGTCGCGACCCAGGGACGTTTCATCACATAGCGAACATCCTCTTCACTGATTCCGAAATTGACGACCTTCGTGCCGCTGTCCTTTTGAAGCATTTCGATTAGCAAATCAAAAGGAGCCGTCTTTTGGTCGGCTGCAATTTCACTGATCCTCATTCCCGCCCATTGCGGTTTCGGACGATAGCGGGCGATCTGAATCAGCTCTCCTTGGTTGGTGAGTTCCAGTTTGCGGCGAATCGCACGATGGATTCTTTCGGAATCGTCGCTGTTGTTGAGACGTTCGAGCATTTTTTGCGACCCTCCCGCTCGGGCCCACGCAGGTAGGAACGTCGCTGCCAGTGACGTACTTGAGGCGATATACGGATACTGATCCGCAGTGATTTGCTGCCCTTTTGCTCTGAGTTCTTCGATACGATCAATGGCCACACGAACCAGGCCCCAGGAATTTTTGCCAGACGACTTGAAGTGTGAGACGTGAACTGGAAGTTCCGCTTCTTGACCGATCTTGATGGCTTCATCAACGGCGGCGAGCAACCCGGTTCCTTCTCCGCGAATATGGCTGACGTATATCCCGCCATGTTTGGCGACCACGCGAGCAGTCTGGATGAGTTCTTTTGTGTCGGCATAGGAACTTGGCACATAAATCAACCCGGTCGACATACCCCACGCACCGTCTTCCATCGCCTTTTTTGTTAGCGATGTCATTTCGTGCATTTCATCGGCCGTGGCCGCTCTTCGTTCGCTTCCTAAGACTTTTCGTCGAAGTGACCCTTGAGGCAAAAGATGAGCAATGTTGATTCCGGCACCGTACTCGTCGACTGTTTCGTAGAACTCGCCCACGTCGACAGGTCCACTTCCGCAGTTCCCGGTCAGTGCCGTTGTGCAACCTTGCGTGAGAAAGTTGGCCGCCAGCCGGGTCTCTTTCCTGACGATGGGTCCATCGCTATGGGAGTGAAGATCGATGAATCCTGGTGAGACGATATAGCCGGTACAGTCAACCGTGCGTTTGATCAGACCGGCCTGGAACTCTCCGACAGCGACGATCTTTCCATCAGAGATTGCAACGTCACCAAGCTGGCCCGGTTGACCATCGCCGGTGTGGATTGTTCCTCCCTTGAGCAGGAGATCGGCGCCGACTGCGTCATCAGCCACCGCATTGTTTTGGTGAGAGGTCAGCAAGACACATAGTAGTCCACAGACTAGCGTGTGGGTGGGGCGAATGAATGTCATGGGAGTTCCTTTGGCTCAAAGTGGGGCCAATAGTATAGCGGATGTGTGGCGGCGGCGGTGCTGTCAGTCGGATTGTGGACAGAAACCTTTGAGGGCAAAAACACCTCCAGTTCGTGTGACATTGGTAGACCCACATTGCGGCTGTCTGGTCTTTCGGGCCGTCGCGTTGATGTCGTCGTATCTCGACCATGTCTCGATTGGGTGGCCGGGATCGGTCTAGACGCTGTCTGAACTTTTCGCTACGGTCCCGCGGATTGTTCCCATCCGACCCGGTACGCAAGGAGGCGTTTCATGGTCGCTACTGTTCTTCGTCCGTATATTTTGGCCTGTCTCGCAGTGACTTGCGGGACGCTTTTCTCGGGGTGCGACTTTGATGCCGTCGAGTTGGCCATCAAACGCAAGGCGAAGGAAGTTGTCAAAGACGCCCTGAAGCCAAAAACCGATCAACCACAGCAGACAGCGTCAACCGATGGTTCACCAGTTCTGAAGTCGGCGGACTCGCTGACGGTCGCGTCGTTCAACATTCAGGTCTTCGGTCAAAGCAAACTCGAAAACCGCAGGGCGACGGAAATTTTGGCGCAGATCGTGCGACGTTTCGATGTCGTTGCGATTCAGGAATTGCGGTCGAAACAGCAGGACGTGATTCCCCGGTTTCTGTCACTCGTGAACAGCGACGGCTCCAAGTATGATTACGTGATCGGTCCGCGGTTGGGGCGAACATCCAGCAAGGAACAATATGTGTTCGTGTATGATACGAACCGTTTGGAAGTGGTTCCGCAGTCGGTCTACACTGTGAACGATCCGCAAGATTTGTTGCACCGCGAACCATTGGTGGCGACGTTCCAAGCCGTGGGGGTTGCCAATCCGTTTCGGTTTACGCTCGTCAACATTCACACGGACCCGGACGAAGTCGATTATGAAGTTGATGCGTTGGCCGATGTGTTCGTGCAGGTTCAGCAGGACCGAATTCGCGAAGACGACGTGATTCTCTTGGGCGACTTGAACGCCGACCCGTATCACCTCGGTCGACTCGGGAAGTTGCCGTCGTTGGTGGCGGTGATCTCCGGTGTGCCGACCAACACACGGGGCACGAAGACCTACGACAATCTGATCTTCGACAGTCGCTCGACCGTGGAATTCCAAGGCCAATCTGGTGTGCTGCGAATGGCTGACGAATTCGGTCTGACACTCGAAGAAGCTCTGGAAGTCTCCGACCACGAACCGGTCTGGGCGGCGTTCTCGATCACCGAAGGTGTCAGCCACGGTCGCCAAGCTGGCAACGAGCCGGTCGAAATGTTCCGCTGACAATGCTCCGGTTTTTCGATGAACAGGCGTGCTGGCATTGTCCTGCCTAGTAGTGCGGTTCACCAGCACATCGCCCGTCGACTCAAGCACCGCTGGACGAGCCTGCAGTGGCACACTTAGCGTGGGCATGCATGGATAATCGAACGTCGCTGACCCATGCCCTAACAACATTGAGGGTTACGTGAGTGCTCGTCACCATATTCAGCAGAGTCACGGCTGAAATGTTGCGTCAGGCAGCAACTCGATTGGTAAACGATCAGTCCTCATCCAGTAAGTCGCCGCCGAATTCGTCGGCGTCTTCGTCGAGGTCGGTGAGGGCGTCGGCGGTTTCTGCTTCGGCTTCACCTTTGACGGGGTCGGCTTGGTTCTTGGCGGCTTCGATAGCTTTGTCGGTGCTTTCCGGATCGACGCCGCGACAGCTTTCGGTCACGCGGTCGGCGATGTCTTGCAGTTCGGCTTGCCACTCTTTGGGATCCATGCCGGGCGGCGTGACTTGCTGAAACTCACCGCATAGCAGAATCAGCCGCAACAGATGCCGAAAGACCATGCCCTCTTGTTTGGTCAATTCGTTGGAGCGGACGAACAAATCGAAGTCGCCGCCGAGCGAAAGCAAGTCCCCCGCGACCCACACACCCATCGTGCGGACGTCTTTCACACCAGGGAATTCGGAATCGAACAGCAGTCGCAACTTGTCGCCGAGCGTGGGGGTCCAACGTTCTTCGAACGGGAGTTCGCGTTTTTCGTCGTCGGTTTTGAACGCTAACTGTTCGGCGGTGGCCAGTCCGCGTTGGATGAGTTCGTTATCGAGATATTCTGTCGCCAGCGGTCCCCGGGGAAGATCTTCCGGCACGCGGACGTGTCGCCGCATCGAACCCGGCATTTCCAACACACTTTCCAGAGCCTGGATGCGTTCAATCGGATCCGCCTTCGCGAGATGATCGACCAGAAACGATCCGTAAATCGGATTAATACTGCGAAACGCGAGCAACTGAGAGAGTTTCTCTGTCGGGTGCGCGAACTTAGGTACGTACGCTTCGGCGTCGTCGTTTGGCGAGTCGGCCGGTTGGTCCTTCTTTTTCTTGGCTTCTGGTTTCTTCGTTTTGCCTTCGTCTTCGCGAGCTTCTTGGATGAGTGCCCCAAGCAAACCCTGAGTAGCGGGTGGTTCTTCCGGTTCGGGTTGCTCGTTGGTTTCTGTTTTCGCGACGACCGTCGGCGGCGGTTCGGGCGGTGCCGGTTCCAATCGGACAAAACCGCCAGCCCATAGGGTTTTCAGCATCCGATTGAGTGCTTTCTGCGAGGTCTCCAATTGCTTATCGGTGAGCAATCGTTTGCTGATGACCTGCCGAATGCGTTCGACATCTGGCGAGAGTTCGAGCAAATACGCCAAGAGTCGCCACGGAAGTTGTCCACGACTGGCGAGTTTGCCGGGTGGTGCGGTGGTGAGTTTCTCGAACTGTTCTTCACTCCAATACTGTTCGTTCTGCCGCCGCTTGGGCATCTTCTTCATGATGCGTTTGCGGGCTTTGATCAAGTTCGGGTCTTTGGTGTCTTCGGGGATCGTGTCGTGTTTTTCCTTCCAACGGGCGATTTTGACATCATCCTCGTGGGCGAGTGCGTACACGTATCCTTCCGTATCGAACTGCGGGCGACCGGCTCGACCGAACATTTGATGAGCGGAGCTGGCATCGATGACTTTTTTCTTTCCGGGCGGTCCTTTCAAAAGTGTCGTGAGCAACACCGATCGCGCAGGAAGATTGATGCCAGCGGCGAGCGTCTCGGTGCACACGCAGACGCTGAGAAGTTTCTTTTGAAAGAGGTGTTCGACGATCCGGCGATACTTCGGCAGCAACCCCGCGTGATGCACGCCCACGCCGCGAAGGAGGATCGTCTTCAATTTGGGACCAGCCCCATGCGAGAGGTCGTGCGTGTCGATTTCGGCAGCGAGTTGTTTCTGTCGATCACTGTCAATGAGCGATTTTCCGCGGAGTTGTTCCGCGACGCTCCAACACTGCTCGCGGTTGAAACAGAACACCAGAACCGGCGTGCGGCGGTCTTCGTCGTCGCCGGCAGCGATGTCTTCGAGATGCTCATTCAACAACCGATCGCCGACCCACACATACTCCAACGGGACTTTCCGTTCGTGTCCCTGTACGAGTTGCAACCGTCGTCCGTGACTCTTCGCCAACCACACAAGAAAATCGACACTGTTGCCGACCGTCGCCGATAGCAACAATAGCCGCGTGTGTTTCGGCAGCAAGCCGAGCGAGAGTTCCCAGACGATGCCTCGATCGGGCGAGTTGAACGTGTGGAATTCATCCATCACCACAGCGGCGACATCTTCAAACTCAAAGCCTTCGGGATGCAGCAATCGATTCAGCAAAATTTCCGCAACGACGCAGAGGATTTTCGCGTCGGGATTCACTTTGCGATTCCCGGTGATCAGCCCGACATCATCCGCGGAAAAGCCCCACTTCTCGGCGGACTCACAGAGTTCGTGATACTTTTGCTCGGTCAACGCGATCAGCGGCGTTGTCAGGTACGCTTTCTTGCCGGTGTGCAACGCTTCGAACAAGGCCGCTTCAGCGATCAACGTTTTGCCTGTGCCAGTCGGAGCACACACGAGCACGCCTTGTGAGTCGGTGAACCACGCCAAAAGCGCCTCCTCCTGAACCGGATACGGTTCGTAGGGGAGTTGTTCCAGGTACATCGCACAGAGGTCGTCTCGCGAAAGCGAATCGGTCATTGGGGGCACATCTGAGTTGGTAGTCGAAGAACTTTGCGTCACTCCGTGGTGTTTCAATTTGGTGCCACGGAGTTGCGGAGGATCTCGGGAAAATCTCGTAGGGATTTGGACGAACGATATCAGAAAACATCAATCGATGGCCGGGATCGGGAACAATTTGCTTGGGGTGTGCTCGCGTTCCATGATGGCTTCGAGTTTGGCAAGGATGTCGGGGTGTTGGTCGGCGACATCGTGAGCTTCGGCGATATCTTCGTCGAGATTGTAGAGCTGTGTTTTCAGCGGTTTCTTGTTGTTCTTGCGGAACAAATTCTCCCGCAACGCTTTCCACTTGCCCATGCGGACGGCTTGTTGACCGCCGTAGGACGGGAACTCCCAATACAAGAAACCTCGCGGTTGTTGGTCGTCGGTCTTGCCCATCAAGGTGGGAGCGAAACTTAGGCCGTCAATGTCTTTCGGAGCTTTGGTGCCGGTGAGTTCGGCGATCGTCGGCAGAAAATCCCAGAACGCGGCTTGGTGATCAGTCACAGTGCCGGCAGGAATGTGACCGGGCCAACGAGCAACCATGGGCACACGAATTCCACCTTCTTTCAGACTTCCCTTTAATCCCGTCATCGGTCCATTGGATTCGAAGAACTCCGAATCGGAACCGCCGAGGCGATTGTACGTCGGTCCGTTGTCCGAGGAGAAGAAGACCACGGTGTTGTCATCCAGATCGAGTTCCTCGAGCAAACTCAAAATCTTGCCGACATCGCGATCCATATGTGAGACCATCGCCGCATAACCGGCTCGCGGTTTCGGATGTTGTAGGTATCCACGGTGTTTGTAGTCTTCCTCGGGGATGACGTCGGTGTACTCGTCGAGCGAATCCTGAGGGACTTGAATCGAGAGGTGGGGGATCGCGAACGGCAGATACACAAAGAACGGTTCGTCTTTTTTCTCACGGATGAAGTCGAGAGCCGTTTTGGTGAAACCATCTTGGGAGAACGTTTTGCCGTTCAGTGTGCGATCGTTGCCCGGTTGCGGGATTTTTTGATTGTTCCGCCATAGGAACTTGGGATAGTGATTGTGGGCATGAACTTGGCAATTGAAACCGTAGAATAAATCGAACCCCTGTTTGTTCGGATCGCCAGTCGTGCCGAAATGACCGAGCCCCCATTTTCCGGCGGCCATCGTGGCATAGTCTTTCTGCTTGAGGACTTCTGCAATCGTGACTTCCTCACTCGGAATAGGATTCTGACCGGGAAACTCCCAGCCGTTTTTTTCCTTCTCAGCAAGATATTCGGGCGTTTTCTTCGGGTTCCCATTGGTACGGATATAAGCGTGTCCGGGATGTTTGCCGGTCATCAAGTTGCATCGTGACGGTGCACACACGGCGTTCCCAGAATAGAAATCCGTAAACCGAATTCCCTGCTCGGCGATGCTGTCGATATATGGGGTCTTGATCCACTTTTGTCCATAGCAACCAAGTTCGTTCCAACCGAGGTCATCAGCCACGATCAATACAATATTCGGTGGACGTTCCGCGGCTCGAAGGGGAAGAGACACCAACAGCAAAACCAACAAGAGCAGACGAGATGACATTGTGTCGAACCTTTTTGGAAGTCGTGAACGCAAACTTGTCTCGGCAGATGCTAACATAATGAGTTGCGACTTTGCAGAATGGGAGGCGATGAGATGAGGGAAGGACGGATAGCGTGAATCGGTTATTGATTTTTTTCTTCTGGATGACAACCGGAACGGTTTGCTCAGCGCAGGTTTCGGCATCTGAAGACGTTTCCGATCGGGTGACGGCGAGACACCCTGTCGCTGCGGTGGTGTCGGCGGATGGCAGCGGCGTGTGGATCGCCAACCGACGTGGCGGTAGCGTCTCGCGGTTGGATTCGGAGCGATTGGAGGTCGTCGGCGAGTATCACATCGCTCGGGAACCAACTGACCTACAGCGATTCGGTGATGAATACCTCGTCACCGATTTCCAATCGCACGAGCTGATTGGCTTCCAAGTTCGAGACGAAACGCCGATTGTGCGGTTCCGGGTGCCGGTTGCGAAGTATCCGGTGCGAGTTGCGGTCGAGGAACAACGTAGCCTGGGATTTGTAACGTCGTTGTGGTCCCGGCGGCTGAGTGTGGTCAATTTGGACGCCAACCCGCCCAACGTTTTGAAGACGATCGATTTGCCGTTCGCTCCCGAGTCGCAAACCTTTTTGGATGATAATACGCTGGTTGTCGCGGATGCGTTCGGTGGACGGTTGGCGGTTGTCAGTTGTGATGACTGGCAAATTCGTGCGATTCACGACATCCCGGCTCATAACATCACGGACATGATCGTGCGGGATGGGCGGTTGTGGCTGACGCATCAAATTCTCACCGACACCGCACACACGACCGCTCAGAACATCCGCTGGGGTGTGTTGATGACGAACGCCGTCCGGTCGTTGGCGATCACCGATTGGATTGATCCCGAAAGCAATATCCTCGAAGACAGCCGACTGGTCCGTCTGGGCGGTGACATCGGCGGTGGGGCCAGCGATCCCGAAGCGTTAGTGCCGTTCAAGGACGATTGGCTGGTCTGCTTGGGCGGCATCGACAAACTTGCGATCTGTTCGCCGGATTGGAATGCGGTGCAACGTCTTTCGGTTGGTTCGCGTCCGGTGGAGGTGATTGTCGACTCAAAACATGATCGGGCTGTCGTGCTGAATCAACTATCGGATTCGATGACGATTGTCGATCTCGCGGAACAAGCTGTCATCAAGACGGTTCCCCTGGGGCCGCCGCGAACGTTGTCGGCGAAGGATCGGGGCGAACGGTTGTTTCATTCCGGTCGGTTGTCGCACGTGGGGTGGATGAGTTGCCAGTCGTGTCATCCCGATGGACACACCAACAACGGTTTGGCGGACACGCTCGGCGATGGTGCGTACGGCGATCCGAAACGCGTGCTCTCTCTCGGTGGCGTTGCGGACACGAATGACTGGGCCTGGAACGGTTCGGTTCGGGAACTCACCGAACAAATGCGGAAGTCCGTCGAAACCACCATGCGGGGCGGTACGATCACCGCTGAAACCGCTGGCGATTTGGCGACGTATTTGTTCACCCTCGACTTTGCACCATCGCTGATCGACGCTCGCGATGCGCGAAACGATCCTGACATCCAGAAGCAGATTGAAAAAGGACGGGCGGTTTTTCAATCCCAGGGATGTGCGGAATGTCATGTGCCGTCGTTCACCTACACGACCGACGGTGCGTACGATGTTGGTCTGCACGACACGGTTGGCAATCGCAAGTTCAGCCCGCCCTCGCTGCGGGGCGTGAGTCAACGCGATCGGTGGTTGCACGATGGACGAGCGACATCGCTAGAGGAAGTCTTTTCGGAATGGCACCACCAACTCGAAACTCCGCTTAATCCGGAGAATCTGCGTAATCTAGTGGTATTTTTACAAAGCCTGTGATCGTTTCGGAAAGAAACTCAAGTTGCATCCGGAAAGCCAAGTGCGTGCAGCATAATCGCACGGTATGGTGTTGACTGAAACCATCAAATACACGTCTTCGTGGTGACCAGGTGGAAAGCCGGACCGACCCGTTTTTCGACCGAATGAGCTACGGAGGATCTTGGATCAACTTCCCATGACAAGAACCGAACTGATTGCCGCCGCTTACACGCCGATGTGTGCCGACGGGGCGTTGAATCTTGATTCCGTCGAACCGATGGCGGAACATTGTTTGGCGACCGAGGTGGATGGCGTTTTCATCGCTGGGAGCACTGGCGAATGTCATTCACTGACGTTGCCGGAGCGAATGGCCCTCAACGAGCAATGGGCGAATGTGGCTCGCGGGACCGAACTGCAAGTCATTTCGCATGTCGGGAGCCACTCGCAGCCCGATGCGATCGAACTGGCACGTCAATCCAGCGAATTGGGACTGACGGCAATTTCCGCGGTGGCACCATCATATTTCAAACCGGCGAGTGTGGCCGACTTGGTCGATTTCATGAAGCCCGTCGCCGCCGCTGCCGAGGATTTGCCGTTTTACTATTACCACATCCCACCGATGACCGGTCTGACGTTGTCGTTGCCTGAGATTGCCCAACGATTCCGAGAGGAAGTCCCCAACTACGCCGGCTACAAATTCAGCAGCACGGACCTGGAATTGCTTCAACTCACGCAAGCCGTCGACCCGAATGCCAAGGTGTTCTTCGGGACCGATCAAATGTTGATTGCGGCATGGATTTTTGGTGTGCGGGCAGCCGTTGGCAGCACGTACAACTTTGCAGCGCCGCTCTACCGACGGATTCTCGATGCCTGCGAACGCGGCGATTTGGAAACCGCTCGGCACGAGCAAGGGCTTTCGGTGCGAATGGTCGATGCCATGCGAAAGACCGGTTTCTTGGGAACATCGAAAGCCTTGATGAAGCATTTGGGCGTCGATTGCGGACCGATCCGCTCGCCATTGGCGAACGTCGATCCGGCGAAGATGGGACCGATCATCGAAGAACTTGAAGCGATGGACGTGCTGGCTCCGGCATTTCGCTAAACCAAGTTCGGAATCGCGGCGGTGTGTGTGGCGTTTCGGCAACCATTTTTAGGATTTTGTTGATTTCGGACGACACGTGTGAATTCTCGACCTATGTTTCCATGACGGAGCTGATGCTGCGACGGAGCGTATCGAGACCGTAATCCCGGTTTGCACTTCCGACGACCTCGACAAACCTTTCGATGGAGCTTCTTTTGATGTTCAACCTCGCTCGTAAGCTGTTCAACGACGAAGCCGGCTACATTATGTCGGCGGAACTGGTTCTGATTGGAACGATTGTCACGTTGTCTTTGGTGGTCGGTCTTTCGGAGATTTCGTTCGCCGTCAACAACGAACTGCACGACGTTGCCAACGCCTACAACGCACTCAGCCAAGATTCCGATTCCCGCTACTTGGAACCGCTGGGCGACTCCTACGCGGAAGCGGAATATTAAGACACTGCGATCGGAATCCGGTGGAAATGGCCTGTCGGCTGGAAATTCGTGAATGGCCTTCTACAATGGACGGCTAATTAGCCCCCTTATTTGAAATGGGGGGTCTGTTTCGCTGACCGTCTGTCGTTTCCCCGCGGGATTTCCATGGCCAAGAAGAAAGCCAGTCGAAAAAAGGGGTTTGCCCTCGGCACTCCGGTTCGCGTTCGTCCGGGAATCACGGCCCCTGAATTTCCAGATGTCGAATGTGCGGGTTGGACCGGTGTGGTTCGCGATACGATCGGAAAGAAATCCGATCCTCAGTACGTCGTCGAGTGGGACGACGCCACGATCAGTGCGATGCCGGACGGCTACGAACAACAATGTGAAGAGAAAAACCTGTTGTTTTCGATGTCTTGTTTCACCGAAGCACAACTGGAGCCGATTCCAGAGTCGTAAATATATTAAGATGAAAAGATGTCGGTTTCGATCGTCTGACTCGTCTTCAGCGGCGACGACAACGAGTGGTGTTGTGTTCCCTCGGTTGTCCCTGCTTGAGATCAGCCATCGCAACCGGCCGGTATTTTTCGGGTTTCGAGAATAGCCAACTTGTGAAACTGTTTTCGTGTGATCACAATGGGCGGATCACACACAGACATGGCGGGGATGTTTGAATCACGATTGCGATGGACGCGCAACGAAGGGAACAATGAAGCCGTTCCCACGGAGGGAAACCGTTGACCGGTACCGATAAAATTCAATCTTGCACGCTGGAATACGAGATCGCCGGAGAGCCGCGGCAGCGAGTTCTCTCACAGGCGGTGGTCACGATGGGACGGGCCGCCAACTGTGATATGGTCTTCCCGGACAGTGTCGCCGGAATGAGCCGCCATCACGCGACGTTACTGGTGATCGGCGGAAAGTGGCGTGTCAAAGATGCCGGCAGCCGAAACGGGACTTTTGTCAATCAGTCGCCCGTGGCCGAGCAAACTCTTAAAGACGGCGATGTGATCAACCTGGGACCGCTTGCGATCGTCTTTCGCACGGGCGATGCCAGTTCCAAGAGCACTCCGAAATCGACCCGCCGTGAGCAAGCCGAGAGCAGCGTGCGTTTTGAGGACGGACCGGCTCCAAACGTGAGCATGTCGATCGACTTAACGAGCATGCTGCGGATGGTTGGATCCGGAGGCGAGTCGGCGAACGTCGGTGGCGGGCGGCTGGAAAGTTTGGAAGCCAGTGCGGTGCCCATCGACGAAGATGGCCCATTGAGTACCGTAGGGGCGTCGGGACCGCTGGGAATTGAGTTGTTCAGCCGACTCGGTGAAGCGCTCGCCAAAACCGATGCCCTGGAACAGATGCTCGAAGGCATTCTCGATCTGGTCTTCCAGCATGTGCCCGCTCAGCGTGGTCTGATTTGCTTGATCGATGACAAGACCAACGAGCTGATCCCCCAGGCCATGAAGATCCGTGGCCGTGAACCGAGTGACAAGAAGTCCGTTCCCTTTGGGATCAGTCGAAGCATCACCGACGAGGCGATTCGGATGCAACGCTCCTTGTTGGTGGGCGATGCCACAAGCGATTCGCGTTTTGCCGAAGCCAAAAGTATTCATAGCTTCGACATCAAAGCCGCAATGTGCGTGCCTCTATACAACAAGGGAAACGTCGACGGTGTGATCTACATCGATACCGTTGGCAATCGGGAACGCTTTTTGCAAAGCCATTTGGAACTTGTCACGGCGATGTCGTTGTTCTCGGCTGTCGCTCTGGAGCAGGCTCGGTTGCGGGAAGAGATCGCGGCTGAGCAGGTTAAACGGCAACGATTGTCCCGTTATCACCCGGCGGCCGTTGTCGAGCAAATCTTGGCCCGCGCCGATGATCAAGAAATGATGGCCGAAGACCGGGTCGTCAGCGTGCTTTTCGCAGACCTGTGCGGTTTCACGACGCTCTCGGAAAAACTCAAGCCGGCCGATGTTGTTCGTCTGTTGAACACCGTGTTCGAGATGCTCAGTGAGTGCGTGTTTCTGCACAAAGGAACGCTCGACAAGTTCATGGGCGATGGCATGCTGGCGTTTTTCGGTGCTCCGCTGGAACAACCGCAGCATGCGTTGCATGCAGTCAAAGCCGCGTTGCAAATGCAGCTCGAAATTCAGCGATACAACGCCGCCAATCCCGACCAGCCGGATATCGGAATCCGCGTGGGGATCAACAGCGGACCAGCGGTCGTCGGAGACATCGGCAGCTTGACCCGCAAGGACTATACCGTCATCGGGGACACAGTCAATGTTGCCAGCCGGTTGGAATCTTCCGTCGCAAAACCGGGGCAAGTCGTGGTTGGTCCAGGAACAGAACAGTTGGTTGGCAGAAAGGTGGTTACTCAACCGCTCGTTCCCATTCAGCTGAAAGGCCGAGTCGAACCTGTCACCCCTTACCTCGCCATCCGGACGCGTAGCGAGTACGACACCAACGAAATCGACGTTGCGGTGGAACCTTGAATTCGTTGTTCGTCAACGATGACTCATCGGTTTGGTATCGCTGTTGAATCTTCGAGGACACGTGTCTGCGGAATGCGTGCGAGAATTTCGTCGCCGTAGATTGCCTCTTGCCCAAGTTCCGGCATGTGGACGTAACCGATGTGGCAACCGCAGGTGTTGTTGGGGCACGGTCGCGATGTCAGGGCGGACTGCCAATCGGGATCGTAGATGTTACCGATCGGTGTGCGAACGAAGTGACAACGACGGATGGTCCCATCTCCATCAACAGAGATCACCGACCGACCGGTTCTGCAATCTCGTCCCAAACTCGGGTGATCGACGATGTTCGTCGGGAAATACGGGTCGATCTCCGTGAGACGATTCCGCTCGGTGGGTGAGTAGGGAAATTTCGTCCCGTCACCGCTATCGTAGGCGTTGATCCACAAATAGGTTTCTGGCGGAAGTTCCGCACGCATCACGGTGATTTCGTCAAAGTCTTGCGGGCGTCCGACCATCCCGACACTGTGTTGGATACCAAAATCTTGCAATTGCTTGCATCTCGTCAGAAAGCCTGTTCGGCTGGTTTCCGACGGATGGTAAGTGCACCATAACGCAACGCGATCGGTCCGAGTGTCGCGGAGCCAATCGAGCGGACCTGACAGATTCGTCTGTGCAACGACCCGTTGGATATGGTCGGCATGCGATAGCCGACGGAACGCGTCGTGGTACCAACGTCGCGTCAATGCTTCGCCCCAAGGCGTGAAGAATATCGCAAGTTTTCCAACCGCATCGTTCAAGACCCAATCGGTGAACCGTTCGAGGGCCCGACGATCGGTCGCAAGTTCTGCGGCCGTCTCGTGATGCTTGGCAAAGGGACAGTATTCGCAGGCGTAGTTGCAACTCGAAAGCGGCCCACGATACAGGATGGTCAAGTCGGCTGCCATGACGATTACTTCAATTCGTATTCTCGCATGTGGTTGCGGACCGTGACTGAGTTCAACCAAGGACCGATGGCATCCGAGCGTTCCAAACCGGCTGGCGTGAGTGTGATTCGTTCAGCGTCGATTACCGCGAGTTCCGAAGTTTGCAGGGTCTGCAACTCTGGCAGATGTTCCAGCACATCAGACTGGAATTGGTCTTGGTACTCTCGTCGCGAAAGCCCTTCCGCTTGCAACAGGGAAAGTACCACAAACCGGCGTTGCCTATCGTCGGGGGCTAAGTGAAACCCGTGTTGAGCGGACCGAAAACTTGCCGCGTCCCGATTGATGTAATCGCCAAGAATCGCCCGCACACCGTTTCGGCGGACGGCATACTCGGTCGAGTAATGTAGCGATTGCGAATACGATCGGGCGCCGCAACCGAGACCGATCATGCCATCGGTTTGACAGTGGTAATCGGGAGTCGCAACGGAATCCATCTGCGAGCAGCGACGAAACATTCGCATGGAAACCTGTTCGTAGCCGGTGTTCAGGAGCAGATCACGGGCGGCCCGATACGCGGTCAATCGTTGTTCGTCCCACGTTTGTTCGCGGTTGGCCAATCCCGTCAGTGGGCGAACGTAAAGCGGATACAAATACAATTCCTCTGGCGAGTAGCGAATCGCGGTGGAGACATCTTTCAACCAATCATCCGTGGATTGGCCAGGAGTGCCATAGATCAAATCGAGGTTGAGCGTGGGGAACCTGATGTCCTGCAGCAATTCAATTGCGTCTTCGACCCGACTTCGGTTCTGCGGGCGGCCCATGCGATGAGCGGTTGCGTCGTCGAAGGACTCCACGCCCATGCTCACGCGTGTTACGCCGGTATGCCGGAGCCATTCCAGTTTCTCTCGGTCGATCGTTGCGGGGGAGACTTCAAACGAAAGTGGAACCGACCCGGTGGTGGCTTCCATCACATCATTGACGATGCCAAAAAGTTTTTGCAATTCCGGGAGCGTCAGAAACGAAGGTGTGCCGCCACCAATGGCCATCTGTGCGAATGTTCGCGGGCCGATGCTGTCGCGGACCTGCTGAGCTTCTGCGTGAAGCTGTCGCAAATACCGGCCGACCAAACCGTCTTCCGGGTTGGCCGCCGTGAACAAGTTGCAGAATCCGCATCGGTGTTCACAGAACGGAATATGCAAATACAGGAAGAGTCCGTCACGCCGTTCCTCTTGCCAAACGGTCGACAATGGCACCACGGGATTCAGTCGGCGATACGCAGTTTTGTGCGGATAGGAATACGCATACGAAACGTACGGGGAACCGATGGCTGGGTTCTCGGTGGGCGGGATGGCTTCGTCGGTCACTACGGTCATGATGGGCGGATTTCGAAGAATCGCGATTGATCCAATCACCTCATCGTACCGCAATGTCGAAACGAGAGCCATGAATCCCGGTATCACCTGGCCTTCACGTGTCCGATGATTGTAATGCCGCAAGACTTGCGTTAGGATCCCGAGCATTGCTAGGTGTGTTTGAAACTTGGCAACCAGAGAGGCGTGGCGAGTTCCGGAGTGGAATTCGATCGCGGATGTTGTTCACTGATTTACCACATGTTTCAAGGAGTGAATGGGCGATGTTCAAACCCAAATCGTATTTGCTAACGCTGTTCTTCGGTGTCAGCATCTGCATGGCACCATTGACGGTGACAGCTCAAGACGACGAAAAGCCAGCCGCTGAAGAAAAACCTGCTGCTGAAGAGAAGCCCGCCGAAGAAAAACCGGCGGAAAAGCCAGCTGAAGAAAAACCAGCTGAGAAACCGGCGGAAGAAAATCCCGATGTGAAACCAGTCGAAGAAAAACCGGCGGACAAGCCCAAAGAAGAAAAACCAGCGGACAAACCCAAAGAAGAGAAGCCTGCTGATAAGCCAGCAGACAAGCCCAAAGAAGACAAACCCGCTGACAAGCCGGAAGAAAAAAAGCCGGAAGAAAAACCCAAGACCGAAGATAAGCCAAAAACCGAAGACAAACCAAAAACGGAAGATAAGCCGAAGCCCGAGGACAAGCCAAAAACCGAAGAGAAACCAGCTGAGGAAGCGGAACTCGTCGGCCGTACCGTGGTCATCAATCTTGATAACCCAACCGGTTTGGCTGTCAGCGAAAGTGGAGACATCTTCATCGCCAGCCACGATGGAATTCACCGCTTCATGCCCGAGCCAAACACCTGCCCCTTGGCCATCAGCGGTTTCCCAACCGACAACTACGGCAAAGGTCCAACTTACAAGATCGGCCCGCTAGGCGTTGCGATGCTCGATGCCAACACCATCGTCGTGGGTGACGGCAGCCGTCCCGATGGCGAAGAACTCGTGCGTGTCTATAAGATTCCTGAAAAGCACCCAGGCGAATACCAAAAAGAAGACGACGCCGTTTACACCTTCGGCCCGATCAAAAAGGGTGAGCAATCCGCTCGCGGCGAAGGCAACTACTACGGTGTGGCCATCGCGAACGGTGAAATCTTCGTGACCAACAACGGCGACGACACCAAAGGCTGGATTTCCAAAATCGCTCCGAAAGACGGCAAGTGGGACGACTCCAAACTCGAACCATTCATCGCCACCAAAGAGAAAGTCGGCGTGGACGCTCCTGTCCCAGTTGTGACCGCTACCGAAGGCCCATTCAAAGATCATCTCATCGTTGGCCAAATGGGTGAAGTCTCCGCTCCTGGGGACAGCTTGCTGACCGTCTACGATCCCAAAACCGGCGACTTGGTTGCCAAAGGTGAGATGGACGGTCTGAACGACGTCTGTGGTCTAGCTTACAGCCCGAAAACGAAGAAGTGGTACGCCACGGACTTCTCTTGGGTCGATGCCAAAGCTGGTGCGTTGTACGAACTCGACGTCAAAGCTGAAGACGGCAAAGAAGGCGAAGCCAAGACTCTGAAAATCACCAAGAAAAAGCTGATGTCGCTCGACAAACCGACCGACGCTGCCTTCGACAAAGACGGCAACTTGTACGTCGCAATCTTCGGCACCGCAGCTGAAGCCGACAACGCCGATCAAATGTCTCCTGGCCAAGTCTTGAAGATTTCCGCCGATCAGTTCAAGTAATTGACCTGACCGTCGCTATCGATACGAATGAACGCGGTTCGGGAATCCGAGCCGCGTTTTTTCATACATGTTCGTGTCGCTTCGCGTGACTCAATCGTCTCGCACCCTTGTCGTCAGGGACGTGGTGGATATACTTCCGGCTAGACCGTGTCCCGGTCGTTCGTGTTCGCGATCGCCGTGCGAAGTCCCACGACGACACACCCCGCAACACAATCTCGCGATCGTTAAAACGCGACCCCTTAGATGTCGCAAACGAAATGTCTCAACTGGAGCAACTAACAATGAGTGTCCGCGTCGGCAAACCTGCCCCCGAATTCGAAGTAACCGCTTACAACCGTGACAAGGACGGGACGGACGATGAGTTTTCAACCGTCTCCCTGGGGGACTTCAAAGGCAAATGGGTTTGCCTGTTCTTCTACCCCCGCGACTTCACCTTCGTCTGCCCGACCGAAATCGTGTCGTTCAATCAAAATCTCGACGAGTTCGACGATCGCGATTGTGTCGTGCTGACCGCCAGCACCGACAGCGAATATTCACACAAAGGTTGGTGTGCATCGCACGAAGATTTGGCGAAGATGAAGTACCCCATGCTCGCCGATCCCGGCCACACGCTTTCCGAAGCGTTCGGCGTGTTCGATGACGAAAAAGGCTTGGCCTACCGGGGTATCTTCCTGATCGACCCGAACGGCATCGTGCGTTGGATGGCTGTGCACGATCTCGGTGTCGGCCGAAATGTCGACGAAACATTGCGAGTGCTCGACGCTCTCCAAACCGACAAACTTTGCCCCTGCAACTGGAAGCAAGGCGAAGAAACGTTGAACTAATCGCATCAACGCCGATCGAAAATCATTCGAAGCCCGCCCTAGCACATGGGCGGGCACGCCATCGGGTTTTGACCCGGTGGCTTTGTTTCGTTATTGGAAAGAGGGTTTCCCATGTCGCGAATCGCCCCACTACCGGCTGCGGAGGCAGTCGAAAAAACCGCTCGGACGTACGAACGAGTCTGCGAACTGTTGGGCACGGAATCGGTCCCGGAACCGTTCTTGGCCTACGGTCGCGTGCCGGCATTTTTGCAAGACTTCTTCATGAACTTTAAGAAGTTCGTTGTCGGCAGCGGAGCGCTCGACGAGCAAAAACGCACGTTGATTGCCCTCTGCGTGTGCGCGTCGGCGGGGTGTGATGTGTGGGCGAATTTCTTCACCGAACGGGCGAAATCGCAAGGATTTTCCGACGAACAAATTGCCGAGGCCCTCGCCGTCGCCTCGACGAACTACATGTACAACACGTTCTTCAAATTCCGCGACATCGCCGGCACCGATGTCTTCGAAGGCATGTCGGTTGGCCTGCGTGCCCACACCTTCCACGGCACCGGTTTTGATGACGCCACCGTCGAACTAATCAACATCGCCATCAGCGATATGAATGCCTGCAAACCCTGCGTGAGCGGTCACGTCAAGAAAGCTCGCGATCTCGGCGTGAAAGACGAAGCTATATTGGAAACCATCCAGTGTGCCGCCGTCATGCTCGCGGGTGTGCAATACCTGAAAGCCGCCGGAGTCTGACGGGCCACTTTTCCCTTGCCTTACATTCCATAACGATCGAAATTCCAATGGTTGGTCCGATTGAATCTGCATTGTCGAACGACGATGACGAACTGCAGATTCGCTTACAAAAATTTCTCGCTGCCGCCGGTTTTGGTTCGCGGCGGAAGTGCGAAGAGTACATTACCGATGGGCGTGTCACGATTGACGGAAAGCCCGCAGTTGATCTTGGGGTGAAGGTCGATCCGCGATCGCAAACCGTCGCAGTCGATGGCGAACGCATCAAGCAGGAAAAGAAGAAGTACTACGTGCTGCACAAGCCGCCGGGTTATGTGTGCACGAATCACGATCCTGGCGGTCGCCCCAGAGCGGTGGACTTGATCGCCGACGAT
Source organism: Thalassoroseus pseudoceratinae (assembly GCF_011634775.1). Taxonomy (NCBI): domain Bacteria; kingdom Pseudomonadati; phylum Planctomycetota; class Planctomycetia; order Planctomycetales; family Planctomycetaceae; genus Thalassoroseus; species Thalassoroseus pseudoceratinae. The sequence goes on from NZ_JAALXT010000002.1 coordinate 97,736, forward strand.
GCCCGTCTGTTTTCGGTCGGTCGGCTCGATGAAAACAGTCTTGGTTTGTTGCTGATCACCAATGATGGTGAACTGGCCAATCGGTTGGCTCATCCCCGGTATGCGGTGCCACGGCGTTACCAGGTACATGTCGCCGGCAAACCGAACGCGGAAACGTTCAAGCAGCTCCGCGAGGGTGTGTGGTTCAACGAAGGGAAATTTTTCGTCAACCACATTGAACGCGTCCGTGGGCAAGGCAACAGTACGATTCTGGAAATCGAACTCCGCCAAGGCCGCAACCGCGAAATCCGCCGCCTGTTCGCCCGCGTCGGTCACAAGGTGATGAAACTGCAACGCGTCACCTTCGGTCCGGTCAAGCTTGGCAATCTCGGTATGGGCAAATATCGTCCGTTGCGGGAAGGTGAACTCGAAGACCTCAAAAAACTCGTGCAGCGTCAGAAGGCGAACCGTTCCGGCGGTTCGAAGAAACCAACCAGTGGCAAACGCAAACCGACTGGCAAAAAAGGCGGCGGCCGCAAGTCATCAGGCAAGAGTACAGGTTCCAAACACTCGTCGATGAAGTCATCGGGGCGGCGGGGGCGAAGAAAGCCGTAGGTCGATATGTCGACACTCGAAGATGTGAATCGTTTAAAACTGTGGGATTACCGAATTCAGCACTTCGACGGATCTCGGCTGCTGGTCATCGGAGACAATGACCTTACCTATCATCACGAGGTGGAACTCGTCTTCACAGACGTTTATCACATCAATTGTGATGTCGATTTCCACCATCCTCAGTTTTTTGAAATGGGTTCATGCGGTTGCGGTTGCGGAGCTTTTTTCACTGGAATTCAGGCTGAAGATAAAGATTTTGCAATTGCGGCCGAGAAACTTGAGGTCAGTCTTGGCACAGTCTTTCATTATCGATGCAAAGACCTGCAGCCCGGCGAACGGATCGCCTCCTGGGTTGATACCGATTGATTGCTGGCAAAGTGGCACGACAATTCTTAGATAATCCAACTCCGGCTATTGGTCCCTTGACTCTGGCCCCTGGTCCGGCGATGGTGCGGTTCGCTTCGCTGCACGCACCCTACGGAAATCATGACGGATATTTCGATGAGCACATTGCCTGGTTTGGTTCCCACGGCTCGACAAACACTGGCCACGGTGGTGGCTCATGAGCCGATGGCGAAGGATACGTATCGGTTGCGGATTCAGTGTCCGGACATTGCCGGGCAGATTCTGCCGGGGCAGTTTTTTATGGTGCACGCCCCAGGCCGTACGGATCCGCTGCTGGGCCGTCCGTTCGCGTTGTTCGATGTCTATGAAAAAGACGGCCAACCGATGGGCGTCGATTTCGGTTATGTCGTGGTCGGAAAACTCACGTCGCTGATGGCCGACTGGAAACCTGGTCAACCGGTGGAATTGTGGGGGCCGCTCGGGAATGGGTTTCCGACGCCCGATTGCGAGAGCCTGCTTTGCGTGGCAGGCGGAATCGGGCAGACACCGTTCTTGGCGGTCGTTCGCGAGGCGTTGGGATTGCGGAAGTACGGCGGTGAAGACCGTGAGCTTTCGCTGCTCCCTCGGCAAGTCGGGATGTATTACGGTGTGCGGTCGGCGGATTATTTAGCCGGCGTGAAGGATTTCACCATCGACGGATTGGAATTGCGGTTGGCGACCGATGACGGGTCGGCGGGCCATCATGGTTTCGTCACAGATTTGGTCAAAGAAGCACTGACCTCGGACGATCCACCCGACCGCGTCTACTGCTGCGGTCCCGAACCGATGATGGCCGCGACCGCGAAATTGTGTGCCGAACATAACGTGGCGTGTTGGTTGTCGCTGGAAACCCCAATGGCGTGCGGATTTGGAGCGTGTTTCAGCTGCGTGACTCGGGTCCGTCAAGCCGATGGAGATTGGGATTATCGTCGAACCTGCGTTGAGGGACCTGTTTTTCCTGCCGAAAGTTTGTATCTTGAGGAAGACTGATCAACAACCGTTGATCAATGCCCTCTGTTCTTCTCTTTCGTTGCATGGAACAATCGACGTGATGCTTGCTCGTGAATTGCCATTAACTGCTCTCCGTTTGGTTTTATTGGGAGTGCTAACGCGACTTTTTGTCCCAACTGTAAGTGTTGCCGCCGACGAGGATTTGGCGTCGGTCATGAAGCGTCTTCCCCCTGTGGAAGCGGAAGACGCAATGAAAACATTCAATATCGAAAAAGGCTTCCAGCTTGAATTGGTGGCGTCTGAGCCGATGGTTGCAGACCCCGTCGACGCGTGTTTCGACGAACACGGTTGGATGTACGTCGCCGAGATGCATGGCTATCCGTACTCGGAGGAAAAACGCCAGCAGTGCCCCAAGGGGCTCGGCAAACGCAACGCCGGCACGGTTCGTCTGCTGAAAGACACCGATGGCGACGGCGTGATGGACAAAAGCACGATTTTCGCCGACGGCGTGAGTTGGCCGCAATCGGTGTGTTGCTTCGGTGACGGCGTGTTTCTGTTGGCTCCGCCAAACTTGTATTACTTTGAAGACACCGATGGCGACGACATCGCCGATGTCAAAGAAATTGTTTACTCCGGATTCAAACGCACGAATGTGCAAGCTCTTGCCAACAACATGAAGTGGGGGCTCGATCATCGTATTTGGGCAGCTGGCGGACGCAGTGGTGCAGACCTGAGCCATCGCGGAGAAAAGCTGATTACGCTCGGGGCTCGCGATTTTCGATTCGATCCCAAAACCGAGAAACTCGACGCCGTCACCGGTGGCGGGCAATTCGGCCATTCTTTTGACGACTTCGGCAATCGCTTCGTGTGCAGCAACAGTAACCACATTCAGCATGTTGTGACTGAAGTGGCGTACCTCGAACGAAACCCGTTGGTCAGTGCATCGGGATCGATCCGCACGATTGCGAAAGAAGGGGCGGCTGCCCCAGTGTTTCGTCGGAGTCCCGCTGAACCATGGCGGATCGTGCGAACACGCCGACGGGCATCCGACCCGAATTTCGTCAAACGAGTCGCGAAAACCGAACTCGTGCCAACCGGGTTTTTCACATCGGCAACCGGTGTCACAATTTATCGAGGTGATGCATACCCTGAGGAATATCATGGCAACGCCTTCATCGGAGACGTAGGCGGCAACCTGATTCACCGCAAAACGTTGACGCCAAACGGTGTCAGCTTCATTGCCACCCGCGCGGATCAGAACACGGAATTCATTACCTCGACCGACACGTGGTTTCGACCGGTGAATTTTGTGAACGCCCCCGATGGTTCGCTGTACGTGCTCGACATGTATCGTGAAACAATCGAACACCCTTACTCCATCCCGGAAGACATCAAAGCGTTTCTCGATTTGGAAAGCGGACACGATCGCGGACGGATTTACCGGATCACGCCGCCGAATTGGAAGCGACAAACTCCGAAGGATCTCAGCAAACTTTCGCGGGAGGAACTCGTCGCGGAACTTGCTTCCGACAATAGTTGGAATCGGGAAACCGCCGCACGACTGTTGTGGCAGCAGGCGGATCAATCAACGAGTGCCGAGATTTCACAACTGTTGAAGACGCAGTTCTCGAAAACAGAGAATCCAGCCGGTCGCGTGCAGATCTTGGCTACGTTGGATCGCATTGGTGGTGCCGATGCTGCGATGCTTGCGAAATCGCTGAAAGACTCGCACCCAGCCGTTCGGGAATACGCCACCAAAATTGCCACGGCGGAAGTGTTGACTGCGGACGCCATCGCTGAGCTGATGGAAGATTCCTCAGTGCGTGTTCGGCGACAACTTGCTTTCACGCTGGGTGATGTGGATTCGCTCAGTGCATCCACGGGGTTGTTGGCGTTGATGGCGGCGAACGAAAGTGGTGATGTCGCCAAAGCGGTCTTGTCCTCGGTTCCCATGCATGCCGATGCGATGTTGAATTTGTTGATGACAGCCGCTCAAAATCACAAAGCGGAGGTGCTCGGTAAACCACTCAATCCGAAATCTCTGTTGCCAAAACTCATGCAAACGGCGACTGCACTCGACGACAACACGGGTACTTTGAATTGGCTTTCGCGGGTCACGTCTTGGGAACCGAAGAACGCCGCCGATCGTGGATTGCAACGTGGCACACTCGTTGCCATTGCCACCGGTTTGGGGCAACGTCGGCAAACGTTGGCCAAGGTGCTGCAATCTGATGCGGCCACCGACGACGTGCGAAAAGCCGTGGATACGCTATTCCGCGAAGCCGGAAAGACGGCACGCGACACCGATGCTCCCCTGGCGGAACGCATCGCCGCGACGGAACTTCTCGGGCTGTCTGTGTCGAAGACGATTCGAAAAGCTTTGGGTTCATTGCTCACCCCCGCGACCCCGCAAGGTTTGCAACGGGCCGCAATCGCTTCTTTGGTGCAGCACCAGGATTCCGATTCTACCTCCACCGTTCTGAAAAATTGGGGGGGATTAAGCCCAAGTGTGCGGGAGATGGCAGTGAGTGAGTTCCTCTCACAAACCGATGCAACGTTGGCGATGTTGAAAGCCGTTCAGGACAACGACATTTCGCGGACCGACCTTTCCCGTACTCAGCAAGAATCGTTGCGAGAGCATCCGACCAAGTCGGTTCGTAGTCTCGCCGCCCGACTGTTGAAAGCCGAACCAACTGGCGACCGCGACAAAGTCATCGCTGATTGGCAAGGAGTCGTGGAACTTGTGGGCAATGCGAAAGCGGGTCGCGAGGTGTATATGAAGCGTTGCTCGCAATGTCACCGCGCCGACGGAGCCGGTCACAATGTGGGCCCGGATTTGATCTCCATCAAGAACAAGTCGCTGGATGACTTGCTGATCAGTATTCTTGATCCGAACCGTGAACGTCAGCCGAATTACACTTCGTACAATCTCATTACCGTGGACGGGCGGGTCTTTACCGGCATTGTCGTTGCGGAAACGGCTACTGCGATCACCCTGCGACAGCCGGAAGGCAAGGAAGAAACCGTGCCCCGTGATGCGATCGATTTGCTGAAATCCAGTGGCAAATCTCTGATGCCCGAGGGACTCGAGAAAGACATCACGAAGCAACAACTGGCCGACGTACTAGCGTTTATCAAGTCCCTTGAAGACGCCAGTGCAGGGAAAAAATGATATCCTAGTGATGAGGACGATCCGTCCACTGGCGAATGCTGGTGGACGTCGACCTGCCACGGTATTGCGACAGCTCTTTCGTCCAACGAATACGTTGCTGCGATACCATGCCCCTGAATCCACTTTCGCAAACCGCTGCGAAGTTGCGAACGGTTTGCGATCGCTTGGATGCCCGAACTCCTTGTGGTCAAGAACGAACCCAGCAATCGAGTCAGTTATGAAGTGGTTCCGTTGCTTTGTGTTTACAGTCCTCTTGGTTGGCTCTGTGGCCGACATCAACGCCGCTGAGCCAACGGTTGCGGAAACGTTTCTTCGGCAATGGGCGGCCGCTTGGAAGACTTCAAACGTCGATCGCATGATGCAGTTTTACGACGACGGTCCAGAGACTCTGGCGATCGAGTCGCTGGGTCATGTTCGTCAAGGACCGGAGCAGATTCGGAAAATGTTCGAAGGGGCATTCGAGGAGTTGGTCTTCGATCGCGTGTCCGTCACGATTCTCACCCAGAAACGCCAAGACTCCGTGGCGTGGGCGACGTTTCGTTACCGGGCGAATGTTCGACTCAAAGAAACTCAGATGAAATTCGTTTTGCAGTCGCGTGGCACATTCATTCTGCGGAATGATGGCAAGACGTGGAAAATCGCAACCGAACACTTCTCAACCATTCCCGACGTGCCGCGTGTGCAACCAGACCGTTGAGACATTATTGGTTGGTGAACGTGAGGTGGGTTTTCAAAATCAGGACGCAACTCGGGCCGTGCGTGATCTCGCCGATAAGCACCTTCTCCACCGCTTCGGCCAACGGGACTTTCACGCGTCGAATCACTTCCGTACCTTCCGGAGATGGGTCGACAAATTGCAGCCCTTGAGCCAAATACAACTCCGTCGGTGAGACAAGACACGACGTGAGCGGATCGACCGTGCCAAGTTTGACGAGGCTTGACGCGACGACTCCGATTTCTTCCTGAAGTTCACGAGCGGCGGTTTGGCGTGTGTCTTCGTTGGCTTCTGTGCCCCCGCTGACAGCTTCGAGCGTGTCGCGACCCACACCGTAGTGGAATTCCTCGGTGAGATACACGTTTTGTTCGTCATCGACTGCCAACACACACACGCCAGGTTTGACGTACACCACGGTGTAAGTTCCGGGTTCGCCATCGGGACGAATTACGTCATCCTGTCTCAACGTGACCCACGGGTCGGCATGAATGGGGCGTTGCTGCAAAATCTTCCACGGTCCGTGTTGCATGGTTTGTCAGTTGTCTGTTGAGGGTGGCTCGACCGCTGGAAAACGAGCGGGAGATTTGGGTTGCTCGTCGGTCGCGGGTGGTTTGCTTGATGATTTGTTCTGCGGTGGTTCGGTTTCGTTGATGAAGCGATTCAAGATGCTGAGATATCCGTTGAGAGCCGCACCATCGGGACCGAGGTCTTTCTTCAGGTCTTCGAGGGCATCACGGGAGGTGATCGCGTCTTTACGAAGATCCCCGAGATTCTTGCGACCGGTCATCAAGCCACCAACCATGTCGTTGAAGTACGACTGTGCTTCCGGTGCAGCCAGCAGTGGGAACGCTTGCTGAATGTCCTGCAAATCTTTCGGGGCGATCGTGCCACCCCGTTGGAGTTGCTGAATCACATCGTCGGGAGACGCTCCTTTTTGACCGGGAACGGCACGACCGGTGAGTTGGTCGATGATGTCCTCCGGCGTTTTCACGGTGGACATCGATGTCGGCGATTCGGGTTGCGGAGCCGGATTCGTTTGGGCGGGTGGTTTCACATCCCCCAGGTAGATGGCACCGACTTTGTCTCGAGGGATGATGATCTTTCCCAGCAAGTCGCTCTTGAGTGTGAGCGACTTTTCGGAAAGCGATACGACACTGCCGGTAATCCGGTCGCCGTTGATCAGTTGAACTTCCTCAGCAGTCACAATGCCTGCAGCAACCAGAAAGAGCACACCAACACCAATGCGACTGATCCAACGAGTTACCCGCTGCATTGTATTTCTCCTGTGAGTGGTCGGCCCGAATTGTGTTCACTCTACGGATCCGTGAACCGTCTGTCGATGGTTTTCGGGCAGACTCGTTGAACCTTGGGAAGCTCTTGCGTTTCTGATGATCCCCGACAACGCATGTTGTGCAAACACAACATCTTCGGTGGCATGTTTGAAGTCGGAAACATGAATGTTCAAAACCTCGAACGGTGCTCGCGTGCAGTATTCAGCGGAACATGTTGATGGGTTTGGTGTTACGGCGTGTGTTCAAATTTATTTTGAAGTGGTGTCGGTTTCCGGTCCGCTCTTTGCATTTCCAAGGTGTTGTCTTCGGTTGTCCTGAGAATCCCCCGCGGATGTCCGCGGATGCTTCCGGATAGCAATCTTTCAATGACAGACACGAGGAGACAACAGCCAATGGCCTCACGCCGCAAAAAGCGTATGACGATTCATCTTTGGAACAAAACAACCGTTCTCGATTTGGGAGAAATCGAGATTTGGGATGGTGCGGACTTGGCGTTGCTGCGGGATACGCTGTCCGAGCAAGTCGAGAGTGAAGGCGTGCGGCGGTTGGGTGTCAACATGCAGTTCGTGAAGTACATCCCCAGCGGATTCTTCGGCATGTTGTACGATTGGCAGGAAAAAGGCATCGAGATTCGTTTGTTCTCACCGCAGCCGAACGTAGCCGAGATGTTGTGGTTTCGTCAATTCTTCGATCTGACCGAAGACGGCAGTTACCTGCTGCAAAGCGAACCCAAGGAAGACATGGTCGCCACGGAACCAGTCGCTGAAGTTCCCGATGAATGGGCGGACCTCAGCGAATGGGAAGAAGTGCACGGTCGGTCGCTGAGTCGTAGCAGTCGGTGAGAAAACGTCGGTCGTTGGCAACGAGACTACTCGCCGTCCGGACTTCCGACTTGTGGCCGCGACGCTCGGTGGATCATCGCCAAGCGGCGGATGACTTCTGCGGCGGTCTTGCGAGGCAACTTCGGCATCTGCGTGGCTTTCTCCGCCTGTTCGAGCAATCGCTGAACCTTAGACACCGGACGGTTTAGCCGGCGGGCGATCGGTTCCAGCACACGGTCTTCGTGACCGTGCATCGTGCCAAGTTTGAGTTCCTGACGAAGATGGCTGAGATACGCCTCCACCATTCGTCCGGAACTGCGAGCCTTCCACGCGTGGCTTCCCACGGTATCGGTGTGATCGACGAGATTTCGCCGAACTGCCGAGGCTTCCGGTTCGATCGGTCCGAATCGGCGGTTCCGCCACCAAGCGAACAGCAACACCAGCACGAAGACTTGAATCGTGACTGATCGCAACGGCGGTTCCAACAGCAACCCTACCACTTTCGGTGTGCTGCTAGCGTTCAAAGATTCGTCGAGCATCACGCGTTTGATCGGATGCGAGTTGACGGCGTTGTAGTCGTGACGGTCGGTCTTCAGAACGGCAAACGCAAGGATGGGGTTGTCGTCCCATGCGAGCGATTGGTTCCAGAACAGAAAATCGGTCGCGACCAAAATGACTTGCCCCCGTCCGACTTCCTGTACCACCGCCTGTTTGTAGCCACTGTATTCAATCAGTGCTTGCGAATTGGGTGCGTCAACAAAGGCCGACGATTCCCAATACAGATCACCGAACTCGATCAGACTGGTATGCACCACACCGGTGGTGTCTTCGTAGCGGTCGGCCGCGGTGGCGTCTTCGAGCGGTCTGACGTGCATGTCGAGACCGGGGATCGACAAGCCTGGCGAGTCGTCACGGGCGGCAACCAACAGGGTTCCCCCTTGGCGAATCCACGTGAGCAATGCGTCCCATTCATCCGCAGTCAGCTCGCGACCTGGTCCCAGCAGAGCCAGCAACGAACCGCGTGCGAATCCCGTCGATTGTTCTCGTTTGGTGAGCGACGAGAACGAGCGTTTCACTTTCCAGCCGAGTTTCTCACCCTCCTCGCGTAACAACCGATAGAACGCCAGTTTGCCTTCCGCTTTGGTGCTGTAGCTGTCGTAGTCAGAGCCTGGCGAGAAATTGGGAAACCAGAAGTGCATGCTCGCCACGCCCAACACCACGACCAACCATAGCCAAGAACTGCGGGGGAACGAAGGAGTTTTGCCGGTCGAGGTGGGCATGGTTGTCAGGTGTCAGTGTTGAAGGGATCCCAATCGCAACGCACTAAGCGCCGTTCTCCATACTGGTTGCGAAACCAGCTTCGTAACCGCCGAGAGTTTTCTCGAACAGTGCTTTGGTCGGTTCACGACGGCCAAAGCTGATCGGCTCGAACACACGCACGATTGACCGAAACGCCTGGTATTCGGTTCTGTTCTGGCGTAAGGCTCGGAGGTAATCGCGAATGGTGAGACCGCGTCGGTAGCGGATTCGGTTGGTCCGTTCGATGCGGCTCATGGCGCCCATTGTGAGTTGAGCAATCGCGTCGCGATAGTTCCCTATCGCCGCCAACTCACGAGCTTTGGCAATATACACATCGGGCGGATGTTCGCCGGGAGCGTTCTCCGGTTCGTTGGCGTTCGACGGCAGATCGCCACCGGTTTCGTGCTCATGATCGAGTTTCGTCGGCAGTTCAAAATCCTTGATCGCTTTGATGATCAGCCACAGAATCAAGCCGATGACAACACCCAAAATCGCGTAGGCCAACAAGTGAAACAGTCCTGCGACGAATCCGGCAAACGAGCTGGACGCGGGCGATTGGGACGCGAGTTCCTGTTCGTCCTCGTCCGGTTCGTTGATTGGCTCTGAAGGTGGTGGATTTTCAGCCGGGGGATTGTTCTGTCGAACCGGCGGGAGCGGCTCATTGTTCTCGCGTGGATTGTTGTCGCCGGCGGGGTTTTGGTTTGCTCCGTTTTCCCCGCCGTTGGGGTTTTGGTTATCGCCGTTATTCCCGGGGCCCGCCGGATTGCCATTCCGGTTGTCGGCATTATTGTCCAATCCGTCATTAGGCTCGGTGTTGTTTTCACCACCGAGCGGGTCGTCTTCGTCTCCGGGGCCGCCAGCGTTTCCGGGCTGATTGTCGTTGGCGTTCTCACCGGGTTGGTTGTCTTGGCCGAAGTTGCGATCGGCGGGGTTCGGGATGTTGTCGTCGATCTCGGGAAAATCGTTCCGCCCAAGATTCTCACCGATGTTGTTGCCCAGTTCGCCGGGGTTCTGGCCATCGGGGGTGTTGCCGCCGAAGGGATCGGTTCCCTGTTGTTCGTTGGGGCCGCGGTTCTCTCCGGGTTGTTCATTGCCACCGAATTCGCGGGGAGCATTTTGGCCGGGGCCGGGAAGTCGTTGGCGAGTGTCCGAGTTCTGAGGCCCCGAGGACGAGTCCGACTGACTCCCCCCCGATCCCGTTCGCATCCGTAGCCGAGTACGTCCACTCCCCGAACCGATCGACTGCCGTCTTGAACTGCCACGTCGGAGACGCTCGAAATTCTGAAACTCCGGAGACGATAAGATTTCCTCCGCCGTCCGTCGCACACGTCGAGCTTGTGGCGGTTGCGGCCCCGTTTCGGAGAGATCGTCGGCGAATGTCTCGTGGACAATTAGCGTCAAACCAATCGCCAGAATTGATCGCTGTAGGAACGTCCAACTACAAGATTTCATGAGTGATCCAGAAATCGGCTCTGCGTTTTGGCATCTCGATATTATACCGGGCGGGACATCAGCGAGCGAGACCCTGTGTGCGAAGTCGCTGGCTTTCTTCGGCCATTCGAAATTGGAGGTCCCAGCAGTCTCGTCGCACACGGATGTCGAGATAGGTAAACAACCACGCGATCCGAGCCAACGGCCACGTTAGGAGTGCGGTCGCGGTGAGCGTGGTCAGAACGAGCGGGTCCGACCGCAGTAATTCCAATGCTCGTCCGGCGGAAAGTTCGGCGGTGAAGGCACGTCCGAAGAAAATCGGCACTTGAAAAAGCAGCGAGATCATCGCGTCCAAAGTTACGAACGCCAACGCCGTTAAACCCAGCCAAAACAGGTTCGTCCAGAATGCCCGAGCGATAAGATCAGCTCCTTCGCTACGGACGATCTTCTTCACATGCGTGGCTTGCCAATTCGGATCGATGCGGTTCAGGCAGGTGCGTTCGAAATTAAATCCGGTTCGCAGCAGCACCCATGCACCCGGCCAAATGCAGAGAATGAGTCCCAGGAGAATCACCCAACTTTCGGGGGGAAACAGCACCAACGCCGGTCCGACAGCGGCCAAACTTCGCACGGACAGTCCCAGATAGAACGCCCGAGCCATACTCCAACTCAAATGTTGATACCGCCCCACGGTGATGCTCGACTGAACCAACAATGCCACTCCCGCAGAACAAAAACCGGTCGCGACTCCGATGCGTTGCAGACTCACTGTAAGGCCAAAGGCATCGCCCATATTGCGAATTAGCAGACCACCTCCGACACCGAGTATCACCAAGACCATGGTGGCTCCGAACAGTCCGCGAGACGAACGTGGTTCATCCTCGCTTGAGCCGTCGGCTTCGGTGAACAGTCGGGGAACGGCATCGTTAATCACAAGCACGCTCAACGCCAGACTGGAAAAGTAGACGGTCGCAATCGCGAATCGCCAATCAAGTTCCCACCATCGTGTGAGGAAATAAACCAACAACGCCGCCGGCAATGCGACCAGCATCCACATGCCAAAGAGCACCGAGTAATTCCGCCCGAAATACACGACTGCCAAATCGAGGCAGTTCGATGTCGTGCGAGGAATCAGAGCGATGGCGGGTTTCGGAGGCATATCTCGGGAATGTGTGATTGTGGAGTTTCGGGCGTTCGGTATTTCGTTACGTCTGGAATTCTTTGATGAATCGGCGGTCGATGGCGTCTTTCCATTTCCACATCCAGCGATGATGAAACGAGAACGGACCCCATTCCATCAATGCTTGGCCATCACCGGTGTTGAGTAATCGCAGATAATTCGATTGTGGTTCATATGGCAGCGGCGGCAGTTTGCGGGAGAGACGTTGTAGGTTCTCCCAGAGCACTGGACCTTCGCGGACCGCGAACACACCGGCTTTGGGAATCGGATTGCTCACGCGTGTCGCCGTATCACCGACAACAAATACAGGATGTCCGGAAGTCGTCTGGTGCGTTGTCTCGACAGCGAGAAATCCGTCATCGGCTTTGGGTAACTGAACCTGCTCCAATACTGGCGGCGGAGCGGCGGCAACGGTCCAGAGAATCAAGTCGGCCGAGAGTCTCGATCCATCCGCGAATTCTAACTGCTCGTCCACGTAGTCCGTGACACGATGATTCGTCCGAACCTGGATGCCTTTCTTGGTCAGAACTTGCATCCCATAACCGACGGTTTGGCTGCGAAAACCGGACAGGATGGTTTCGCCCGCGTCGAACAATGTGAGTTCGGCATCAATCGCGCGGGAATCGAGCAAGGCATCCAGGCAACAGGCAACTTCAAAACCCGCGGCTCCGGCACCGACAATCGCCACCTGCAATGCCGGGGCGTCGTCACCGTGGCCGCTGTCCTCGGTCAGTTGATCTTCCAATCGGTCGAGAAACGTTTGCATCGGCTTGATCGAAATGACTTCCGGGTGCTTCCGACATACCTCTTGACCATTGGGAACCGAGCCAATCCCGATGGAGGCGATCTGGTACCGCAACGGAGGCCGGTCCTCGAACAGCACCTGAGAAGCGTCGGCATCCAATCCCGACATCGGAGAGGTGATCAAATTGACATGGCAACGTTCGGTGAGCCGCCGCAAGTCGATTTTCATGTCCGCATCGTCGTACTGACCAGCCAGCACTCCCGGCAGCATTCCACTGTACGTGGAATGGTCGAATGGGGAAACCAGCGTCAATTCGGTCCGAGGAATTGGATTCTTTTGCCATGCATTGACGATATGCAAATGGGTATGACCCCCTCCAATCAGGACGATCTGCCGGGCGACGGGGGTTTCACTCATGCGGTCCACGACTGAAGGTGTCCTGGTGGTCGAGGTCAAGTTGTCCCATCGTAGCCTGTGCGGACAGGAACTTCAAAACCAGTGACCAATCAATACATGTTAATTCGTTCAATCCACTGAACGCAGATTGCAGCGGATTTGCTGAACAGCTAAGATGCCGGTGGTTGAGTGAGCGACGTGGAACGATCAAGCTCTTCGACCACGTCGCCGATTTCAAAGGAAATGGCCGGAAGAAACGAAAGGCGACCGTTGGGGGATTTTCCGGCTGGCGCGTCGGAGTCTTCTATGGCCGTCAGGATGTAGGGAGACACAGCGATGCGGGTCTGGCCGGGGCGACCCTCACCTTTGGGGGCAACATACGACGGGCAAGGCGTCAATTTCGCCGTTTTCTCGGAACATGCAACACGGGTCGAACTTTGTCTGTTCGATTCGGTTTCGTCACAACGGGAAAGTCATTGTATCCCGTTGGCGGAGCAAACTGATATCGTTTGGCACGGCTATCTGCCGGATGTCAAACCAGGGCAGCTTTACGGCTACCGGATTCACGGGCCGTATGCGCCCGAGCACGGACACCGTTTCAATGCGAATAAAATCGTGTTGGACCCGTACGCGAAGGCGATCGGGCGGGATATCCGTTGGTCCGACAAGATGTTCGGTTACCGAATTGGCGATCCGGCTGGCGATTTGTCTTTCGACGACCGCGACAACGCCGATTGCGCTCCCTTGGGTGTGGTGACGAACCCGAAGTTTCGCTGGGGCAAAGACAAACGCCCCCGCACACCGTGGCATCGCACGATCATCTACGAAGCCCACGTCCGGGGGATGACAATGCGTCACCCGGAAGTTCCTGAACATCTGCGGGGAACGTACGCGGGGTTGGCGTCGAAACCGATCATCAAATACCTGAAAGACTTAGGCGTCACTGCCGTCGAATTGATGCCGGTGCATCATTGTGTGAACGATCGGCATTTGGTCGAGAACGGTCTGAGTAACTATTGGGGTTACAACACGATGTCGTTCTTCGCACCGGAGCAGCGATTCGCCGCGACCAAGTCTCCCCGGAATGCGATCCGGGAATTCAAGAAGATGGTCAAGAAAATGCACGCCGCGGGAATCGAAGTGATTCTCGACGTGGTCTACAACCATACCGGCGAGGGCAACCACAACGGACCGACGATCTCGCTACGTGGGTTGGATAACGCCAGTTACTACCGCACCGTGCCCGGAAACGAGCGGTATTACATGGACTACACCGGCTGTGGCAACACGCTCAACATGCAATCGCCGCGTGTGTTGCAGCTCATCATGGATAGTCTGCGGTATTGGGTTTTGGAAATGCGGGTCGATGGGTTCCGATTCGACTTGTGTAGTGCTCTCGCACGGGAATTGCACGAAGTCGATAAACTCGGGGCGTTCTTCGATATTATCCATCAAGACCCGGTGCTCTCGAATGTGAAGCTCATCGCGGAGCCGTGGGATCTCGGTGAGGGCGGTTATCAGGTCGGGAATTTCCCGGTTCTGTGGACGGAATGGAACGGCCGATATCGTGATACCGTCCGTTCGTTTTGGCGAGGCGACGGACACGCCGTCAGCGAGTTTGCGACGCGACTGTGCGGGTCGAGTGACCTCTACGAACACAGCGGGCGTCGACCGTACGCGAGCATCAACTTTGTGACCAGTCATGATGGGTTCAGCCTGAACGATTTGGTCAGCTACAACCACAAACATAACCTCGCCAATCAGCAGAACGGTGAAGACGGCGATAACCACAACATCAGTTGGAACTGTGGTGCCGAAGGGCCGACCGATGACGAGGAAATTGTCCGGCTCCGTACGCGGCAGATGCGGAACTTCCTGACGACGCTTTTGCTTTCGCAGGGCGTGCCGATGATCCGTATGGGGGACGAGTTCGCCCATTCGCAAGGCGGCAACAACAACGCCTATTGCCAAGACAACGAAATCAGTTGGCTTGATTGGGAGTTGACCGAACCGCAGAATGAATTGCTTCAATTCGTACAACGAGTGATCAAGTTTTGGCGGGATCAGCCGGTATTCAAACGGCGACACTTCTTCCAAGGTCGGGAAATTCGCGGGACGGATGCGACGGACATTCAATGGATCGCGCCTGATGGGCGGGAGATGACCGATCGCGATTGGCAAGCGGCGAGTGCTCGCTGTCTCGGGTTGCAACTCGAAGGCGAGATGATGCACGAAACCGACGAAAAGGGCCGTCCGATCGTTGGGCAAACGATTTTGCTATTGATGAATGCCCATCATTTTGACGTCAATTTCGTGTTGCCGGCACACGGCCCCGACGAATATTGGCAAGCTACGATCGACACCCAAGTTCAGCGTCCGAAGAAACGCTGGTTGCCTGAGGGCTTCGAATATCATCTTGAGGGGCGTTCCATGGCGGTGTTGGAACTCAAGCGAGTCCGACCGCAAACGCTTGCCAAGGTTGCCAAGTGGTTCAAGCTCGAAGACAAACCCGAATCGCAAACGCCAAACCTCCGTGTCGCCCGAGTTGGTGAGGACGACGACGAAGAGGCGGCGTGATTGCTGTTGTGAGTCGCGGGGGAGAAGTTCGTTCTCTCCCCGATTCTTTACTTTTCGATCACCCACACGTTGCGGAAGCGGAGTGGGTTGCCATGGTTCTGGATGAAGACCGGGCCGCCGTTGGCGTCTTCCTTGTTCGGGGCCGCGCGGGTTGGGCCGGGAATCTCGACATCGTTCTGAATCAGCACACCGTTGTGACGAACAGTCATGCGGGCATTGGCGGTCTTTTTGCCAGTGCTATCGAATTTCGGGGCGGTGAAGTCGATATCGTAGGTCTGCCAAGTTAACGGCGGGTAGCACATGTTGATCCGCGGTTGGCTGACCGTGTAAATCCCGCCGCATTCGTTGTTCTCGCCTGAGAGCCCGAACGAATCGAGAATTTGCACTTCGTATCGACCTTGGAGATAGCACCCGGAATTGCTGCGAGCCTGTCCGCGAGCATGGGGCATGTAGGACAGATAGAACTCCAAGTGCAGCGTGTGATCTTGGAACGTCTGCTTCGATTGTGTGCCCTGTTGGAGCCAGCCGTCTTCGGAAACTTTCCCGTTTTTCCAGTTCTTCACATCGTCTTCGCCACCATAAAGCACAATGGCCCCCTTCGGTGGTTTCTCGCCGAGCGTCACGCTATTGCGGTGCACTTTCTTGAGCGTACCCATCACGGAGCCGTCATTGGTTTCGATACGCAACTTGCCTTTCGTCAGCACGCCCTTCGGGCCATCGCCTTGGATGAACACAATGCTGTGACCGTTGCGTGTGGCTTCTGATGTCACGGTGTTTTCCCCGTCCCAACCTTCGCCGGGCAAACCGCCGGGATAACCCACCGCACGAAATTTGCCGTCTCCCAACGCAATCACTTGCACACCAAGTTTGACTTTGGAGCCGTCTTCTGTAATCCGGCCGCTGTATTCGCCTTGGTAGGCGAAATCTTCGTCGGCTTTTTGAGGATCGAGCACGCCGTCCTTGCCCGCGGCTTGTGCTTGCAAAGACAACAAACCAACGAGACACGCCGTTGTGCAAACGCGGGTGAGCAATCGTCTGGAGCGATCAGACATCGTGAATCTCCTGTGAGTGGTGTTCAAAGTCTAAGTACGATCATTCTGCAAGCGTCGGCGTAGGGTTGCAAGCGGAGCGTGAGTTTCCTGAGAATGGACCGAGCTTTCATCATTCAACACGGCAGGCAGGGCTGTCGCCGATCCATCTTCGATTTTCCTAACTCTGAGGAATGAGTCATGTTGCGTTCAGCGTTGTCTCCGCTCAATCGTCGCCAATTCTTGGGAGCTACCGCCGGGCTTCTTGCTGCCGGGGCGGTTTCCGGGAGCGCGGCGGAGTCGAAGTCGTATCAGTTGAAGTGGGCGTTGGCGTCGTGCATGTATGGCAAATTGCCGCTCGCGGAGATTCTCCCCGAGGTGAAGAAAACCGGCAGCGAAGTGCTCGATATTTGGCCGCTGCCGCATGGCGATCAACGGGAACAGATTGAGAAAATGGGGCACGACGCCTTCGCGGAGTTACTCGACAAACACGCTGTGAAGTTGGGGATTCTCACGCATTATCGGTTGGGACCGTTTCGACTCAGTGAAGACGCCGCCTTCGCCAAACGATTCGGCGTGAAATTGATGATCACCGGCGGTTCCGGTCCGAAGAACCTCAAAGGCGATGAGCTGAAGTCAGCCGTGAAAACGTTTGTGAAGAAGCTCGAACCGCAACTGAAAATCGCGGAAGAACATGGGTATTCCATCGGGATCGAAAACCACGGGAACAACCTGATTGAATCGCCGGATTCGCTGCGATGGTTGGCGGAGTTCTCGCCGTCACCTCGATTGGGAATCGCGTTGGCACCGTATCACCTGCCGCAAAATCCAGAGCAGTTGGGGAAACTGATCGAAGACCTGGGCGATCGGTTGCTGCACTTTTACGCCTGGGAACATGGGCACGGTTGTATGACGAAATTGCCGAAAGAGGAGGAACTGTTGCAACTTCCCGCACGCGGCGAACTCAATTTCGGACCGGTCGTGTCTGCTTTGGAAACCATCAACTTCCAAGGTTGGACGGAAATCTTCATGCACCCCGTTCCGCGCGGAATTCCCATTTTGCCTACCGCGTCGGCTGTGACTGCGGAGATCAATCGGAATCGTCGATTTCTGGCGGAACTGTGAGAGCACGTTTTCTTCGGCATAACGATAAAACCCGGTTCAACCGGCAAAGTCGCTGTAATTCCTTGAAGCGGACGGCGGGAATCGGTCGATAGTGAAGATGGGCCAATTGTCTCAAGATTGGTCATGTGGTTGACCGAGCGCGGTGGTTGCCGTTCGGTTGGCTCGTTCCGTGAACTACCGACCGTGAGGGCACGCGATGCGAACCCCGTTTTCCCAGTGGGCAATGCGAACTCGTTTGTTGATGCTGACGGCTGTCGTCGTTGGTCTCGCACAACACGCATTCGCGGCCCCCGTTTACACTAACAAAACGGAGTTCCGAATCCCCTACCGCTTCGATCCCGAAGAGATGCGGCGGATCGGCGCGCAGGAAATTCGGTTGTATGAATCCCGAGATCAAGGACGGAGTTGGCAACTCGCCAAAGCTGTCGATCCGAAGATGGGACGATTCGACTATCAAGCGACCCGCGACGGAGAATTCTGGTTCGCGGTTCGTACGCTCGATGGCCGCAACCAATTGTATCCGGCGGGTGGAATCACCGAACCCGGCTTGCAAGTTGTTATCGACACCGCCAAACCGGATTTGACGGTCAACCTGCAAGGCACACCCGGTGGACGCGTGCAACTTTCCTGGCAAGCGGATGACACCAACCTCGATGCGTCGACGTTGAAACTCGAATTCTTGCAAACCGGCACGATCCAATGGGAAACCGTGCGTGTGCAACCAGCCGCCGCGGGACAAACTTCTTGGACGGCTCCTGACCGTGGCTTCGTTACCGTTCGCGGTTCGATTGCCGATCGTGCGGGTAACCTGCAACAGGTCGAAAAACAAATTCGGCTCGACGTCCCGGTTCAACCGGTGATCCGTCCGCCACGGAATCGGCAAGAACCCGACGGCCCGATTGCGACCCAACCCGGCAATAACTTGGTGATGTCTCCACCGTCTGGGAATTGGGATTCGCCTAAAACCGATCTGATTTCCAGCTCGACCGCATCGCGACCGGACATTCTTCAGAATCCTTACACGACCGAAGGCAAACCGCCTCGCGTCACGAAACACACTCGCGTCGTCAATACACGTCAGTTCAACATTGACTACGAACTGGAAGACGTTGGCCCGTCTGGTGTGGGAGCCGTGGAGTTGTTTATCACCGAGAACGATGGCGGACAGTGGTTCCGTTACGGTGCTGACCCGGATGCGAAAAGCCCGTTCGTTGTGGAAACACCAAGCGATGGCATCTACGGTTTCGCCGTTCGCGTCAAAAGCGGTACGGGATTGAGCAGCCCTCCTCCACAAGT
The DNA here is from genome assembly GCF_011634775.1 of Thalassoroseus pseudoceratinae. Classification (NCBI taxonomy): domain Bacteria; kingdom Pseudomonadati; phylum Planctomycetota; class Planctomycetia; order Planctomycetales; family Planctomycetaceae; genus Thalassoroseus; species Thalassoroseus pseudoceratinae. The sequence goes on from NZ_JAALXT010000002.1 coordinate 116,742, forward strand.
GGGTGAGAAACCATCGATGGTGGTTGTGGTCGACCAGACGGCTCCCGAGGTCAAGTTGATCGGGGCAGAGCAAGGCAGCGGATCGAACTTGATGAAAGTCCGCGTGATGTGGGAAACCTCCGACAACCACCCCGCCGACCGACCGGTTGCCTTGTCCTATGCGACCGACCCGAACGGGATTTGGGAACCGATCTCCGGTTGGACTGAAAACACCGGCGAATATGTGTGGTCATTGGCTCCGAATACGCCCACGCGGGTCTATCTGCGAGTGACCGCTCGCGATTCCGCTGGCAACCTCAGCAAAGCCGAGTCGGAGCAACCATTGCTCATCGACCTCAGCCGACCGTCAGCCCGGTTGATCAACGTCGAAGCAGCCGGACGCTAGACCGGTTCCCGGTCTTCTGTGTCAACAGTCTCCACACGAAGACACTAGCCAGACAGCATTGCGAACCGAACAACTCAATCGCTTGCCGAACACATTCGGCAGGCACGCCGCCGGGAGTCCATCCCCGGCGGCTTTCGGCATTTACGCGTAGCCGTCATTCATCTCACCTAACGGTGGCAATCGATTCGATCGGCATAATGGTTTCAGATTGAACTTGCTCCTCGCGGGCGATACAGTGGAATTCCGGAACCCGTTGGTCCAACTCATCCAAATACGTTTTCGTTGCAATCACACGGAAACGGCGAGTTGAGTCAGCTCGGGCTGAAAATGACCACAATCGTCCTTTCGAGGAGAAACTATCCATGCCGCGTCGCTTTTTGACCGCGCTGGCCGTTTGTTTTGCGATGTTGTCGATGACTCAAACCGCGTCGGCTCAGTTCTTTTGGAACTGGGACTTCGGTTTGGGAGGATTTCGGTATTCCACCAGTTATTCTCCGTACTGGTCGGGATACTCGCCGTACTCCCGCGGCTACTCGTACTCCCGCGGCTACTCGTACTCCGCCGGATATTCCCCATATACGACCGGCTACAGTCCGTCTTATACGTCGTACTATTCGCCAAGCTACACGTCGTCGTACTACACACCGACGACGTCCTACTATGCGAGTAGTTCTTACTATGCACCGACAGTTTCGTGCTGTTCCGGTAGTTCTGCGACAATTGTTTCAGCTCGTCCGTCGTCCTGTTGTTCGACCGGATGTTCCCAATGCTGCGGAACGGCGGAAAGTGTGATTGCCGGTCGTGTGACCACACCGTCTAGCGATCCCATCTCCGAATCGCCACAAACCTGCCTGAAATGCACAGTCGATGATGCCCAGGTTTTCAACGGACCGAACGGGATGGTCTATTTGGATCGCGGACGGGGATTTATGGAAATCACGTGGGGCAACCGACTCCATTCCAGCGAAATTGTGTTCCGTCGTGAAGACGACAAGTTCAAGTACTTTGAAGAAGTCACGCCGCCAGGTGCGGAAACCCCCACGACGCCTCGTGAATGGGCTGTGGCTCGCACACCTTGTTCTCAATGCAAATATGCCGTGTGGCACAATCACAATGAGTCGGGTTCGAAAGTCTGGACCAAGGTGCACTCGGCAAAAGTTGCTTGCGTGGAACCATTGATTCCAGAAGCCCCTGCCAAGGGAACAACTGGTGGTGAGGAACAAACCGATTGGAAAATCGTTCCGCCACGCGCGACCGTGAAAGCGTCGCCGAAAATGGTCAACGCCGGTTGGCATGGAGTTCGTGGCGAAGAGCGGATGCGTTCTCTTGATCGTCGTCTGTCCGCCGAACGTCGCGAGTCGTCTGAGCGAATGGTGAGCAAACGGGCCACCCGTTATCAGGTCTCTCGCGTGGAGCGACTGCGAGACTAAAGTGGCGAAACCGTTCGTCATTATCGACGGTTACAATCTGATGCACGCCGCCGGGTTCGCCAAACACAGGTACGGACCCGGCGGACTCGAACGTGCTCGCGAACAGTTTCTGCGGGCATTGGTCGGGATGGTCACTCCTGAGATGCAACCGCGAACGACGGTCGTCTTCGATGCCTTCGATTCCCCCGGCAACGATCAGCGAAAGTCCCGTCGAGAAAGCGTGACCGTCGTCTTCGCGGGTGCTGGTGGTGACGCAGACTCTTTGATCGAAACGCTGATCGCCGAGCACTCTGCTCCTCGGCAAGTTCGTGTGGTCTCGGATGATCGCCGTCTCAAGCGAGCCGCCCGCAAACGCAAAGCACGACCATGGAGTAGTCTCGACTACTGGGAGAAACTGGTCGAACACGCTGACCGTCGCAGCCGCTTGCCGCAGGAGTCGGAAGTCGCTCCGGAGAAGTACGAGGGCCAACCGGCTCCCGCTGAAGTCCGACATTGGTTGAACATCTTCGGGGCCATTTTTCCGAGTTCCCGCAAGTCGAAAACGGCAACTCCGACGCCGTCCGCTTCACCACAGGCCAAACCGACTCCCCAAAAAACACCGCCCAAATCGAGCAAGCCCAAAGAACCGCCTCCATCGCCGAAAACGGTTCCGAAGCCGTCCGCCGACATCGAACCAACCGACAAGCCCGACCCCAATCAAGAGTTGGACATTGACAAAGACGAACTCGCCTTCTGGGAAAATCGGGTTCGTGAGCTTGACGACCGGAATCCAGAGTAGCCGACGGTGAATCGCTCGATTAAGATGAAGGAACACTCTCAAATTCAGCAAGTCGACCGCGACCAGCTTCCTATGGTCTAGCGGAGTTCAAACCACAAGGTGTTTCCGATGGAAAGTTCTTCAGGTTCCTCGACGATCAGGAATCTCCGACTGCCCTGTCGGTTATGTCTGTGGGTAACGCTTATCGGGTTTGTGGGGTGCGATTCGGGCTACTACGAAGAGCGTTTGAAGGCGACCGCCGATCAATTCACGTTTGTCACGATGGTCAACGAAAATTTGGCTCCTGCATGGGGGGCCGAACACGGTTTGATGCTGCGTGTCCCGCATATCTTCCAGTTGGCTTGGAACTACGTACCGGCCAAACCAAAATCGGATGACGAAGAAGAGGTCGAAGCGGAACCGCCACCCGAACCGCCCGGTCTGGAGTATTTGGGCGGATTGAATCCCTACGGATTGGTGGGCGTGTGGACAACGCCGGTCAATGTGGGGGGCGAGGATAAAACGGCGTACCTATTTGCTTGCACGAATTATCATTTGTGGAACACGAAGGGAGAAGCTCGGGCATCGCAGTTCTTCGAAGTTGTGATCGGTGCAGATTTGAAACTCGTGCGAGGAATTCCGGGCGATTATGTATCACAACGATACTGGAATTCTCAGGAAGTGCCGTCGACGAGTTACTTGGAGCCGTCGAAATACTACCGTGCGAAGTTTGAAGGCATCGAAACGCCGGACGGGGAAACCGCGACACTGGAAATCGGAAACTACAAAGCGCATGCCGCCGAAGTCGTTTTGCTGCTTGTAATTCCGACCGGCGGCGAACTGCCGACGATTCACCGTCACGATCGACCGGGCGAAGCAGTCGACTTGTTCGAGTTGACCATGGACACGCTCCGAGCCAACCCGGATCGACCATCCAAATCCGGTCAGAAAGGACCGACCAGTACCGGGTTCTGATCTGGCGGAGTCGGTCAGGTTTAGCGGAGATGCGATCAACAGGATTGGTGCGGACGAAGAGGTCAGCGTGGTTCCACAATTGTTGATTAGCGTACGGAACGCCGACGAAGCGCAGGCGGCGATCGAAGGTGGCTGCGATATCCTTGATATCAAAGAACCATCACGCGGTTCATTGGGACGCGCGGACGACACCACGATTCACGACATTATTGACTCACTCGGTTCCGATGCTCCACCGGTGAGTGCTGCTTTGGGAGAACTTCGGGACATCCGGAAAGCTCCTGCATCGTCTTCTCTCCCGGCGGGTCTTGCCTACGTTAAACTTGGCTTGGCCGGGTGTGCGAAACTTCCGCATTGGGACCGCGAGCTGCGAGATGTCCGCGACAGCATCACGAGTCAAACAGCCACGCCGCGATGGGTTCGGGCAATCTACGCGGACCACGAACTCGCGAACGCTCCCGCAATGGAAGAAGTGCTTCAGAAAGCGACCGGGACGCCACCAGTCACACTGTTCGACACATTTACAAAAGACGGCCGCACCTTGACGGATTGCGTGGAGCCCACGCGATTTCGCCGGCTTTGCAACGAAATTCGAGAACAGGGAAGTCGGGTTGCGTTGGCGGGGGCGCTCAATGCCGATTCGCTTCCTGAACTCGCTGATGTCCCTTGCGATATCCTCGCCATTCGCACCGCAGCGTGCCGGAATGGCGACCGGAACGGACCTATCTGTCCGGACGCCATTCGTCGATTCCAAGAAGTCGTCAACGAAGTTTTCGCATGAGTTCAGTAGGACTCACTTCGCTTTCGGGCCCACCAGTTCGATCATGTTTCCGTCAGGGTCACGGACGATGGCCAAAAACGCGCCAGTGCCATCACCTGCCAAATCAACCGGACCTTTGGCGATTGGTTTCACGTCGTGTTTCTTGGCTCGAGCCAATGCAGCGTCGATATCCTTGACGTACATCGTCAAGTAGCTCACGCCGTAGGTTGAGTTGATGAAGCGGTTGTCGGCTCGCTTGCCGGGGGATGTCTTGGTTTGCATCAGCTTGACCCGAGTGGCTGCATCGCCGTCTCCAAGTTGCAAGACATGGATTTTCAAAGGCAGTGAATCTGTCAGCCCCGCTTTCTCACACATCTCGGCCGAAGCCTCAAACCCCTTGCGTTCATTCAAACCGAGTGCCTCTTTGTAAAACTTCAGCGCCTTGTCGATATCGCTGACCACGATGCCAAAATCAACACGCGGGTTTGAAAACTGGGTCTTCTCGGCTTTCTCGGTCTCATCTGCGAATGTCGTCGATGTGGACACCAAGACAGCAAGGACCATCACTGCAAATAAAGAACGCATCAGGACTCTCCGATCAAAAAAGTGTGTGTGAACTGTGGACTTTTTGTGTCTGCCACGGTATCTAAAGTGCAGCGGGGGAACAAGTTTTCGCCCTGCTACAGATTCCAGCCGGTCGATCCCTTGACGAGTGCACGCTGGGTCGATAACTTTCACGAATACGCCGCTCGCCGGTGGCGAGGACGTATTCTACTGACACTGCTCCAAATTGCGGTTGCTTCGATTCGAAGCCCGGTTTAGGTCATTAGGTTGTTTCATGCCAACAATTAATCAGCTTGTCCGCAAGCCTCGTAAGAAGCAAAACGTTAAGTCGAAGACTCCCCTGCTTGAGGGCTGTCCACAAAAACGTGGTGTTTGCTTGAACGTGAAAACCGTAACCCCGAAGAAACCGAACTCGGCGTTGCGTAAAGTGGCTCGTGTGCGGCTGTCGAATGGCAAAGAATGCACCGCCTACATTCCAGGTGAGGGGCACAACCTTCAGGAGCACTCAATCGTGCTGGTTCGTGGCGGTCGTGTTCGCGACTTGCCTGGTGTGCGATACAAAATTATTCGTGGTGTTCTGGATACGCTTGGTGTCGGCGATCGTCGTCAGGCCCGTAGTCGCTACGGTGCCAAGAAGCCTAAGTAATCATCACTCGGTACCCAAGATCATTTATAACAGCCTACGGATTTAATACTTATGGCCGCCCGTTTTACTGCAAGTCGAGATCAACTCCGCCCGGACCCGCGTTTCAACTCGGTGTTGGCGGCCAAGTTTGTGAATTGCCTGATGTACGATGGCAAGAAAAGCGTCGCTCAACGAGTCTTTTACGATGCCCTCGACCTGATTGGTCAAAAGGTCAAAGACGTCGAGCCGATCGAAGTCTTTCACGAAGCGATTGAAAACGTCCGCCCGATGATCGAAGTTCGTTCGAAGCGGGTTGGTGGTGCGACCTACCAAGTGCCGACGCAAGTGAACCCCAAGCGTCAGCAAACGCTGGCAATTCGCTGGTTGCTCGAAGCCGTTCGCTCCAAGAAAGGGCGACCGATGCACATTCGGTTGGCTGATGAGTTGTCGGCTGCGTATCGTCGCGAAGGGGCCGCAATGACCAAACGCGATAACACGCACCGCATGGCCGACGCTAACAAGGCGTTCGCCCACTTCGCGTGGTAACAGACGAAGCCAAACAATCAAGACGCTGGAAGAACTCGAATGAAAATTCGTAGGACTTCCAGCGTTTCTGCGTATAGATTAGTCTCTCAGTCACGGCCTGGCAATTTGTGTTGCCGGTTTCGCATCCGAAGGGTTTACGCACCATGTCCAGGGCCATCGAAAAGCTACGCAATATCGGCATTGTCGCCCATATCGATGCCGGAAAGACAACAACCACGGAACGAATTCTGTTCTATTCCGGGGCGTCGCATCGGTTGGGATCGGTTGACGAAGGGACCACCGTCACCGACTACGATTCCGAAGAAGCCGATCGTGGTATTACGATCTATTCCGCAGCGGTCCAATGCCAATGGAAAGACGTGACGATCAACCTGATCGACACCCCCGGGCACGTGGACTTCACCGCGGAAGTCGAGCGGAGTTTGCGGGTTCTCGACGGTGCAGTGGTCGTTTTCAGTGCCGTTGAGGGGGTCGAGGCACAAAGCGAAACCGTATGGCGACAGGCGGACCGCTACCGGGTTCCTCGAATTTGCTTCATCAACAAATTGGACCGGATCGGTGCCGACTTCGAACGGACGCTTGGGGAAATCGAAAACCGTCTTCAAGCGAATCCGATCGCGTTGCAATTACCGATCGGGGCGTCCGATGACTTCGAAGGGATTATCGATCTCGTTGAGATGAAGGCGTTGTACTGGGATCCTGAAAGCGAGGGCTCGAAATTCGAACCCCGCGAAATCCCGGAAGAGCACCTGGAAGCTGCCGAGGAATGGCGGGGGAAATTGCTCGAGGCAGTCGCGTTGCTAGATGACGACGTGCTGCAAACCTATATGGAAACCGAGACAATTCCTTCCGAGGATATCCACCGCCTGCTTCGCAAGGCCACGATTGCCGGCACTTTGCAGCCGACGTTTTGTGGTTCTGCGTTGGACTATATCGGTGTGCAACCGGTGTTGGATGCCGTTGCCGAGTATCTCCCGAGCCCACTCGATGTCCCCCCTGTCCAGGGATTGCACCCCAATCCCAAGAAACAAGCCAAGGGACCGGAAACACGCAAGCCGTCCACCGATGAACCATTCTGTGGGTTGATCTTCAAGATTCAAAGCGATGCCCACGCGGATTTGTACTTCTGCCGCGTGTACTCGGGTGTGCTGAAAAGCGGCACGCGGGTTCTGAATCCGCGGACGAACAAGAAGGAACTTATCAACCAACTTTGGCACATCCAAGCGGATCGACGCGAAAAGTTGGAGTCGGACGAAATCGAAGCTGGCGACATCGTCGGCGTGATTGGTCCCAAGGAAGCGGCGACCGGTGATACGCTTTGCGATCAGGGCAAACCGATCATTTTGGAGAGTATCACCTTTCCAGAAACTGTGATCTCAATGGCCGTCGAACCGGAGTCGAATGCCGACCGGAAAAAACTCACGGATACACTGACCAAACTTGGCCGGCAAGACCCCACATTTCGGGCGAATATCAGCGAGGAAACCGGCCAGACAATCATCAGCGGCATGGGCGAACTGCACCTCGAAGTGTTGAAGAATCGCATGCTTCGCGACTTCAATTTGAATGTGAAGGTCCATAAGCCGCGTGTGAGTTATCGCGAATCGCTGAGTGCTCCCGTGCAAGGGCGGGGACAGTTCGATCGACAGATGGCCGGGGAAGCTCACTTCGCGGCAGTCACTGTTCGGATGGAGCCGTTCAATGGGGAAGCCCCGGTTGCGTTCAAGAACGAGATCAAACCGGGCAAACTGCCTGGCGAGCTCGAAGCGGCTTTGCTGGAAGCGGTAAAAGACCAAGTCGATGGTGGGGGGATTCTCGGTTATCCCTTGATGAAGGTCCAGTTGACCATCACCGATGTCGAGTACCGCGAAGGGGAAACCAACGAAGCGGCTATCCGGGCGGCGGCGGCTCAGGCCATTCGTGAATGTCTCAACCAAGCGGAAGACAAAGGGTCCATCGCCCTGCTTGAACCGGTGATGAAACTGGAGGTCGTCACGCCGGACGAATTTGTCGGGAACATCCAAGGCGACTTGAACAAACGCCGTGCGATCATTACGCATTCCGAATTGCGGGGCAACTTGCACGTGCTGGAAGCGGAAGTTCCGCTCTCGCAAATGTTTGGCTACTCGAACGACAGCCGAAGTCTCTCACAAGGCCGGGCGTCGTACTCGATGGAACCGCTCAAGTACGCCGAAGCACCGCCGGATGTTCTCAAGACGATGCTCGGATAAAAACAATCTGTGTTCGTGAGATAGGCATCTCAGGGAAGATTGTTGATGTCGGTTTCCTGAGACTTGGCTGTTGGCAAGAGATTGAGATCCACGGGTTGACCAGTATCGAGGATCACTTGTCCGCGAAGTTGGCCGAACACCTCCGCGACGGTTTTCCAATACAAGCGTTGAAGCGTCATTCGTCGGTCTTCGCTGGAAACGGCATCAACGATTTGCTGAAACCGGGCGGCGGCACCCTCTGCTTGGGCGAGTCGCCGGTCGCGATCTTGCAATGCGAGATTCCGCAACTCCGACGCTTCGGCTTTGGCCTGTTCCACACGCTGTTCGGCTGCGGTCTCCGCTGTTTGAACGAAGCGTTCGCGGTCCGCTCGGGCGTTCACCACATCCAAGAACGACGCTTGCACCGCAAGTGGTGGCGACACGTCCGCCAGTGTCACATCATCGACAGCCAAACCGATTCCGGCATTTCGGGTCGCCATTCGCACATCTTGTGTCAGTCGGTCTTGCAAATCGGACAAGCCAAGTGGGTAAACGGAGTCGACACCGCTCGTCGAAAACGCCTGAGTCGCAGCCGTCTTTGTGAGCAATTCGAGTTGTCGCACCGGATCCACGGCGTGGTACAGAAATCGATCCACCTGTTCGGGGGCGATGTGGTATTGAACCGTCAGTTGCACTTCGAGAATGTTCTTATCGCCGGTCAGGTATTGATCACCCGCCGGTTGGGTGATCGGCAAAACATTTTGCTCGCCGATGTTTGGCGTTCGCAAGACGGCACCGATCGTCAACGACCGCACCTGCTGCACGTTCACACGCCGCACTTGAGAAATCGGCCAAGGCCAGTCGAAGTACACGCCACTCGGCCACAATGTGATTTGGCCGGTGTCGTTCCGCACGATTTGTCCGCAACGTTCGACGACCGCGACCTCATTCGCCGAAACCAGGAACAGCCCCGTCATCAACCAACCGAGACCGAAAATCGCTGCAAGCCACTTCTTCATGGTTCGAGTGGCTCCTGCGAATTTGCGTTGGGCTGAACGCGGTTTGTCGGCAGCCCATCGGTTAGCAAACGGAACAACTCGGACGATGTGGACAAAACAAGCGTCGATTTGGGCGAGAGAATTTTGCGGTAGGAGTCGAGGGTTCGTAGTACGCGGTAGAACTCTTCATCCTGGACATGGGCAGCGTTCAATAAAGCGAGAGCCGCCGCTTCTCCGGCTCCACGGATTCGGTCAGCATCGGCTTCCGCTTTGCCGAGAATGGCCGCTGCTTGTAGGTCGGCTCGGCTGCGAATCTTCTGCGCTTCTGCTTCCCCAGCACTTCGATAGCGACTGGCAATCTTCTGACGTTCGCTCTGCATTCGGGCGAACACCGCTCGCCGGTTGCCCTCAGGAAAATTCAGCCGTTTGATACCGAAGTCCAGAATCTCAACGCCAAATCGATCGGTGACGCTATCGTCTTCGTGAGGCTGTTTTCGCAGTTCTTCAAGCACGCTTTGATTCAGCTGCGTCAAAGCCGCTTCTTGTGCTTGCTGGTCACTGGAGTTGAGAATCTCCGAGAGTTCGGTTTGTCCGATGCGATTGGCCAAGATGGACCGTATCCGCGTGGCCAATCGGGAGGTGGCAAAATCGTGTTGTCCGAACGCTCGATAGAACCGGACACTCGGCCGATTTGTCAAATCCTCTGGTGCATCTGCGATTGGATCGGCAATTCGCCAGCTGACCCACGCGTCGAGCACGATGTTCTTTCGATCCCGCGTGAGCAACTCCCGACCGGCGGGATCAAGGAGTTGGATTCGTCCGTCGAATCGGTGAGCCAACTCGATCGGCCAAGGCCATTTCCATTGCAAACCACGATCCGAGGGTTGGTCGTAGACCGCGACCAAACGACCGAAACGCTCGATCAGGACCGCTTCGGTTTCTTGGACAAACAAGACCGCCGTTGTCAGCCAAACACCAATGCCCAAAATGGTCAGGACGATCGCAAGGGGTCGCAGTCGGGGTGAAATGGACGCAGAATCAGACATATCCAAAGTGGCTCTCGCGAATCCAGACAACACGGGAAAGCCACATCGTACTCAAACCACAGGTGATTTGTCAGCAAACGGTTGCTGGCGGTGTTATTCGTCTGCCTTCTTGTTGTTAGCTAATATGATGAATACGACTACCAGAAGGCAGAGAATGATTGCAATCAGGATATTCGTATCCATACAGGATTTCTCACTTTCAACGGAAAACGGACCGCGATTAATCACCGCCCCCGAAATCGACGGTGAACGCTTCTTGGAAAATGCGACGTTCGTGACGATGGTGAGCGGTGAAGGCGTGCATCCAGTCCCGAAGACTGACCTGCACTTGAGCGGCCACCGCCGCATACCGTTCCGGCTGACCGATACCGTTGCGGAGTTCCTGTAACTTTAAGAACAACGCAATTTTTTCCCGCCGAAGATGTTCCACTTGCGGTTCCCAATTCGGATTTTCCTCGAGCACTTCACTGAGGTAACCGTCACGCGACTGGACCGCAATTTCATCGGGAAGCGTTTTTAGCAAAGCGTCGATGACGGCGGTCAGCCAGCGTCCGGTTTGCTCGTCGGGAGTGTCTTCGAGCAGATCCCGCAAGTCGCCAAGCAAGATGTACTCTAGGGTCAACGAGTTGAGCAGACTCGGAGGGAGAGTGGAATCCATGATAGTTCTCCTTTCGCCAGAACTTTCCGCAGCACGTCAGCTTTCGCGTTGCGACGAATGAATCCGAGGTTGAAATGGCCCGAATGGACCAATCCGGCTCGCCCGCGAAATGTGACCGGATGAAGCTGCATCCAATCGAAGAAGGGTTCTCGGAAAAAGTGGAAGCCTGTCGAGTTTGACAGTTATTCCGCGGATTCCGAGTTGTGGTCTCACTCTACCGGTCCGAATCGGCGATGTCAAAAAAAATCCGGCGGGTGGATGGACGTGACCTGTTCAAATCAATTTCAACCATTCCGTTGCCGCCGCCTGCTCGCATGATAAACTATGGTATTCGATGAACGACTTCCCCGATGAATTTTGTGGTCCCGCCTGGCAATTACCTCACAAACAATAGATGGATGGAGTATGGCTGTCCCGCCCGACTGCGACTCGATTGATTGCGCGTTCCAAGTTCCTTTTGTGCATCGTCTGCGATTTACCAATGATGTGTTGGGAGCCGACCGAGACGTGTTGGCCGACCTCTTGGAACAGTCTGGGGAGAAACCGGCTCGCGTGCAATTCTGGTTGGACGAGCACATCCTGAAGGCTCAGCCAGACATCCGGGAACGACTCACCGCACTGGTCGAGACATACCCGGAACGGTTGCAACTTGCCGGGAACGTGCAGATTGTTCCTGGTGGTGAGGCGGTCAAGAACGACATTCACATCGTTGAGCGAATGCTGAAAGTCTTCAACGCTCACGATCTCGATCGCCGCAGCTACGTGGTTGTAGTTGGTGGCGGAGCCGTTTTGGACGCGGTCGGGTTCGCCGCCGCGATCGCTCACCGAGGGATTCGGTTGGTCCGTCTACCGACGACGGTGCTCGCACAAGACGATTCCGGCGTGGGGGTGAAGAACAGTGTGAACCTGTTCGACAAGAAAAACTGGGTTGGTACGTTCGCGGTTCCATGGGGTGTCGTCAACGATGCGGCTTTGCTCACAACACTGCCGGACCGCGATTTCCGTTGTGGATTCTCCGAAGCCGTCAAAGTGTCGTTGTTGAAAAGTCCGCAAGTCTTCGACGACCTATGCCGTCTCGCTCCTCGAATTGCCGAGCGAGACATGCAAGCGGCGATGCCGATCATCAAAGCGTCCGCAAAGATGCATCTTGATCACATCACGAAAGGTGGCGATCCGTTTGAAGCACTCGAAGCACGGCCGCTCGATTTCGGGCACTGGTCGGCTCACAAATTGGAAGTGCTCTCGAACTTCGAGCTGCGGCATGGGGAAGCGGTCGCGATTGGTGTTGCGGTCGATTGTGTTTATTCGTCCCTGCAACACGGATTGCCAGAGGAAGACGCACGACGAGTCTTGCAATGTTTGGACGCACTCGGTTTGTCGCTCGATCACCCTGCCCTGCATGAACCGGTCGACTTGTTCGCCGGCTTGGAAGAGTTCCGCCAACACCTTGGTGGACGGTTAACTGTGACAATGCTGCGAGGCATCGGTGATGCAATCGACGTGCACGAGATTGACGAAGTCGCCATGTGCGAAGCGATCGCCACGGTCGCCGAGTTCGTGCAATCACCGGGCGAGGAAGTGGTGAGTAGAGGGTAGAGAGTGGGGAGTGGCAAGCAGGATTCGATAACGCCTCACTCTGCGACTCTGAATGGATCGGAGATGTCGAACGTCTACATTGGAAAACCGTATCGATCCGTGTTCGACACGGTTGCTCAAGAGCTTCGTATTGATGGGATGATCATAGCAATACACAAAACTGGTATTAAACGAGAGCAGGATACAAATTTGATTGGAACATCAATTGACGATGGTATTATTCGCTGGGAGCTAGGCGGCCTGGTCGATGACGATAACGCCTATGAAGGGATCGTTGACATTTGCACCAATGATGGCGACCTTTGGGCTGCAACTTGGTCTGGTTTTTCGTTGAGAATCGATCCTGAAAGAGGAGACCTCTTGGAAACCGTATTCACAAGGTGATTGGTTGCGATCAGCAATTGGAAACTCCTCACACTCAACCCACCACTCTCAACTCACTCCCCGCAAACGAAAAAAAGCCGCCTGGAACCGAAATTCCGGGCGGCCTCGTTTATAGAATCACAACACCACGTGTGCTGACGGGGGGAAGTCAGCGAGTACGCGGTCAATCGGCTGAGTCGATTGGTGAAGGAACACCAGTGGTTTGTTCGCGTTTGATGGCCTCGTAGACCTCCTCGCGGTGAACCGTGACCTCTTTCGGTGCATCGATCCCCAAACGAACCTTGTCTCCACGAATTTCAATGACCATGACTTTAATCTGGTCACCGATGATAATCTTTTCGTCCTTCTTACGGCTGAGTACTAGCATCGCCGATCCTTGCTTTTCGAGGGCCAAAGTAAACTGCATCCAAAGTTCAACTTACAACACGAATGGAAGGCCGGTCGCAGCGATTTGTGTTTTTTTCGCCACACGCTCCGGCCACAACTCCGGTCGTGCGGACGGCAACGGTCGTGGGTATCGTGACTCATCGGCGGGACAATCCGATTCATCGCGAACACAGCCGACTGTGATTCCGTCTAAAGTTCGGACGGCGTGAACCGAACCTGTTCCCGATTCCAAGCCATCGGGCTCAGAACGGGTTTGCCCAGCATGCAGCCCGCAAGGTTTTTGGGCGTGAGTCGACGATACCCGAGGTACGATGTCGTCAACCGCGGATTGATTTCAATGATCGTCACACCGTCGTCACCGACGATCAAATCAACGCCGAAGTATCCACGAAGCCCCGGAATCGCATTGCGAATTTGCCCGACGAGTTCTGCAAAATTAATCGGATCGTGATCTGTCAATCCCGGAACCGTCCCTCCAGAGTAAATGAAGTGACCATCGGTAGTCAATTCTTGTGTGGCGGTCGGCAACACATTGACTTGGCCGGCATCGGAAACAATCGCCGCCACTGAGATTGCGTTTCCGGTCACGAACGGTTGCACCAAATCCGGTGGGCAAAACTCGCACGCGTCACGCCTGCGGAGCATCTCGTGCCATTCGCTCAGCGATGTTATTTGCTGCACATTGACCGAACCCGCACCATCACGCGGTTTGACCACCACCGGCCAAGACCATGGCGGCAATTGTTCGGGAGCGATGAAAACCGTCGAAACCACCGGCAAACCATGTGACGCGAGAACTTGCGACATGCGTAATTTATCGGAGCAAATCGCGATGGCGTCGGCATCGCAACCGAGCCAGTGACCACCGGCCTCCGCCACCATCTGCCAGCGGTCGAGTAAGCAATTCTGAAATTCCGGTGCGATGACCAACGTTGCATCCGCCTGGCGGACCAACTCGAAGAATAAGTCACGTTCGGAGTCTGCCGAGTCCGTCCGATGGACGATGACATTGCCAGGAACTTGCGGTAACGGCAACCGGTCGTCCCAAGTCGTCACCACATCCACGCCGTCGAGTTGAGCACAGTCGGTGACGATGGCCGCGTGCATCGCCCGACCTTCGTTCAGCAGCGATGCGGGCAACTCCGGTTCGTCGTGCATCGCCCCGCAAGTGAGGTGTTCTGAAACGAAAACCCGCATGCCTCAGCCGCTTTGATTCACCAACCAACGGAAACCGTACGGCGGAAGTGTGACCGATGTCGGTTCGATGGCCGCGTCAGATTGCATCAGGTCGGTCGTCAACGGCTGAGTCGTGTTCGGTGTGATGTCGACTTGAACCTCGTCGGCGGAAAGATTCACGACCACCAAAATGATTTGTCCGTCACTGCTTTCCCGCACAAAACCGACCAACGCCGGATTCTCGAATTGCAGAATTGTCTGAGCGGCGTCGGGATGGAAGGCGGGTTGTCGACGACGCACGGCGAGCATCCGGCGGTATTCTTCGGCGATGAGTTGCTGTGGTGAACCGGCGGCGGAGACGATTGCATCGAGATCATCGCGTTGATACTTGCGACGATTGATCGTCCGAGCCCGACCGGTTCCCGCCATGCCTTCCAAATCGTTCGGTGCCCCGAACAAGCTTTGGAAGTAAATGCCCGGAATGCCCCGCAACGCGATCATCACGGCTTGCGATGACAAGAACCGTCTGGCATGCAATTCGGATGACAGAGAACCATCGGGTTCGCCGAGTGCCGAAAACCAGGTGATATTGAGTTCGTACGGGCTGTCGGAACCGTCGGCGTTGCGTTTGGTGCTGACCCGTCCACCGCGTGCTTTCACGGATTCGACGAGTTCGCCGATCCGCGACGTCGGCAACAACCCTTCCGCCGGTCGCACACCGATGCCGTCATGCGATGCGGTGAAGTTGAAGTACGTGGTGCCCGCTCCGGTTTCTTCCAGATTCGTCAACCAATCGGTCAATGGTTTGCCATCGCCGGTGAGAAACGCATCGAGCAGCAGCGGTGCTAAACTGAATTGGTACACCATCTGGGCTTCATCGCCATCGCCGAAGTAACTCACGTTCTCCCGGTGCGGGACGTTGGTTTCCGTCAGCAAAATCGTGCCGGGAGCACACTCGTCGAGCAAGTCCCGCATGAGTTTTACTACTTCATGCGTCTGCTGCAAATGGATGCACGTCGTGCCAAGTTCCTTCCAAAGATATGCGATGGCATCCAGCCGAATAATCCGAGCCCCGTGAGCGGCATAATTCAGCAAGACATCGAGCATCTCGATGAGCACACGCACGCTGCCAAAGTTCAGATCGATTTGGTCATCGCTGAACGTGGTCCACAAATGACGTGGACCGTTGGCAGTGTCAAACGGTGAGAGCAACGGCAAACTGCGTGGTCGAACGACTTGGGACAATCGCGGGTCCGTCGGATCGGCTTCGATGAAGTACTCCGTGTAGGGTTCCTCACCGGCGAGGTACTTTTGGAACCACTCACTTTGAGACGAACAGTGATTGAGCACGAGATCGAACATCAAATCGAAGTCATCGCCCAACCGCTCGACATCGCTCCAATCGCCGATGATGTCATCAATGGCGTTGTAATCGATGACGGAAAAACCATCGTCCGAGGAATACGGGCAGAACGGCAAAATGTGGACACCGCCGAGGGCGTCCTTGTAACCGTGATCGAGCAACCACTGTTGTTGGGCCGCAAGTGCGGAACCACCTTCGCCACGGACTTGGTCGCCATACGTGATCAGCACGGCATCGCGTTCGTCCCAAAGTTGTTCACGACCGGGACCGATGGGAAGCGTGTAGCGGCTCGCCATCGATTCCAGTTCGGTCAGCACTTCCTTCGCAGAACCGGGGTAGAGTAATTCCAATCGTGGCAACGCACGGTTACGAAAGTTTTCGGAGAGTGCCATTACAAATCATCCTGCCCGGTGTAGTTGCAAACGATGGCGCGAAGTTTGCGACGGAGGACTGCGTAACTGAAAAAGCGGGTGGCGAGTTCGTAATTCGTTTCCACCATCTCCGCTCGGTAGACATCATCTTCAATGACCCGGCGAACTTGCTCGGCGACGCTTTTCGTGAGGAATCCTTCCATCGTGATGACGCGAAACCCTTTCGGTTCGATGTCGCTACGGAAGATCGAATACCGATTCACTAGCACTGGCTTCTTGAAGTAGAACGCCTCTAATAGGGCATTGCCGAAACCTTCGTACAAACTGGGATACGTCACGAAGTCGGCGTGCGGATAGGTGTCCCACAGCGAATAAATCTTGTGGCCGTCTTTGTCGGAGTGCCGAGTTTCCCCGACGCGAGTATCGACGAACCGCAGATCGACACCGGCGGCATGGGCCATCTCAACGAGGGCTTGTTGATATTCGAACCCTTCGTCACCGGATGAATGCGTAATGACCAACTTGAACCGCGGGTCTTTCAACTGAGCGAGCAAGTCGATCGAGTGTTCGATCCCCTTCCGTGGCACCACACGTGTCGGTTGCAGCACGAGAATGTCATCGGGAGACAGCCCGATTTCCTCACGGAAGTCGGCGGCGTATTGGTCTTGCGGTTCCGGCGGTGTTTCGAAGTCGAGCACGTTCGGCACAAGAATCGACGAACAGCCGGTGCGGTGAGCCAAGTCGAGTTGGGCGGGCGTGTTGATTGTCACGTGATGAATGTTGGGGAGTCGCGGCGGAAACGCCATCTCCAAATAGTCACCAACCGCGTTGACGGCGAACCGATCGCGTTCCCAGTAGAAATCGTGGTGATGGGCGATCGTGGGGAATTCGGTTTCCGCGATGAACTGCGTGAGGGCCACTCCTAGCGGAATATTCATCGGAATGCACAACGCATTCTGCACGATGAGAATGTCGATTTTGAACTTCTCGACGAACTCGTAAATCGTGTTCTTGAGATGCTCGGCGATCGAATTGATTTTGCGGGTGATCTCTGGAGACCGTCGCATGCCCCCAAATACGGCATTGTTGATGCGTTGAATGTCCGGGTGGCCGAAATACGCTTCGGGGACTTCCATCGAGAAATCGGGGTCGCGGTCGAGTTTGCCAGCGTACCAATAGCTGACGTGTCGATGATCCCACAACACCTGAGCCCACTTCGCACTTTCGAGCGATACGCCATCGGTGCCAGCGAACCGAGTCGAGACGAAACCAATTTTTTGCGAACTCATCGCGGTACGGCTTTCCTTTCCGATGTGGCGACAACACTCGACGAGACACGGTCGAGGATGCGGGAGTTGGCAGAATAGCCCGCACTTCGCTGGCGCTCAAGCCGGATACCGCATGCAAGAAGGAAATTCGCGATCGGTCGCGGGTTTTCGTGTGGGATCAATCTACGGTATAACAGAAATATGCTGACATGCCTTCTCCACCATTCCTGAGAGAGACCTCGCCATGACACTTCTTCACCGCCTCAAACTTCTTGCCATTGGCTTGTTGATCGGGTTGCCCATCGAACTCTGTGCCGCGGACGCGGGCTTGGTCGCTGACGGTGCGAAAGTCGAAAAGCTGGCCGACGGTTTCAAATTCACCGAAGGACCCGCCGCCGATGCCGAGGGCAATGTGTACTTCACCGACATTCCCAACGCTCGCATTCACAAGTGGTCGGTCGAAGGAAAACTGAGCACGGTCCGGGAGAATAGCGGTCGGGCTAACGGACTGTACTTCGACAAAGACGGAAATCTCCTCGCTTGCGAGGGCGGCAGTCGTCAACTCACGCGGATCACGCTTGGCGACAAGTTGAAAGTGGAGGTTCTCGCCGATTCCTATAACGGCAAGAAACTCAACAGCCCGAACGATCTATGGATTGATGCTCAAGGTGGTGTGTACTTCACGGACCCGCGTTACGGCAGTGAAGATGGGTTGGAACAAGATGGCTATCACGTTTACTATCTGCCAGCTGGTGGCGGAGAACTCCAACGGGTGATCGGCGATCTCGTGAAACCCAATGGAATCATCGGAACAGCTGACGGAAAAACGCTCTACGTGGCCGACGCGGGCGGTGGGAAAATCTATGCTTACAAAATTCAGAAACCCGGTGTACTCACCAACCGCAAGAAACTCATCGACAGCGGTTCCGACGGCATGACGCTCGACGAAAAAGGCAACATCTATCTGACGCGAGGTCATGTCCAAGTCTACAAACCCAATGGCGAAAAGTTGACGACCATCGAAGTCCCCGAAGGACCGGCCAACGTCACGTTCGGGGGCAAAGACAACAAGACCCTGTTCATCACCGCCCGCACAGGGTTCTACGCTGTTCAGATGAATGTCAGTGGTCAATAACCCGAAAACACTCGGGTGCCACGGTTCTAAGTTCCTTCTTCAACGAATACGTTCTCAATGTTAACCGTCGACGCGGCTTTGGCCGCCATCTTGGAACACGTCCAATCGTTCGCGCCCAATGCGTGCCCGCTGAGTGACGCATTGGGTTTGACGTTGGCTGAGGAAATCGTCAGCGGGCAGGACTCGCCACCGTTCGACAAAGCCCTGATGGACGGTTACGCCGTGCGGTCTGTGGATGTCAGATCGGGCACCGCGACGTTGGATGTTATCGAAGAAATCACCGCCGGTCGCACACCGACGAAACCGATCGAGGCGGGACAGGCAACCCGCATCATGACCGGAGCGCCGATTCCCGACGGAGCGGATGTCGTCGTTCGTGTAGAGCATTCCAATTTCGCTGAGGATGCAAACCAAGTTCACCTGGAAACAACCGATCAATCACCCGGCACGAGCATTCTGCGTCGCGGGGCGGCAATGAAATCTGGCGAAACGATTCTTCCCGCCGGACGCGTGCTGGGGCCGCAAGAAATCGGTGTGTTGGCGGAGTTGGGGCAAGCGCGGGTGTCGGTCTATCGGCGTCCGAAAGTCGCTGTCCTCGCAACGGGTGACGAGTTGGTGCCCATCGACGAAACACCCAGACCAGGGCAAATTCGCAACTCGAACGAAACGATGCTGTGTGCTCAACTACGACGAGCGGGGGCCGAACCCGTGCCGTTGGGCATTGCCCGAGACGACCGCGAAGACTTGGCCGCGAAAATTCGAGAGGGATTGAAGGCAGACATCTTGATCCTTTCCGGTGGCGTCTCGGCGGGCAAGTTGGATTTGGTCCCGTCGGAATTGGAAGCGGCGGGCGTGCGAGAGGTCTTTCACAAAGTCCGCGTCAAACCTGGCAAACCGATCTGGTTCGGAGTGCTGGACGAAGATGGAAAAGACGTTAAATCCGGGGCATCCCGGCGGTTTGTATTCGGGTTGCCGGGAAATCCGGTCAGTAGTATGGTCTGTTTCGAACTGTTCGCCCGCACGGCAATCCGACGGCTGATGAACATCGACCACCCAGAACCGCTTCAGAAAACCGGACAAATCACGATCAACTTTCAGCACAGCGGAGACCGTCCGACCTATCACCCAGCCAAAATTCACTGGACGGTTGCCGGTCCCCGCATCATCCCATTGCCGTGGCAAGGTTCCGCGGACCTACGAGCCACCGCAGACGCCAACGCCCTCGCCGTGTTTCCCGCTGGCGACAAGAGTTATCAGCAGGGGGACATCATTGGTTTTGTGCAACTTTGAACGGAAAATGGTGGAGTGCGTCGTGACGCACCGCAATGGGCAGACCTTCCTGAATCATGGTGTGTCGCGACGCATCCTACGAATACAATCACAATGACCGACCATCCCATCATTATTTTTGACGGCGAATGTAACCTGTGCGAGTCATCGGTGCAGTTTGTGATTCGCCGCGATAAAGACGCGAAATTCCGGTTTGCGTCGGCTCAGTCGGAGGCGGGGCAAGAGTTGCAGGAGCAATATGGTCTTGACTCAATTCAAACGGGGACGATGATTCTTATTCAAGACGGCAAAGCGTACACCAAAAGCGATGCCGCCTTGCGAATTGCCGGGGAACTCGATGGGCCGTGGAAGGCGATGGCCGTCTTCCGCATTGTCCCGCGATTTCTCCGCAACGGAGTGTACGGAATCATCGCCCGCAACCGGTACCGCTGGTTTGGCAAAAAAGACGAATGCATGATGCCCACCCCGGAACTGCGAGAACGGTTTTTGTAAATCCGTAGGGTGCGTCGCGACGTACCCTACAAAATTGACCCTGTCCAAGGACGGACGACTATGCCATCAACGACTGCCCCCCAAGAACCCATGCCGTCCACCACTCCGAGTTCGCCGTCCTCGCCCGATGTGCAACCTGTCGCACCACCGAAACCCCGCAAAGGCGGTGAGATGACGGTCGAGGATATCATCGCCAATGCGCGGAAAGCTCCGGTGCTGGCGGGAAGTCGGGGGGCATGGATTCTCTCCGCGATCACCGGCGTGTTGATGTGGGCCAGTTTCACCCCGCTCGATTGGGGATTCCTCGGCTGGTGGGCGTTGGTGCCGATGTGCCTGCTGATCCGGCTGCCAAAGCCAACGCGGTGGATGTACACAGCGACGCTCACATGTGGGTTTGTCAGTTCCTTGGCGATGCTTCAATGGATGCGACTCGGCGATGTCATGATGTACCCCGCATGGGTGGCGTTGTCGTTCTATCTCGGATTGTACTTTCCGATCTTCGTGGGGCTCTCCCGCACGGCGGTTCACAAATTGCAAATGCCAATGACGTTGGCGGTCCCGGTGGTCTGGGTGGGACTGGAGTTTTTCCGGGCGCGGCTGATGACCGGTTTCGCGTGGTATTTCCTGGGGCACACGCAGTATCAGTTTGTGGAATTGATCCAAATCAGCGACATCACTGGCGCGTACGGCGTGAGTTTCGTCGTGGCGATGGTCAGTGCGTGTGCGGCGGGTTTGGTCTCGGTGCGAGTGTTCGACAAACTCAAAATGTTGCCTCCAGGTGTGGGTGTCGAAGCCGTTAGCGAACCCACACGAAAACGCCAGGCACTTGCGGTCGCTGCAACGCTGCTTGTTTTCGGCAGTGTGCTGACGTACGGAATCGTTCGACGATCGGAAGCGAAATTCGTGGACGGTCCGCGAGTCGCACTCGTACAGGGCAACTTCCCGGTGAGTGTCAAACACGACCCGAACGAAGGCGAACGCATTTATCGGATGCACGAATGGCTCACCGGTCGAGCCGTGAGTGTCGGCGAACATCCGGATCTCATTGTGTGGCCGGAAACGATGTACCGCGTCCCGTTGTTGGAAGCCGATGCCAACGCATCCGACACGAAACTTCGCGAAGCGTCTCCCTATATTCCTGTGGAAGCTTGGCGAAAACGGCAGGTTCACGGAGCCCTACAAGAACTCTGCGAACGCTGCGGAGCGGGCTTGATTATCGGCATCGATACGTTCGCGGTCGGTGAATCCAAGATGCAACGCTTCAACTCGGCAGCGTATGTACTGCCCGAACGTGGCGTGGTCTCGCGTTACGACAAACTCCACCGCGTGCCTTTCGGCGAATACTTCCCGCTGCAAGATGTCTTCCCCGCGTTGCGTTCCTTCACGCCGTACGGCTCCGGTTTGGACGCCGGTGAATCCGCAAAGGTTTTTCAGCTCGGCTCTTACCGCATCGCTCCGGTGATCTGCTACGAAGACACGGTCCCACAGCTTGTCCGCGGCATTGTCAAAGGCACCATGGAATCGTCGTCCGATGGGAAGCCGGTCGACATGCTTGTTAATCTGACGAACGACGGTTGGTTCAAGGGGTCGAGTGAACTTGATCAGCATTTGATCACGGCTCAATTCCGAGCGGTCGAGTGTCGCACGCCGATGGTGCGAGCGGTCAACACCGGCATCTCCGCGTTCATCGATGGTGATGGCGTCGTGCGGGAGCCGGAAATCTTCTTCGATGGCGACAAACGGGAAGTCACCACCAGCCGCGACCCCGAAACCGGACGGCTCAAGAAATCCCTGAACGCCATGATGGTCGCCCCCATCCCGCTCGATGCCCGTCAAAGTTGGTACGTCCAAACCGGCGACTGGTTCAGCGGCACCTGTGCAGTCGCTGTCGTGGGGATCTTCGGCTTCGGACTCTGGTACGGTCGCCGCCGCAAGAATACCGAAGATGCCTTGACGACAATGGTGTAAACGCTGATCGGCATCCGTATCAAACGATCAATCTGGCGCCACTGGCTCTGCCAGTGCTTCACGAGTTGGGGGCAATTCTTGGTTTGCACTGGCAGAGCCAGTGGCACTCGGCGTCGTGACGCACCCTACGTGACTACCGAGTTAAACCTCACTACGAATGGTCCAAAACACGAGATTTCCTTCAGAACCTACAGTGATTGCGTGTCTGCCGTCATGCGAGCATGAAACAGCGTGCGGTACCCCGTGTTCATGAGGTGAGTCTTGGAGCATCCAATTGCGTTTTCTATTTGATATGTCTACAAGACCGACTTCTCCCATGAAACCTAATGTAAGCAGTATTCGATTACTTTTGTATAGAAGTGAGTCCATCGAAATAACAGAAAAAGGTGTTCTGTGTCGAGCAATCGCTTGTTTTATCGCACCGTTGTAAATAGCCAATTCTGCTTCACCTTCACCGCCAGATGTTGCGAAGCAAAAGATCCCTTCTTGCAATGAGCAAATGCACTGGACCGGATCAGTAGAGATGCGAAGTGGCTCAGCAATTGGCTGCAACTTGTAATCGACGATATGAACATATCCGAGCAAATCACCTACAGCGATTGCTTTGCAATTTCCCCACTGTATTTCTTCTATACACAAGAGTGGTTCATCCGTTACACGTGAAGTGGTTAAATCACCTCTGTTTTTCTTGATGGAACATATTTCTCCAGAAGCTAGACAAATAACTATCTCTCCACTGGCACGTGCGACACATCCAGATGGTGTGCTTGAGACTTGTTGAGCCTCGAAGTCTTTAATAGCTCCTGACTCAAATTTGCCCCATCCCACATGTTGCTCGGTGGCGATTGCCATAAACGGATTTTTGCCGTAACAAAAGCTGAGGGCTTGGATCTCCTCATCAAATTGGATGCATGGCATCTTAATAGGTGGATCATCTCTCGAGACCCAACCCAAGTTTGCGTCGGAAGTACACAACATGAAGGAGTCAGACTTAGGGGATTGGATGACTGGGGCAATGAACTGAACGCTTGAGTTTTCAGTTGTATGTATCCATATCCTCGCTGGGACAAGTTCAAATGACGACATGATACTCTCTCAAGCAACATTTAGGACATTCAAGGCGTCAGTAAGTTGAAGCATCCATTCTGCATTCTAGAAAACAGTCCGTCGACGTATTTTTTTAAAGTTAAGGCCGGCTGAGCAGTACTCAATTCTTCGAGGAGATCTAAGTATATCGAGTTTGAGGTTTCCGAAGTTAACAACTTGTGTGCACGAGCAATTTGGCCTTGATTCAAGGCTACATATGCCTGCTTGAGTTTCTTGTTTGCAAGAATACAATTTGCTGCTTCTACGTTGTCAGTGATGATACCAGCACCTAGGCCCGCCACTATTCCAGCTTTAATTGACAGTCCCTTCCGAAAGTTTTTCCAATAGTCGTTACTATTTGCAAATGACTGCCCACGTTTCACCAAGTCATCGACCGATAAAGCAGTGCCAGGTTTTCTAAGTCGATTAGCGTACTTCGGATGATGTTTCTTCTTGATGTATGTCTCCCGGCTGGGCGGCACTGGCGGAAGTTGTTTCTCGGGGTGCCACTGGCAGAGCCAGTGGCACCCGGCGCTCTTCGATCAGTGGACCATCAAAGAACGGAAGGACTTCCGGCGAGAATCCAAACCGAATTGCAAAAACTTGATTGGGGCCAGGACGCCCGGGTGCGTCTGCGTGGACACGGGCAAGTCTTTTTCGGAGAGGCCTTCATCGCCCTCGAAGATTAGCGGAATTTGATCCCCCGCGTGACGGAAGCTCAAGAACTGATCTTCAATCTCGATTGGTGTGTTTAGGACATCGTCGTGCAACTGATGCCAGCGGGATTCGACGCCGCGGAACAACGGAACGAGGAGTGACTCGCCAGCCTTGGCACATTCGTGACGCAGAGGTTGTCGTCGATGTCCCGCGTGACATGGTGAAATGTCATCTTTTTTAGCGCCGCCCGAATTTCGACAAGAACCCCATGCAAAGTGGGGTGTTTAAGTTCTTGTCGAGCGTCAACTTCATACTGCTTGAAGAGGGAGTGTGAAGCGTGACGGGCGTGTGTTTTGAAGTCTCGATCAAACAACGCGCGGAGCCTTCCTATTTCTGTAATGGGGGCAAAGTTTAGTCACTCGACCCAATTGGTTTGAGGGGCTACCGGTCCGCGCTGCCACGTGTGATCTCGTGCGGGCAACGTGTTGTTGGGTGACTGTCGTTGGCGAGTTTGTATCCAAAGGGTTGTCATGAATTATTTCAGCAGTCTGACCATCCGTGTTCTGATGTGGGCTTCTGTGATAGCGATCCCTTGCGAACTCTTGGCCGATAAACCGCCGACGGCCAAGTTGGAATCTTCGGGCGTTGACGACGATGATGATGCCGTCGAGCAGGAGCGGCCACGCGGTCCCAATTCTTGGTCACCGACGTGGCGACGTGGGTTTCGTCAGAACACGCAATCCGGCGGTTGGTCGCCACGTCAAAACGTGCGGTACGAGCAAGACGTGGAAGCCGACGAATGGACGACCCAGGAGCCAATCGAAGGCGGCTGGGTTTTCTTGAACGGCAAGTACCTGCCACCTCCCTACACGATCGAAAGTTCGGCCGACAGCATCACAATCAACGATCATCAACTGCCCACGAATGTTATCGAAAGCTTTTCGAGTCGATTTGCAGGTTATGGGCGTTTTGGCCGTGGCGGACGACGAACGCCAAGTTGGCAGACTCGTCGAGGCGGCGCTGGTTCTGGATTGAAGTTGTTCCTCGAAGTCTCGGAAGGAGTCCTGCTGGTATCGGAGGGGATGCCGACAATTTATCTCAATGAAGATAAACTCGGATTGGAACTGTTGAGCGTTTTGAGCGGACGAGACGATGCCCCAACTGATCCAACTGCGTGGGTGCAAGAGTTTTCAGAGGAATTGCGTCCGGTCGTTCAGGAGTTGATCGAGAACTTCGAGGCAACCGACGATTTCACCGCCCGCGCAACGGCGACCATCGAAGACAAACAGTTGGTCGAAGCGAAAGGACGACAGCAGATTGCAGCTGTCCGCAGATTAGAAAGCTGGAACTATCCGTTAAGCATCTTGGCAATGGTTTTGTGTGTCGGTGCCTTTGGGCATCTGATCAAATCGCATCCGTCTCTGAATCCTTCGTTGGAATCGTCAACGGCAGTCCGAAACCAAATCTATTTGTCTCTTGGGTTAGCCGGACTGTTTTCACTTCACGATCTGATCCTGACATTGCTGACCATCGATGCTGGTGCGATGAGAGAGACCAACCCCATCGCCGCCGAGTTCGTTCACAACCCGTACTTGCTGGTCGCGTTCAAGGTTGGACTGACTCTGTTCGGACTCGGAGTGATGGCAGTCCTTTGGAAGCGTCGCATCGCTCAATTGGCTTCGTGGTGGGTTTGTCTGGTTCTCACGCTGCTCACAGCTCGCTGGCTGATCGTAGGAGCCCTCTTGGCGTAGGCATGTTTCATGTCACGTCGAAACCAAATTCGCCGAGACGAAATCGTGCTCTCGCCGTGATGCAAATTCCTGCTGTGGCACACATTTCCCCTTGGGATATGGTGCCCCTGACAATATATCTCAGAACGGTTACGCTATTTCTCATTGTCATCTGCGATTTTGTTCCCAGAATGGTAGAGTATCTTCCTCGAATGTTAGAATTCGTGAGGAAAGTCGAATCTGAATGGTTGCCGCTTTGATTGATCAATCGAACGCGGATTACCTGGGGAGCCGTTGACGATGACACCGCGAAATACGTTCTGTGGCCGCACACGTCGGGAGTTTTTGCATCAAGCTGCCGGTGGATTTGCGTCAGTGGCGATGACCGGGATGCTGGCCGGTGACGGGTTTCTCTCGAATCAAGCCGTCGCAGCGGACGGGGTGACACCATACGTCAATCCGTTGGCACCGAAGCCGCCGCAGTTTGCTCCGAAGGCGAAATCGGTCATCTTCCTGTTCATGTACGGTGGGCCGAGCCATATCGACACGTTCGACTACAAACCCGCCATGAACGGCATGGACGGCAAAACGGTCGATGTCAAAACCTTTGGTCGCGGCGGGCACAAGAATCAGGGCCGGATTGTCGAGCCGAAGTGGAAGTTCAAGCAGTACGGCGAATGCGGCAAGTGGGTCAGTGATTTGTTCCCGCACTTGGCTCAGAAAGTCGACGACATCGCGTTCTTAAATTCGATGACCGCCGACAGCCCGATTCATGGCTCGGCCATGCTGATGATGAACTCGGGCAACATTCAGAGCGGCCATCCGACACTCGGTTCCTGGCTGACTTACGGGCTCGGCAGCGAGAACGAAAATCTGCCCGGTTATGTCGTGATGCTCGACCCGACTGGTGGACCGATCAGCGGTGCAAAAAACTGGACCAGTGGCTACATGCCTGCTACGTATCAGGGCACCACCATGAAAGCCGAGGGCGCTCCGATTCTGAACCTCAAGCGTCCGCGGGGCATGTCGGAAGAAGTGCAGCGGACGCTGTTGAATTCCCTGAGTCAGGCGAACAACTCGCACCTTTCGACCCGCATCGATAACACGGAGTTAGCCGCCCGCATCAGTAGTTACGAACTCGCTTATCAAATGCAGCGGTCCGCTCCCGAAGCGGCGGACCTTGCGCAGGAAACGGAAGCGACGCAAAAACTCTACGGCTTAGATAGTCCACAGACCGAGGAATTCGGTCGCCGCTGTTTGCTGGCACGACGCTTGGTCGAACGGGGTGTGCGGTACGTGCAGTTGTACTCCGGTGGCAACCACAACGATGCGAACTGGGACGCCCATGGCGACTTGGAGAAGAATCACAATTATCACGCCGGTCGCACGGACAAAGCTATTGCCGGGCTGATCCAAGACTTGAAAGACCGCGGGCTGTTCGATTCCACGTTGGTTGTGTGGGGCGGTGAATTCGGTCGCCAACCGACGGCGGAGTATGCCAAGGGCACCGGTCGCGATCACAACTCCTACGGCTTCACAATGTGGATGGCCGGCGGTGGAATCAAAGGCGGCGTGAGCGTCGGCACGACCGACGAACTTGGTTCACAAGCCGTCGAAAAGCCGCTGCACGTCAAGCATCTCCACGCCACGGTGCTCCATCAAATGGGCTTTGATCCGAACCAGTTGAGTTATTTCTACGCCGGTTTGGATCGGAAACTTGTGGGCGTCGAGCATGTCGAACCAATTCACGAGATCATCTGACTGACTCGGGGTAGTCGTCGGCGGCCGCGAGTAAGCGGGATAGAGGAAGCTCGAATTCTGGTAGCAGTGGTGTCGAATAGATTTCGTTCTCGGCCACGACAACTTCGGCCGTTCCCCGGAAGACGGTCATTTCGCGACGGAATCGATCGATGACCCAATACTCCTGGATGCCGGCTTGTGCATATTCGTCTCGCTTCTCCACATAATCACGATGCCGGTCACGACTGGATGCCGAAACGAATTCGATTGCAATGGCGGGGACATCATTCAAAGGATCGGGACGGTGACCAAGACCAACCCACACAGCCCGATCGGCACGGCGTCGATTGTCGCCTATGCGAATTTCCTGTTCGGGCAGTGTTTCATCCAAAAGGAATCCATTCGCATGGTTTTCGCGAAAATTACGCAACAAGAAGCCCAAATCGTCATTCGGACTTCGCTCACCTGGTCCGGCGGGTGGGGTCACGATTAGTACTCCATGAATCAATTCATAACGAAACCCTGGTTCCCATTCTTCGAGTGCATCGAATTCCTCGGCGGTGAGACGCATCCCGTTCGATGTATGATCGATGGATTGCGGTGGGGTTTGGATATCGGTGATACTCATGGCTGTCAACCACTTGGAACGACGGAATGAACATCGGCAGCAACTGTCTATTATCGGCTGAAAACGAAAGTTTGCCAATGCGTTTTCTCATTCTTTGTTTTGCATACCTGATGGTTTCGGGGTCGGTATGGTCTCAGGATCAAGCCGAGCCGACGGTCGATTTCAATCGGGAAGTGTTGCCAATTTTGGCGAAGCGTTGTTTTCATTGTCATGGTCCCGAGACGGCAGAATCGGGGTTGCGGCTGGATAGCCGTGAAGGCATCGTCCAAGAAACCGAGACCGGTTTGCATGCCGTCATTCCTGGCAAACCGGACGAGAGTGAGTTGCTCGCTCGCATTCTGGAGACGGACGAATCATTGCGGATGCCGCCCGAAGGTGAGCCGTTGACGAAATCGCAAATCGAAACGTTGCGCGAGTGGATCGCAACCGGAGCGGAATGGAAAAAGCACTGGGCGTTCGAGACACCGACGCGACCGGAAGTTCCTGCCGTCAAGAACGCTGCATGGGTGTCCTCGCCGATTGATGCGTTTGTGCTCTCGCGGTTGGAGTCG
This sequence comes from Thalassoroseus pseudoceratinae, assembly GCF_011634775.1. Classification (NCBI taxonomy): domain Bacteria; kingdom Pseudomonadati; phylum Planctomycetota; class Planctomycetia; order Planctomycetales; family Planctomycetaceae; genus Thalassoroseus; species Thalassoroseus pseudoceratinae. The sequence continues at coordinate 145,518 of NZ_JAALXT010000002.1, forward strand.
GCTGGCCTCACACCGGCAGACCCCGCCGATAAAGTTCAGTTGCTGCGACGCGTGACCTACAACCTCACCGGGTTGCCGCCAACTCCACAGGAACTCGCGGAATTCCTCGCCGACAATTCCCCGACCGCATACGAAACCGTTGTCGATCGGCTGCTTGCGTCACCGCATTACGGCGAGAAATGGGGGCGGGCTTGGCTCGATCTTGTTCGCTATGCCGAGACGAACAGTTTCGAACGCGACAATCCCAAACCGAATGCTTGGCGGTATCGTGATTACGTCATTCGTTCGATGAACGACGATAAACCCTATGACCAATTCATTCGCGAACAGTTGGCCGGTGATGAAGTCCGGGAACCGTCCGTGGAGGAAATTGTTGCCACCGGCTATTACCGACTCGGTTTGTGGGACGATGAACCAGCCGATCCGTTGCTGCACAAATTCGATCAATTCGATGACATCGTCCGTACCACCGGCGAGGTGTTTTTGGGACTGACGGTGGGATGTGCTCGCTGTCATGATCACAAAATCGATCCAATTCCGCAGGCCGACTATTACAGTTTCCTGGCGTTCTTCCGTGGGTTAAGTGAGTACGGTCGTCGTGGCGACGAGCGTTCTAACAGCCAGTGGGACATCACGCCGCCCGAGGTGACGAAGCAGTACCAAGCACTCGATCGCAAAAAGGCGGAATTGGTCGAACGGATGCGGGAAATCGAGCAGAAGGGCATTGTGAAAATGTCCGCCGAGGATCAACGCGCAACCGAAGGCCGACGCCGCGAGCGTGTTCTGAAAATGAAACTCAAGCGGCATCTTAGTGACGACGATTGGACGCATTACCGATCGCTCAAAGAACGTCTGGCGTCAGTGGAACGGGAATATCGCGAGTTGCCGGACCGATTGTCGGCCATGGCCGTTGTCCGTGTGGATCGCGAACCGAAAGCCACGAACATTCTGCTGCGTGGCAGTCCGCACGCACCTGGTGATGTGGTGCAGCCTTCGTTTCCGTCGATCTTTGGCGATACCGAACCGAAGATTGAACCGAACCCCCGGTCGTCAGGTCGTCGGACGGCACTGGCCGATTGGATTGCCTCTGACGACAACCTACTGACCGCCCGCGTGATGGCCAATCGCATTTGGCAGCACCATTTCGGTCGTGGCATCGTCAAGAGTCCGAATAACTTCGGTTTGCTCGGCGAACCGCCCACACATCCGAAATTGCTTGACTGGTTGGCGGCGGAACTGATCCGGAACGATTGGCATCTCAAGGCGGTTCATCGAGAGATTCTGCTGTCGTCGACTTATCGAATGTCTTCGCAGTCCACAGCGGAAGGGCTGGCGAAGGATCCGGGCAACGATTTGTTCTGGCGGTTCAACATGCGACGATTGACCGCCGAGGAAATCCGCGACAGCGTGCACGTCGTCACGGGCGTGTTCAATCCCGAGATGTTCGGGCCGAGTATCTATCCGCAGATTTCTCAAGAGGTGCTGAAAGGGCAATCGCGACCGGGAGCCGGTTGGGGGAAATCTCCCCCCGAGGAGCAAGCCCGACGCAGCATCTATATTCACGCGAAACGGTCGCTCGTGACGCCACTGCTCTCCGATTTCGACGTCGCCGACACCGACAACACCTGCCCCGTGCGTTTCGTGACCGTGCAACCCGCTCAAGCGCTTAACTTGCTCAACGGGGAATTCCTGAACGGTCAGGCACAGAAATTTGCGTCGCGAGTGCGTCACCAAGCCGGTGATGATCGCAGCGAGCAAGTTCGCGTGGCGTTGGCGTTGGCATTGTCACGACCGCCGAAACCTGAGGAAATCGAATGGGGCGTGGAGTTGATCGAAAAGCTCGACACCGAGCAGGCTCTCTCGGAAGCGGAGTCGTTGAAATACTTCTGCTTGGTGGTCTTGAACCTCAACGAGTTCATTTACCTCGATTGATTTGGTAAAAGGATGGGATACACATTCCATCCGATCATCGAGGACAATATGCGTTTTCTACTCGCGTTCGCTGTTGTTGCGACCTATTTCAGTCCGGCCGTCGCTGCAGACCAATACACCGCGGATGTCGTCATCTACGGTGGCACCAGCGCTGCCGTGACGGCTGCGGTGCAGGTCAAACAGATGGGCAAGTCCGCTCTGATCGTTTGCCCGGATAAACATCTCGGCGGTTTGACGTCTGGCGGTCTTGGTTGGACCGATTCCGGTAAGAAAGACGCCATCGGCGGGCTCAGTCGGCAATTCTATCATCGCGTCTGGAAGTACTACCAAGACGCCGACGCCTGGACGTTCGAAGATCAAAGCAAGTTCGGCAATCGGAACCAAAGCCCACCTAGCAAGAACGGTGATGGCAGCACGATGTGGGTTTTCGAACCGCACGTCGCTGAAGCGATTTTCGAAGACTACATCGAGGAATACGACATTCCGGTTCATCGAGACGAATGGCTCGACCGTACAACCGGCAAAGGCGTGACGAAAAAGAACGGGCGGATTCAGTCGATCACGATGAAGTCCGGCAATACTTACGTCGGAAAGATGTTCCTCGACACCACCTACGAAGGCGACTTGATCGCGGCGGCCGGTGTCGATTACCACGTCGGTCGGGAAGCGAATTCGGTCTACAACGAAAAATGGAATGGTGTCCAAGTTGGCGTGTTACATCACGGTCACCACTTCAAGAAACCCGTCTCCCCCTACCGCACACCCGGCGACCCCGATAGCGGGTTGCTGCCACACATTTCGGACGAACCACCCGGCAAAAAAGGCGAAGGCGATCACCGATTGCAGGCGTATTGTTTCCGGATGTGTTTAACGAACGTCGATGAAAACCGCATTCCGTTTCCGAAACCAAGCGGCTACGACCCGGATGAGTACGAGTTGCTCGTGCGAGTCTTCGAAAGCGGTTGGCGGCAGGCGTTCAACAAGTTCGATCCGATCCCCAATCACAAGACCGACACCAACAATCACGGCCCATTCAGCACCGACAAAATCGGTGAAAACTACGATTACCCCGAAGCGACCTACGAACGCCGACGGGAGATCATCAAAGAACATGAAGACTACCAAAAAGGGTTGATGTACTTCCTAGCGAACGATCCGCGGGTGCCGGACGAGATTCGCACGAAAATGGCCAAGTGGGGGCTGGCGAAAGACGAATTCACCGATAACGGTGGTTGGCCGCATCAAATTTACGTCCGCGAAGCCCGTCGGATGATCGGGGATTATGTAATGACCGAACACGACGTGCTTGATGAGAAGGTTACGCCGAATTCCGTCGGGATGGGTTCTTACACGCTCGATTCACATAACGTGCAACGATACATCAAACCCGACGGCTATGTGCAGAACGAGGGCGACATCGGCGTGCATGTGCCGCGTCCTTATGAAATCAGTTACGGATCGTTGGTGCCGAAGAAGTCACAGTGCGAGAACCTGCTCGTGCCGGTGTGTGTGTCGTCGAGTCATATCGCCTTTGGATCCATCCGGATGGAACCGGTCTTCATGATTCTCGGCCAATCCGCAGCCACGGCGGCGTGTATGGCGATCGATCAAGCGATTGCCGTCCAAGAAGTGCCCTACCCCGAACTGCGGGAACGACTCCTGAAAGACGGGCAAGTGCTGGAACTGACCGATCCCGATGCGATTCTTTCTCGGAAACTTCCGGGTGTCGTCGTCGACGATCGGCAAGCCGAAAAAACCGGCCAATGGAAATCGTCTTCGACGAACCGTGCTTTTGTCGATGCTGGATACATTCACAACGACAACACCGAGCAGGGCAAAAAATCGGTTGTCTTCAAAGCGGAATTGAAACCCGGTCGGTATGAAGTCCGGATGTCTTACGCTCCGAACAACAATCGTGCCACGAACGTGCCCGTTGCGATCCATCATGCGGACGGAACGACTCTGCGTACGGTCAACGAACGGCAAAAGCCCGACATCGACGGCGTATTCGTCAGCCTGGGAACGTACACGTTCGATGCCGCGAACGCGTGGGTGCAAATCAACACGGACGAAACGGATGGATACGTGGTTGTTGATGCGATTCAATTCTTGCCGGCGAATAAATGACGTGACCGCGTGATTCAATTCGACAGGGAACTTTTCCGGTGAGTCAAGTTTCCCTGTCCGCGTCCGAATGAAAACCGGTATCTTTAAGTGTAGACGTGGAAATTGTCTGCGCGGATGCTCCACTATATGATATCCGTGGGTTCACTTCCCATTCTTTCGTACCACTTTGGTGGTCTTGCAACTCGGCGAGGTTGAAAATGCGTTGTTTCGTCACCCTCGTAACTCTCGTCACATTGGGGACGAGTCTGCTCGCCCAAGAGGGTCCAAAAGCGGACCCATTGGTCAAACCCATTTTACGGATGAATTCCGATTCTCCGTATTTGGCGATTAACGCCATGCGGTTCGATCAAAATGGCCAGGATTTGCACGCGGTTGGTTGGAACAAGCGGGTGCAAACTTGGAATTGGGATGCGGTAGCCCAATCAATTTCCGCCGATCCGCAGGATCTGTTGGAAGTTCCCATCGGTCCCGGTCGCCAAGGAAACTTGAACGCCATCGCCATTTCGCCGAGTGGACGTTGGGTGGCGGTTGGCGGCCGAAGTTTCGGACAACACGAAAGTGCCTACGACAACGATGGTCTGATGTGGCCCGCAGCGGCTCAATCCGATGAGCAGTTGGAAGCCCAGGGCGTAATCTTTGCCCATGATCGGCAGACCGGTCGCACATTGCGATTGAAGGGCACGCGTGGGGAAGTTCTTTCGTTGGAGTTCGTGAACCAAGGGCGGGAAGACGCTCTGCGGTTGGTTTCGCTGGCATTGGAGTTCGATCGGCAGGAAACCGAATTCGCCGGCACATTGCGGCTTTGGAATGTCCAAGACTCGGAATGTATCGCGGTGAACGAATCGCTGCCGACATTCCAGAAACAACCGCCATTTCAAATGGCTGTGTTCAACAATGGCCGTCGAGGTGTCACCAAAGTCGCTGTGACTTGGGGGGATCATACGGTTCGTGTGTGGAACACCGCGAACAATCAAATCACGAAGCATCAATTGGTGAACGCCTACGGAATCGCCACGCTTCCAACCGGCGAACTGGTCACAAGTACGCAGGGGGCACTGGGAACATGGACCGCCGCCGACGGGTTCGCATCGAAAGTTGCGTTGCCAGACGGTCGAGCACCGATCGAAGTGCAAACGTTCCGCAGTAACGGCAAGACCTACGTGTTCGCCGTCTGTTTCCATCGCTCAGGCCAACTCCAAATGGTTCTCGTCGACGCTACTCAACCGCAGTGGAAGATCGCGTCGGATTTCGTGTCGATTGGAAGTCTGTCCGCTCGTCCGTCATGTGCCGTCAGCGGGAAAAGCGATGTGATCGCGGTGGCACCGAACGGTGATGACACCGTGCGGATGTTTCTGTTGGCCGATTTACTTCGGAACCGAAACGAACCCCATCAGGTATTGAAGTCGTCGGTTGTTCGTCATTCGTCGGTCGAGTTCATTCGCAAAGATGGCGATCTCGGGCTTCGGCTTCGCTCGGAAGATCCGGACGGATCGGGCGATGGCATTCTCAGTTGGACCTTCGATTTCAATTTGACGAATGGCTTTACGGTCCCCGGACCGAAGGATGACCCAAACAACGATCAGCCCGTCGTCGATGATTGGGATTCCGCAAGTGCCGCCCCGAAAGGTTGGCAGGTCGCTCAAACCGAGCCTGCGAAGGTTGTCGTAACATCCCCCGACAACGAGTCTGCGACCGTGGCATGGCCGGATTCCTTGAAAATGACTGCTCATGCTTTCGTGCCGCCAATCGACAACCAACCGGCTCTGTTGGCGGTGGCGTTCAACCGTCTCGGTGAGCCGGTCTTGAACATTTACAACGCAGAGACCGGCGAACGTGTCCGACGTTTCTTCGGGCACTCTGCGTTAATTCAGGGGTTGAGCTTCGAGGAGAATGGCCAACTTTTGGCCTCCGTGGCCGATGACCGAACCACTCGCGTGTGGTCGCTACGAGACTTGTCCGAAACGATTGGAAAACTCGGACTGCTCCCCGGGGTGGTGGCCACAATGCGTGATGGCACACTCGTGATTGACCGCTTTGAGTCGACGACTCCCGAGGAAATCAAAACCGTTCTGCAAGAAGACGACGTCATCGAACACGCGGTGGTCCACGGCAAGGATCGCACGTTCCCGACGGCTCAACACTTCTATTGGTTGGTGTCGCGTTTGAAACCCGGCACGCAGCTCACGCTTTCCATCCGTCGTGGGGACAATGCTGGCCAACAGAAAACGGTGACAGTTGGTCAAGCGGTCGATGAACGAAAACCATTGTTTTCCTTGCTCTTTGGTCGCAATGCGAATGCTGAGCTGGAAAGCCGACCGTGGATTGGGTGGAGTCCGGTCGGTCCGTTCGAATCGAATAACCAGGAGTTCGAGGAGCTCGTCGGTTGGCACTTCAACACCCAGAACGCCGACCAACCCGCCGATTTCGTACCAATCGCCCAATACCGTCCCAAGTTCTACGGAACAGGTCTGTTTAAAGCTCTCATCGAGAATGATGGTCCGCCGGATATTTGGCCCCCGAAACCGGAAATTTCCGCTGGCGACATCTTTTTTATCGGTCCCGATGGGGATTTGTTACCGTCTGGGTCTCACGGGCACGTTGCGATTCCAGAGGGTGAAACGAACGTTGTTTTCGATTTGCCCAATGTCGATCCGCGACGTGTGCGGAGTTTCGGTCTATATAGCGGCAAAAAACGGCTTGGCGAATTCAAACCGTCGAAGACAATGACCGGTGCATGGGAAGCGAAGTTCGACGCGGCGAAATTAGGATCGGGGCCGACAGTCATCAGCGGGCGACCGGAAATCGAAGGAGATCCCAACCCCATTCGCGTTGGACGGGCGGGCATTCCGCGTCGAAAACCCGTGCCCGGTGATCCACCACCACTCGAATTGTCACCAGAGATGCCGAAAATTCGCATCGAGGTGGCGGAAGCGTTACGAGCGATCATCGCAGGAGACCAACCGTCAGCGGTGCCGGTGCAAGTTCGGTTCGATAAACCCGCCCCCGTCGCGTTCGATGTGCAATTTGAAAACGCTGGCGAACCGATTCTCAAGAACGGTAAGGCTCTGCGAAAGACCGCCAACAAAGATAAAACGACGTTGGCACAAGAAGTTCCACTTCAAGCTGGGAGCAACTTGTTGACCGTTCGGTTGATTGGACCGAATGGTGTGGAACGGTTGTCGAATGAAGTGGAAGTTCGCGTACTTCGTTTGCCCAGTGTGCTGGAATTGTCAGCCGAGACGGGGACGAATCCGATGGCAACGGTCACATCGCGAGTGCGATCGGAGTTGCCTTTGGTTCATCTTCAACTTCGAAACAACCAGGATGTTTTGGTCGATAGCGTTCCGCAGTACGAACCTGATCCTCATGTGAAAATCGCCGCCACCGAGAAACCGGACGAATGGCAAGTGTCGATTGATAGCGTGCCGTTGGCTGAAGGTACGAATCAATTGGAATTGATGATCTGGAACGAAGACGGCGCGTTGCAGAACACCGTGCAGACCAAAGTTGAGTGGGAACGACCACTCCCGCCGCCGCCTCGGATTCAACTTCAATTCGCTCGGGAAACAACGGTCGATACCTACGCCCCGAACTTCGAATTCACCGTGGAAACCGAAGCTAAACTGGACCGTGTTCAGATTCGGAACAATCGAGGAGCCTACCTGAGCCTAGATGTCCCGTTGCCGGTGGACAACAAATACACTTTCAAGCCGACGTTGCAATTCAATCAGGCGTCCAACCGGGTCGAGTTACTCGTGGTGGATGAGAATGGCAGCATGGATCAGCGGGAAGTCCGAATTTCCGTCGTGCATCAAGCGGTGCGGGTCGTAATTGATCAGCTGGTTTCGGCCGATCGTTCCGAAACGTTGACGCCGGAAGGGGACGGGCAATTTCTCGCGTTGGAATCTCCACCCGAAACACCCCGATGGCGATTGCATGGACGTCTCGTTTTGCCGACGAATGCAGACGACCAAGGCCGACTCCAGAATAAGTTCTGGATCAAATGTTGGGTCAATGGTTTTCTGCAAAAGTCCGTGCCGGTTCTTCGGCAGAATGCGGCTGATGGTGCAATCCCATTCTCGACGGACTTCATCTTAAACCGTGAGTCTTTCAACCGCATCGTTTTGGAACTTCCCGACGCACCCGATCACCCGGCGATTCTCGTGACCGATTGCCGAAATCCCGAGACGCGTCAGAAATTGCACATGTTCCTGGTTGGCTTGAATGAAAAGAACGGCGACCAGTTCATTGCTGACGCTAAGCGAGCGTTTCAGGTCACGGTCGATCAAGCACCGGCATTCAATAAAGTGATTCCGTACAAACCGTTAATTGATCAGTTCGACCCATCGGAATTCAATAGCTACCTGATTGAAGGTCTACGCCGTGTCCATATGCAGAATGGCGAGGAACCGTCGTTGGATGTGATTTTGCTGTATTATCGCGGGATCGAACGGACCATGCACGCCGGCCAATTCGCACTCACCACGCGAATCAACCCATCCAACGGAACTTCGGCTCAGCACTATGAAAGTCAGCGGCTGGCGAGAATTATGGAGCGGGCACCAGGCGCTCATCTCGTGATGCTCGACGTTATGCGACCCGACGGCCGGCCGGCGGAATTATGGCCGAGCGTTGCCCATTTGGGAGTGATCCGTGCGATTTGGTTTAATCCGGATTCGCCCGAAAATCAGACACTCTTCGGGATGATTGGCCAGGTTCTTCCACAGGCAACACGCATCGGTCGACTGGTTGAGGAACTCCGATCGCGTTTGCCGATTCCTGAATCCAGTTTGTTCGATTCGCAAATCCCAAATGAACTCCAAGACCTCGTTCTTGGTGATGAAGGGTGATAAACTTATTTCTCAGTTGAAGTTATGAAAAACGTGAAGGCTCGATTCGGGCTCTTCACGTTTTTTTTATGTGATGGGAGGAACTTGGGATCTGTTGAACTGTTCGGTAGTGATCAAAGTCACAACCGTTACAACCGGACCGACTTTGTCCACTGGTCCACATGAACGCTTATTTTGTCACAATCGATCGGATCGGCCAGACCGATTGAGTGACAATAGTGGCGAAAACGGCATGATCGGAATCGCCCGTCAATCACTCAGAACATGGTCGTTCGACAGGAGTTCGGCATGATGCCATTTTCAAAACAATTCACCCGATGGTCGGCGGCTGCCGCGTTCGGGATGTTCGTGACAGCGGGAGGGGCTTCCGCCCAACAATTGCCTTCCGGTTGGAAACCGTATAACCCGTATCCGACGAATGCGACGGGTCATGTTTCGCAGGTGGGCCACAAATGTGCCACACCGCCGGTTTACCATCCGCACGTTGTCCCGACTCAACCCGGTCAAGAAATGATGCCGGGAACCGAGATGCCAAGCACGATTCCACCATCGACGATGGACCCTTCGGTTCCACCGGTCACGCCGCCGACACCCCAAGACCCCATGGTCCCGCCGACTCCGTCAACGCAAGATCCAATGACACCGCCGGTCGCACCACCGACCACGCCTGACCCGGTGACGCCTCCGGTAGCACAACCACCCGCTGCACAACCGCCAGCCCAGCAACCGTTGGATTTGTCCTTCGATACCGGTTTGGCCGCCGGTGGCAATGAAGTGGCCTTCAACGCCGCACCGCCGATGCAAGGAAACTTGCTCCGTGCATACCGCGGAATCACGTTCCAATACCTGCTCTCGGGCGACCTGGCCGCTGCGAACCAATCGGGAACGGTTAACTTCCGGAACACGAAAGTCGCCGAGAACAACCTCGCCATCCCGGTCGATCGTTTGTCGTTCCGATACCAGTACTTCCGAAACGCACTGGATGTTGACGGCCTCGGTTTCACGGGAGACACACAATCGGAGTTTGGAGTTCCGGTTCAAGCCGTCGGTGACGCAGTTGGTGCCAGCCAAGCGTCAATTGACAACGTGATTCAGTCCATCGGTAGCTCGAATTTCGTTGCGACCTCGGATCAGCCCATCCAACAAGTGGGACCGGCTTCGAAGTCCTACGACGTTCACCTTTACACGTTCGATCTCGAAAAGACGTTGTTTGATGGATTGGCGTCGGTTGCCGTGCGTGTTCCGTTCGCGGATACGTTGTCTTCCGATCTGGACTTGGTTTCGGGACAGCTTAGTGGCTCACCGGATATCAGCACGAACTTTGGGGCCATCAACGCGAATGACATTCGTCCCGGAATCAATGCTACTCCGGGGCAAACTCTGGGGTTTGACGACGTTGAATTCCAAGACATTCAGTTGATCCTGAAGGGAATTCTTTACCAAAGTGCTGATCGTCGTTGGACCGTTTCCGGTGGTCTAGGTGTGACTGCACCGACCGGACCGGATCTCAACGTGCGAGTCACCGACTTCAGCGTGGATGATTTCGCATTCAATCGTTACCTCGGAACCGGCTCCGACCTGACCTTCGCGATCTTCAATCCCGATGGCTCGGCAGCACCCTCCCAGAACTTGGCGATCTTGCAAGGTGTGTTCCCGCTGGCGATCGACCAACGTGTTCGCACGTTCGACATCGAGAACGAAACCTGGGGGGTGTCACCGTTCATGGCCTTCACAGCCGTGCCCACGAATCGGTGGTACTTCAACGGTTTCTGGCAGTTGGATGTTCCTGTGAACTCCAGCAGCTGGACATACACCGAACGCGATGTTGACCTTCAAGGTGTGCTTCCCGGTGCGTCCGAGAACTTCGAGCAGTTCTCGAATTCCCAAAGCGGTGAAATCGACGACCAAGTTCTCATGCACCTCGACCTTGGTGGTGGATACTGGCACTATCGTGATCCGTGTGCGAAGTACGTCACCGGTCTCGCATCGCTGTTGGAACTTCACTACACGACCACGCTCAACGATGCGGACATCATCAACGTGGCATCCGAGCCAATTCGCGGCGATACCTTCAATGCCGATGGAACCCAACGTCAGTTCGAGCAAAGTCCTCGCATTGGGAACATTGGCAACCGGGTCGATATTCTCGACCTCTCCGTCGGTGCTCACACGCTGATCGGCAGCAACATGCTGTTGACCACCGGTTACAACGTGCCGTTGCGTGATGGCGAATTCGACCGGACGTTCGACGGTGAGTTCAGCGTGATCCTCAACGTCTTCCGCTAAACCGGATTCCGATGGTCTGTGTCGGTGGTGGGTTTGGGAAGCTCGTTGTCCCAGACCATCACGAGGCAGAAAACGGTTTCAACAAGAAATCTGACGAAGACTGCTTGATCTGTCTTCCCTGGCCGGCCGTTCGGTTGTCTTGACCGAGCGGCCGGTTTTCGTTTGGCGTCTACTGCATCTCCATAATCACGCGGAACGTGATGTAGTTCGCGGAGCCATTCCATGTGGGACCGTCACGCGAGGCTTCGGTGAAGTTCCAGAGGTCTTCCGCGAGGTAATGGCTACCCCGAAGAACAAAATACAGGTCCTCCGTTTGTGGAGGAATTCCTTTGTCGTAGGTCGCTGCGGCCAAGTCGAAACTGTTGGTGTCGATTCCGGTGCATGTGAACTCCGCGCCGTTTCCGGTCATGTCGCGAATGCCATACACGCTAACATCGTCAATTGCCTGTCCAACGGACATCGGGCCGACACCTGGACGGTTGATCGCAATGTCGAGTTCCCGACCATCGCTCGGGTTTTGAAACGGACCTGCCGTGGGGGGATTTTCGATTTCACTTCCCGCAGCGATGTTCCACTCTTTCTTCGTGGGAAGTCGCCCGCCGATCCAATTCGCAAATCGAAACGCATCGAGGTGGTGGACCTGAAAGACTGGCAGTCGGCCGTTGTTCGTGATGCCCAGCGGGACCCCTTCCACCGTGGCCCCCAGTCGCCAAGCTTTGTTGTCCGTCATTGCGTCTTCGTTGTGCGTCGCAAACTCTGCGAATACATCGTTCCAAACTTCGGTTTCCATCATGTAGAAACTGTCGTTGAACCCTTCGTTTGGGCTGATGAGTCGGAACGGAATGCGAATGTCCGGCACGTCGATGCCGTGTTTGTCTCGTACGAGATCGCTAATGGAGAGTTCAATCCGATCGAAGTAGTACAAGGAATAGACCGCTGTGACCGCGAGTTTTTGAATTTTTGCGTCTTTGGCGGGGTATGTGTATCGCGGTTGTTGAACTTCTGGAATTCCAGGTTTGGGAACGTTGTTTCCTTTTTCGGGTTGCGTCTCTTGACCGCGTTTGTTGACGGCGGTGAGGACGTTGGCATCGAAGTCCTCACCGATTCGCGTTGCCAGTTGAAGAGCCGTTCCCGGTGTTTCTTGGGGAGAGACAAACACCAAAGCCGCCAGCACTGCGAGGACACCGGCCGCCGCTGCGATCCCGATCAGCAAATGAGGACTTGTTGGGGAAGTCGTGATCGTCGATTGTGACGGAACACCTCGATCCGGGATGCTATCGTCACCGGTACGATTGTTGGTGTCTTCAACAACCGATGCCCCGGAACGCGAACCGCTCGATGCTTCAAAGACTTCGCCTTCCAGGGCCGATCCGGAAGTCGGGAGCTCCTGTGTTGGCTCGTCTTGAGATTCCATCCCTGGGGCATAAGACGATATGGGGTCGTTGCGTTTCCCCCGGATGAGTTCATCGACATTAGGAAATGAGGTGGAATCGGACCGGGCAACGAAGTGCTCCAAGGCTCTAATGAGCGCTGACCACGTTTGGAACCGATCGTCTGGCTCCTTGGCGACCATCTTGGCGAAGACTGCATCCAATTCCGGGGGGACATCCGGTCGGTCGATCCGCAGCGAGGGAATCGGCTTCTGCACATGAGCCAGCATCGCCGCCATGAAATTGTCGGTTTCAAACATCGGGCGCCCGGTCAGCAGGTAATGCAACGTGCAACCGAGACTGTAAATGTCGGACCGATGATCCGCCATTTTCGCATTCGATGCCTGTTCGGGAGCCATGTAGTCCACAGTTCCCATTGTCGTGTTCACAACGGTCAGGCTGGCTTCCGGTCTTTCTTCACCGACCACATCCCGTTTGGAACCGACCCGTGCCAGTCCGAGGTCCAAAATCTTGACCGTCTGCAATCGTCGTGAATAATCGTCTTCGTCATCGGCGAGTTCCAGCATCAAGTTGGAAGGTTTGATGTCTCGGTGAATGACGCCTTTCCGATGAGCATACCCCAAGCCGACGGCGGCTTCGATGGTCATTCGCAATGCGCCCTGAACGGACAGCGGGCCGTTGTCGGCGACCAATGCGCCGAGGTCACGTCCTTCCACCAATTCCATCACCAAGAACGGCGAACCTTCGTGCTCGCCCGCGTCGTAGGCGGTGATGATGTTCGGGTGATTCAGTCGTCCCAATGCGATGATTTCACGGTTAAACCGTTCCAGCCCGCGTTCGCCGAGATTCTCGACGTTCCGCAACATCTTGATGGCGACGGTTCGCTCGACTCGGCAATCGAACGCTTGGTAGACCAACCCCATTCCGCCACCGCCGACATAATCGCACAGGAGATAGCGATCACCCAGGATGAGCGGTTCTTGTTTTTGACCTAGGATCACGGAGCGTTGAAAATCCGTGATGCGTTGATGCATTCGCAGCTCAGCCACGAGCGTTTTGAGCGCAGTCTCATCGTCCAGATTAACATCTGGGACTGATAGCACACCGAGCTGAACGAGTTGGTTCAGGAACTCTTTTGTGTGGCTCATGTTTCCGGGAAACGGAATGAGATCCGTTCAAGAAAGGGTGGCGAGCAGCAAAAGGACCATACCAGCATTGTATACTAAAATTTGGCATGGAAACGTGAAAGGTCATCTCAGAATCGGACAAGCTCGCGAGTGTGTTCGATATGCGGCTCCTTCCATTCAATCTACAGATACCCCTTCAAATTGGTGAAAGCCCTTAGAAGTCGGCTTTCACCCTGAGAATTTGGAACAAATTGCCAGAAAACTCCGAGAATTCGGACTGCAAACGGCTCGCGAAGGCCGAGTTGCTTCTCGATTTTCCGAAGGATTCCGCAATTGACGACAAGAAAATAGCACGGTTGCGGTCGATTCGCACCGTGCTATCGAAGTATCGAGGGGCGATTATTTACCCGCATTGGGCGCTGGGTGCTCTGTGAGATCGAGCAGTTTCACATTGCGATACCAGACCGGGTGGCCGTGGTCTTGGAACCCGACATACCCCTTGTGAGGCCATTCGGAGACGGGTTTTCCGTGTTTGGTGAACTTGTGCTTCGAACCATCGGGACGCTTGCCGACTTCCGTGAATTTGGAAAGATCGGTTTCCGTGGTCACTTTGCCATTCACGATGACCTGAACGTGCGGTCCTTTGCAGATGAGCTTGATCGCTGTCCACTCACCAGTGGGACTGGCAGCGTTGAGGGCGGGCTTCGCGAGATCGTAGACGGCACCGAAATCGTGATAACCGGTTCCCTTGCCACTCATGACTTGCATTTCAAACCCGGTTTGAACGGGGTCTTTCGGGTCCGCGACTCGGAAGAAAATACCGCTGTTGCATTGCTCGGGCATTTTGACGTCGCATTTCAGAATGAAATCGCTCACGGGTTCCTTGTGGATAATCAGATACCCTCCCGATTTGTAGGGAACCATCGCGTGATCTTCGATCGGCGAGGCGATTTCTTTTCCGTTGTTGCACATCCAGCCGGTGTAGTCTTCACCGTTGAACAGCAATTCCCAACCGGCTTGGCGTTCTTCTTTGGTTAGTTCGTTGAGTGGGTCGGCGGCGTTTGCTCCGGCGACCGAGGTCATCCAAACGACACCAGTGAGCATCCAGATTTTCCAACTCGTCACGGTCAATTCTCCTGCGAAGTTCATCGAATGATTAGTTCCGAGATTGTAGCAAACTTCGTTGGAAATGGCGTCTGCCATCGGCGTGGAAAATCTGCGTCATGATCGACACGGATGCCTACTATCCTGCTTGACCACTGAGCATCGCTTGACGTTCCGAGATTTTGGCGACCATGGGAAGCACCAAATTGCGAAGTCGTTCGAGGCCGTAATTCCGCTCGGCCATATTTTCCAGCACTTGACGCAAGATGTCTTCCATCTGAATCATTTGCAAACTCGTACTGTCGATGCTTCGCATGTTCCAATCTGGGAACTTCCGATCGTCGATCCGTCCGAGATCAATCTCATTGAAGATATCGTGTCGGTCGTCGTTGCGGATGGATTTGATTAAGGCCGATAACTCGGCGGTTGGACCTTCGATGTATTGAAAGAAAATTCCCTTTTGATGACAGAGATAACCCGTCACTCGCAAACCTTTGTTCTTCCTGCTCGCACGTGCGGCCAAGCCGTTGAGGTCTTCAGAAGTAAAATCGCGTGTTGCCCGACTAGCGTACACGAGGGAGCTTACAGCCATTCAGTTGCCTTTAGCAAAGTCATGCAGGGTGAGGTGATGACCATCGAGCGGTCAAAGTTGATTCAGTGTAACGTCATCGGCTGCGTTTCGGCAATGATCGACAAATCCAATGTTTGCCCCGACCCGTCGCTTGGGACGATGGGTTTCATCCTGTAAACTGAGGACGAAACCCGTCGCGGAAACAGTTTCCCTGTAGCAATTGGTTCAAAATATGACGGTTGATTCGACCTCCGAAACTCTCAACGACGCTGTCGGCGAGCCGTGTCCCACACCGCTCTCGACGGGCGAGGTGTTGAACGAATTCCGGTCGAAAGCGGAGCCTTGGACGGTGACGTCCGGCGGACAGAAATGGACCGGGAAGATCTGGGGGCATGGTCCGTCAGTCTATTTCCTGGGCGGTTTTCTGGGCACGACGGATCAATTCGCTTTTCTGACATACCTCTTGAAAGACGACTTTCGCTGCGTGACGTTCGAGCATCCCGCCAAACTGCCTTCACCGCGCGATTGGGCGAGCAGTCTGGCCACGATTGCGGACGAACTGGGTGACGACACGTGGACGATCTACGCGTCTTCGTTCGGGAGTCTTCCGACTTGGCAGCTCCTCACGTCATTGCCCGACCGAGTTCAGGGAGCGGTCGTGCAAGGGGGATTTGCTCAATGGCGGTTGTCGTTGGCCGAACGAGCACTCGCGCTGGGAGCGAATATCTGCCCCGGACGCATCACATCGCTTCCCGGTCGTGAAGCTGTCGCTCGGCAAAACCATCGATCGTGGTTTCCGCCGTTTGATCAAGTTCGTTGGCCGTTCTATCTGGAGAACAGCGGTGAAACCCCGGTTCGTGTGCTGGGACAACGGGCACGTTGGGCCCACCGACACAACTTCCGCGCGCTCCTGCCTCAGATCCAACAACCCGTTCTCGTGATCCGGACCGAAGGTGACGGCAGTGTGCTCGAAGCCCATCAGGAGGAACTTCGGGAATTGTTGCCGAACGTAAGTTCCGAAAAGTTGAATACCAGCGGTCAGTTGCCGCACATTACGCATCCGCACCGAGTCGCAAAATTGATCTCCACATTTGAGGACGACCAGGCATGACCGATTCCGTTTCAACCTCCGAACTTCCGGAACCATTGGACGTGATCGCTGTCGGTGCGCATCCGGATGATGTGGAAATTGCCGTCGGGGGCACATTGGCCCGACTCGTGCAGCAAGGCTATCGCGTGGGGATTGTCGATCTGACCGATGGCGAACCGACACCCCTTTCGCCCGGTCCCGAAGTTCGACTGCAAGAAGCCAAGGAAGCCGCTCGGATTCTTGGCATCCAGGTGCGACACACTCTGGAACTTCCCAACCGGCGGTTGTTCGATAACTTCGAATCCCGATGTGAGTTGGCCAAGGTGTTCCGTCGGTATCGTCCGAAGATCGTAATGGGCATTGCGGAAAAAACACCGATGGCCTCTCCCGACCATTGGCAAGCCATGCAGATCACCGACGCCGCCGTGTTCTATTCACGCTTGACGAAATGGGACGAACACTTCGACGGCTTGCCCGTGCACACGATTCCGAAAATGATTTGGTATCCGCTCGGTTTTCATTCGCTCGAACGAACCGAAGGCAGCGGACAGTTCGTCATGGATATCTCTGAAACCTTGGATTTGAAACTGGAGTCGGTCCGGGCGTATCGCACGCAATTTCCCCCTGAGAAGGAACGTGTCTTCCGCATGGTGGAAAGCCGAGCCCACCATCTTGGCACCACCGCCGGATTCGTGGCCGGGGAGTTGTTCATTACTTCGACGGCTCTGGGAGTGCACGACTTAGTACAAACATTGCTACCCACCGAACTCGGCTTTTCCAAGCGGGATTGATGATTGAAAATCCTGGGCGTGTCTGATGTTGCGTTTCCTGCATCGGATGCGATAATGTTTCCAGGGTTCACTTCCTGAAAAAATGGTTAAGGACGTGCAAACCAATCGGCTTGACCTCATTCCGAGGTTGTCGTCATTATCGAATAAAGTTCTGTTGCAGATCCGGCAGTCGCCATGATTGAAATTCGCAGCGGATTTGTCAGCATCACCGGCAATTTCCGTGACAATAACGAAGATCGAGGTTTCGTCGATCCCGAGGGACGCTATTTCCTCGTGGCCGATGGAATGGGGGGGCAATCGGCCGGTGAAAAAGCCAGCGAGTTAGCGACCGAATTGATCTCCGAGAAATTCGAGCAACTCATCGATTTTCAGAGCGGTGAATCTGAAGAGGTTTGTCGGGCGATCGACGAAGCCGTCGCCTATGCCAACGATGAAATCATGGCCCTGGGGAAAGTCGAGCCGGCTTTTCACAACATGGGCACCACGATCACTTTGGTCGTCCGAGTCGGTCAACGCTTGTTTGCCGCTGGTGTCGGTGATAGTCGAATTTATCTCTTCCGTGACGGCAAGCTGGAGCAACTCACCGAAGACCACTCGTTGACCGAAGCCCTCCGCCGGGCCGGTACCATCACCGCGGAAGATGCCAAAACACACCGCTATCGAAACGTTCTCTATCGGTACTTGGGAACGAAGGAAGGCAGCAACGGCACCGAGGCGAAAGAACTCGAACCGAAACCGGGCGATCGGTTCCTTATGTGTTCGGACGGCGTGACCGATGGTGTTCCAGATAGCCAACTCGTGGAGATTCTGACGCAGAATCCCGATCCGCAGACCGCTGCTCAAACTGCCGTTGAATCTGCTCAGGAAGGCGGGTCGAAAGACAACATCACCTGCCTGATTCTCGATGTCGTCTAACACGGAATCAACGTCGGCAATCTGTCCGGTCGGTACGGATGTAGAACGAGCGGCGCAATTGTTGGCCAACGGAGGCGTTGTCGCGTTCGGCACCGAAACCGTTTACGGCTTGGGCGCGGACGCATTGAATCCGCATGCGGTCTCTCGTGTCTTTGCTGTCAAAGAGCGTCCGAAATTCGATCCGCTGATTGTCCACCTCGCGGATTACGAGCAACTCTCTACCGTTGCCGACGTGGAAAACTCATTGGTCGAACAACTGGCGGCGGTGTTCTGGCCGGGACCCTTGACGTTGGTCTTGCCGAAAAAACCAAACGTGCCGGACTTGGTCACGTCTGGCTTGCCGACGGTTGCGGTGCGAATTCCGGAACATCCGCAAGCACGGGCGTTGATCGCGGCCGCTGGGAAACCGATTGCCGCCCCAAGTGCCAACCCCTTTGGACGCATCAGTCCGACCCGTGCGGACCACGTCGCCGAACAACTTGGCACGAAGATCGACTACATTTTCGACGGTGGGCCCTGCCGAGTCGGTGTGGAATCGACGGTGCTCGATGTCTCGACGAATCCGCCGACTTTACTGCGTCCCGGTGGTGTGACCGTGGAAGCATTGGAAGACGTCATTGGGCCGGTCGCGTTGCCTTCGTCGGCCGCCGAAACTCATCCGTCGGCACCAGGGATGTTGCCCAGCCATTACGCACCAGGCACACCGCTACAAATTCGCGAATCCGTCACACCACCCGACCCATCACGGAAGTTGGGCCTGCTTGCGTTTCGGGAACCAAGCTCTCGCGATGGTTGGAGCAATGTCGAGGTGCTTTCGTCGACTGGCGATCTCGTCGAGGCCGCCGCCAATTTCTTCGCGGCACTGCGTCGACTCGACGCGTTGGAACTCGACGGAATCGTGGCGGACTCATTTCCGAGTGAAGGTCTCGGTCGAGCCCTCAACGATCGTCTGCAACGCGCCGCCCACACCGAGTGACGGCGGCGATGGAAACCAAATCTCCGATGCAATGACTCAAGTGTCGGGCATCCCGTTATGGAATCGCGTGCACGAGCATAGAGTCTTTGCCTTCCTGTGCCTTCGCCCAATTCGAACTGGTCACGAGGACCACACGACTCCCGCGGGTGAGGATGTTGTTTTTCCGCCCCCAATCGATCACAAAATTCAGAACCGTTTGCGGCGGTTCTTTCACGATGGGCGTGTGAATGGACTGAATTCCCCAGTACAGACACATCCGTCGTGCGGCGGATTCGCAATCTGTCAGGGCAAGAATCGGAACCTGTCCGCGTTGCTTCGACAACGCCATTGCCGTCTTCCCGGAATGCGTCGCCACCACGATCAAGTCCGCTTCGAGATGTCCAGCGGCGGCACCGGCTCCGAGGGTGACGGCTTCGCTCACGAGTGTGGCCCGCGAACTCGGCTGGCTGTCGGTGTCGATACTCGGGTTCGGTTGGACGAGACGTTCTGCTTCGATTGCAATTCTGCTCATCATCGAGACCGAAGCCACCGGATGTTTGCCGATCGCCGTTTCACCGGAGAGCATGACCGCATCGCTGCCGTCGAGAATTGCGTTGGCGACATCGCTGGCTTCAGCCCGCGTGGGGCGTTCATTTTCCTGCATGCTGTCGAGCATCTGTGTTGCTGTGATGACCGGAATCCGATGCCGATTACATAGCTGAATGATTTGCTTCTGCATCGCCGGGACGTGTGCGATCTCGACTTCCACACCGAGATCCCCACGGGCCACCATCACCGCATCGGTGAGATCGAGAATCGCATCGAGATCGCTGACGGCCTCCATCTTTTCGATCTTGGCGACCACGCTCGGCACGACGGTTGGTTTGAATTCTTCGATCTTGCGTTTGAGCTGTTGCAGATCATTCGCGCTGCGGACGAAACTCAATCCGATGAAATCCAACTCATGCTTGACAGCCCACGCTAAATCTTCGAGGTCTTTCTCCGTCAAACATGGGGCACTCAGCGTGGCTCCCGGCAGATTGATCCCCTGACGCGAACGAATCAAACCGGGGTTTTCCACCACGCAGGCCACGCGACCTTCATCAATGTGTTTCCCGATGACCCGCATCGCCACGGTGCCGTCAGCAAGCAAGACGCGATCACCATTACGGAGATCGTCAATCAACTGCGGATAGGTCGACGTGAGGTGGTGCGGTTCGTCGATGTTCTCATCCCGCACGAAATGGAAATGCTCGCCAACGTGGCAAACAATACTATCCTCGGGAAGCTCGCCCAACCGAATTTTGGGACCGGATAAATCCCCCAGAATTCCAATGGGGCGTTCGAGTTCCTCGGAGATGCTCCGAATGGATTGCACCACCCGTTCCAACTGCGAGTATTCCCCGTGCGCGAAGTTCAGCCGGAAGATGTCGACACCGGCTTCAACCAATTCGCGGAGACGATTCGGTTCCTGACTCGCCGGACCGACCGTTGCCACGATCTTGGATTTGACCAACGGACGTTCCTGGTACTGACTGCCTGAACTCATACCGATCCCCTGGACGGATTGACCACGCGAGACGAACACCATCGTTCGCAGCGGTTACTCTATCGCATCCAGTCGGTACGACAAGGCCGATGTCGTACACACCCGACAATTCAGGAAACGTTTAACGGCGGGAAGTTTGGCTAATCAACAAGGCTCGTTGGTATTCGTTCAACGGCACATTTTTAGTCAACTCACTTTTGAGGGTGGATTCCCATTCATGAATCAAGCTGCGATCACCGGCGTCGAGTTTCCAATGAACTTGGTGCTCGGCTCGCAATTGTGTTTCGACTCCAATGCTCGACCGCAATCGGACTTCCACCGGTAATCGTACCAACCGACGCAAATGCCGATTAAGCTCCAAACGCGGTTTCGGATACAACGCATTGGGATGCAAGATGTAATTCAGCTGAGCAATTTGGTCAGCGTATTCCAAGTAGAAATCGACGACCTCTTGATTCTCAATTTCCACGCAGCGGGCGGAGTACGTCAGATGTGGGCTGGAAAGTGTGAGTAAATTTTGCTCGGCGTCGAAGTGCTCGACGAGGTTCGCTTCCAACGGAAACCGCAGTTGATCCAGCACATCCGGAGACGCGGGCGGCTGTTGCGTTTCTAGTTCGGTAATTCGATTTTCCGTGACCTGCCGGGCCAAGTGCATCTTGTGAGCGACTTCGTCGAAGTGAATCGTCGTGGCCAAGTTTCGAGAGGTATTCAACACGACGAACCGTTCTTGTGACGGTTCATAGATGATGACTTCGCTCTCGGAGCCGTTTTCGATGTAGTCGTAAACTTTTCCCGCATGGAACAGCGAAAGACTTCGCCCCAGCACCGACGCACGGGTCTGATTCGGCGAGGCTTCGTTGTAGACACGCGTGTAAATTCGGAAATCCTGACCGTAGAGCGTGCCAGTCAGCGAGATGATCCCGGCACCAAGCAAAACGCCCAGCGACCATACTGTTTTCAAAGCGGATTTCATACCGGCGACCTCCGTGTCGCGAGACGTGAAGACAAGGGATCTCAGAGTGCGACTGGAACAGTCAACACCGCGAAAGATAGGGGAAATTGAGACTTTTTTGACGTGAGGTGCGGAACCATATCGACTTCCCCAAATCGGAGCAAGACGAACTCTCTCAGGCTCTCCCTTGACGACATTCGAAAAACAGGGCAGTCTATCATCCTATTCCCGCGTGTTCCGCAATCGGTTTCCAAACTCTCAAGGATTGATTTCATGACCAGCTCACATTCATTACGTGAGGAAATTGACCATTTCATGCACGGGTTGGAACGTCGGAACCCGCATGAAACCGAATTTCACCAAGCGGTTCACGAGGTCGTCGAATCGGTGATGCCCTTCGTGATGGCCAATCCGAGTTACAAGAAAGCTCAAATTCTCGAACGGATGACCGAACCGGATCGCATCATCATCTTCCGCGTCAGTTGGGAAGACGACGAAGGCAACATTCGGGCGAACCGGGCCTGGCGGGTGCAGTTCAATAATTCCATTGGGCCGTACAAAGGCGGTTTGCGATTTCATCCGTCGGTCAATCAAAGCATCTTGAAGTTTCTCGGTTTCGAGCAAACCTTCAAGAACAGTTTGACCGGTCTCCCCATGGGGGGCGGGAAAGGCGGCTCGAACTTCAATCCGAAAGGTAAAAGCGATCGCGAAGTCATGCGGTTCTGCCAAAGTTTGATGGTCGAATTGCATCGCCATATCGGTGAAGACACCGACGTTCCCGCCGGCGATATCGGTGTCGGTGCCCGTGAAATCAGCTACATGTTCGGCATGTATAAACGATTGCGAAACCGCTTCACTGGCATTCTGACGGGGAAAGGTTTGGCATTCGGCGGCAGTTTGGTGCGAACCGAAGCGACCGGGTTCGGCTGCGTCTATTTCTGCAATCACATGCTCGAACACACCGGCGATAGCTTGAAAGGCAAGACCTGTATCATTTCCGGGTCGGGCAACGTCGCCACTTATGCGTGTCAGAAGGCGACCGAACTCGGAGCGAAGGTGCTCACACTCTCCGATTCCGGTGGATTCGTATACGATCCCGACGGTATCGACGAAGATAAACTCGCCTTCGTCAAGCACCTCAAAGAAGTTCAACGCGGACGCATTAGCGAATACGTCAAGAAATATCCGAAAGCCGAATTCCACGCCGAACAACGTCCGTGGGGTGTGCCAGCCGATGTGGCGTTCCCGTGTGCCACTCAAAACGAGATCAACGCCGACGAAGCCCGCACGATGCTCAAGAACGGCGTGAAGGTCGTCTGCGAAGGGGCGAATATGCCCAGCGAGTACGACGCCGTCCAAGAGTTCCTAAAAGCGAAGATTCTCTTCGGTCCCGCGAAGGCCGCCAACGCGGGCGGGGTGGCGGTCTCCGGTTTGGAGCAAAGCCAAAACCAACTCCGGATCAGTTGGTCGCGTGACGAAGTGGATGGGAAGCTTCAAGAAATCATGCGGGACATCCACGAGAAGTGCGTGCAATACGGCAATGATGGCAACAGCTGGGTCAACTACGTCGACGGCGCCAACATCGCCGGCTTCGTCAAAGTCGCCGACGCCATGCTCGCCTACGGCGTGGTTTGAACTTCCTCGTAGAAACTCTGCCGCGTGCGGATGATGTCTTGAAAGCGTTCGGTCTCTTTGACGATGGCTTTTGCATGCCATCCTGACGATTCCGCCGCAGCGACTTCCCACCCCGCGAGGGCTTCCTCAAAGACTTCGCGGGGTAACGCCTTGGCCGCTGTGAACAGCGTATTGCTCCACTGATAACTCGAATTCCGTGACGACGCTTTCAGGATCGGGCGGACCGCGTTCAGATACGCGCGACCCAGCTTCTCACTCCAAGGCTGGGGTACGAACCCGAGTAGTCCCGTCATTTCAAGAGCTTGATTCTTCGCCGTCTTTTGCAAGAACGGGACGAATGTCTCCTCGATCTGCATGGCAGACATGATGGGCAGAATGATGTGCAATTGACTGAAGGCTTCCTCACGACCTTTGCCTTTGAGCAGGTCCGCGAGGTCGGCCCAATAATTCCACAACGGTGTGAGCCATTCACCGGACTTCGGATCACTTGCGACAAACCGAGCGGCCGCGGTCGTCCAGGCTTTGAGAATCGGACGATCAAACGTCCCGCCCCGCGTGGCTTGGATGAGGTGCTCCGGTGCGGAATCAAACCGCGTTACCCAATGTAACGGTGGAATCGTTGCCAATACGGTCTGCGTCCAATAGGCCCGCTTGCCCTGCCCCGTTGGTGGCTTGCTGGCAATACCGTCACGTTTCCAAGCCTTGTCGATTTTTTCTGGCGGATTGCACACCAGCTGAAAACCGCATTCCCGATCCGCGTCGGGCGTTTTCGACAACATGGCTTCGGCTCGTTCGTGCATCCGCGTCGCGAAGGCTGATTCCGTCAATTGGGACAGAAGATACGCCGCCACGGATTGAACTTGCGTACTGCGGTCATCCAAAGCCGCTTCGAGAAATTCTTCGTCGTTCGCCGACAGTCCATGTTCGAACGCCCCTAGCAACCGGGCACGAAACTCGGCTTTCTCTTGGCTGAATGTCGATTCCAACCATGTGCGGCCTTCGCTCGGATCGGCTCGCCGAATGGTTCGAAGAACTTGGCAGCGTTCGCGGATTGTACCGTGCTCCCATTCGGTTTGGAGTACGTCCCGATCCCGACCGCTCAAACTCGCTACGCCAGTACGGACCCAACTCCATTCGGGGCGGAACTCACTCAGCCACACTCCACGTTCTCCCAGAACGGGTAGCAATTGCTCGCGAAGGTTGGCGTCACTGGCGTCGAGAGCCGTGGGCAGCAAGTCCGGTGGCAACACCAACCCACCGCCCTGCATCTGTCGAAGAAACTCGGCAAGCAGTTCCTTGGAGTTTGTCGCGAATGCATTCTGTAGCAGACCCGCTAACCGCCGTGATCCGCAGTTTCGCGATTCGGCTGGGGCTGGTGAAATCGGTTGCACTTCACGCGATGAAATTCGCCCCGCTTGTTCACAGACCGTTTGCACGCCGGCTTGCAGTAACAGAGTGTCTTCGGAGTCACTTTCCAGCTGACTCACAAGTTCCGCACCCAAGCCATCATTCAAGGTTTGCGATGACAATCTGCCCCGCGAAGTACCCGCCAATGCAACTTTGGTGAGGTCGTCCATGCGTCAATCCGTACGGTGTTGGAACCGGTCGTTGAAAACATTGAGCAAACGTATTTGATGTCCGTCCCATTCCCCCACGAGATCGACTGGATGGCCACCCGTGACCGCCAATGTCTTCCAGTGATCGCGTCCACGCACCGGCAGACCCGCACCGTTGCGGTCGCGGAGAGTCCATTCATCTCCGGGGATCAACGTCACATCGTGCAACACGCAGCCAAAGGCATCTAACCAGGGTTGCGTCGCAAGTGCATCGCTGACGGTGCCAAGAAATTCGTCGATGGTTGCCGAACCGGAAACTCGGGATTGCACAGACAACAATTCCCCTTCGCGACTGACGAATTTCGCCCGCTGTTTGCTGGCACCGGGATAGAACACCAGCGTGCCGACCTGCTCCGTGCCGGGGACGATGGACTCCGCAAACGGTTGCCCGCCCACGGCAAACTGCAACACCAATGCCGTGCGGTCAGTCTTGCGACCGAAGACCCACGACCGCTGCGACCGAATCCGTCCGTCGTCATCGATCCATTGTCCAGCAACGATCCAGCTGTCTTCGACTTTCTCTCCATCGGAACTTAACTCGTCTTTGCCGATGTTCCATCCGATGATCTGCCGCACATCGCTTTGCAGTTCAGGCGTGAGCTGCTCGATTCGCTCAAACGCTTTGAGAAGCAATTTGACGCGACCGAATTCGGTGAGCAATTGCTTGGGCCAATCTCGTGAAGACCCGGGAATTTCCGCCCAACGAGACACCCGAGAAGCCAGCCCGCCTGCTTGTGAATCGACCAACCGTTTGGCTTGCTCGTCCCAAAACGAGTGTGGTTTGGCTTCGACACCCGCGAGCCCCGTTCGCACGAGATCCTTCATCCACAAGTCGAGACGCGACAGCCCTTCGGTGACTAACTTCTCACGTTTGGCTGCTCGACGTTTCTTCGCTTTCTCGTCAACCGGCTTTTTGGGCGTGCTTGCGACTTCCGCTTTTTTCTCGGCTCGGGCTTGGCGTTGTTTGAGCCAATCGTCGACCCATTCGGGACGGGTTGCTTCGGCAACGGCATCGGGCGACGACGCCGTAAGCATCAAGAGTCCCAACACGTGCTTGCAGGGAAATTTACGGCTGGGGCAGTTGCATTTGTAGCCGAGATTCGAGAGGTCGACCATAATCTGGTAGACCTTACTGCCCTGGCACTTCCCCCAAAGCGAGTGGTCATCACGCCCCACGTCTGGCCAATTCTTGAGGGCCATCAGCTTCTTGCCGGCAGCCGCCGAATTGCTATCCGGGGCCATCTCGGTGACTTGTTCGAGCGTAAGATCCATGGCCGCTCTCGATTCGAGCACGGTCTCAAATGGTGCCGTCAGTCAACGGTTCGACTACTCATCCGGCGTCCAAGGTTCTTGCCAATCGTTGAATTCGGCTTCCGCTTGTTGGTCCGCTTGGGCATTGCGATGCAGTCGATACAAGGTCACTCCAAAGCCAGTGAATACGAGGACCGGCATCGACATCATGAACAGGATGCTGTACATGTAGGCCTGGGGCAGCTTGGAATCTTTCTTGTTGGCTTCCTTGCACATCGGACATGCCGACGCACTACCCACGGTGCTCAACAGAATTGCGGACGCCAGCATCAGGCTGCGGAGAAATCGGGACATGCTTTGCAATCCTTCCTAGACGTTCACGGCAACGTACCGTACCAATGATACAACATAAAGTAGATGATCACACCCGTCACCGAGACATACATCCAAATTGGCCAAGTGATTCTTGCAATCCGGCGGTGTTTCTCCCATTGGCCCATGAGTCCGCGATAGATCGTGATGCTCGCAAGAAACGGAACCGCGGCCGCCAAAATGATGTGCGTGACTAAAATCAAAAGATAGACAGTTCGTACCGCTCCGGTCCCGGCGAACTTCTTGGAACCGATGTAATAGTGGTAAACCAGATAACACCCGAGGAACACAATCGAGACGGCAAACGACCCGAGCATTGTCCACTTGTGAGCCGTCACTCGTCCACTTCGAATCAGTACGTAACCGACCGCAAGCAGCACGGTCGCCAAGCCATTCAGGCTGGCGTTGACGGTCGGCAGGGAATTGACCCACTCAGGCACGTCCACGAATTCAGTCCCACTGTTATTGATCGAAATTGTATTAGGGTTCTTCGGCGATCGCGGGGCCGGAGGTTTTCGGTTGCACCGGCGAGTGACGCAATCGTTCGGCTTCGTCTCGCAGGGCGAAGGCGAGTTCCATCATTTCGGAGTCACTCGCACCGTTGTACCGTTTGACGATGTTCCCCTCGGCGTCGATGTGTAATACGTCGGTGGTATGGAACACTTCATAGCCGGGTTGACGGGCTTCCCCGGTATGTTCCACAACGCCTTGTCGGAATGCACTTCGCAGCAGCGGGTACACATAGGATTTGTCACCGGTGAGGAACAACCACTTCTCCGGATCGGCACCGAAGTTGTCCGCGTAATTTTGCAGAACCTTCGGTTTGTCGTATGTCGGATCGACAGTGATCGTCACGAGTCGAACGTCATCATCGGCAACCCGTTCCTGCAACTGAGCCATCTTTGCGGTGATGTTCAGGCACGGTCCGGCACAGCGTGTAAACACGAAACAAACCGCCCACGGTTGGCCGTGCAAGTCTTTCTCGGTAATGGTACGACCGCTTCGTTCGGTGAGTTCAAATGAACCAACCCCCGGCAGTCGGACCGGTCCCGTGATGATCGGTCCCGAATTCGCGATTTTCTCGGCCTCGGCTTTCAACGCGCTGACAAGTTCGTTCCGTTCGTCTTCTACCAATCCGTTGAATTTCCCGACGACACGCCCCCGGGCATCAACATGCAGCAAGTTGGGCGAGTGCAACACCTCGAAACCCGGTTTGCGGTTTTCGCCGGTTTCTTCGTGCACCGGCATCAGAAAGCTCTTTTGAATCAGCGAATAGATCTCGTCTTGATCGCCGGTCAGGTGCAACCACTTTTCTGGATCGGCCCCGAAGTTGGTGGCGTAATTCTTGAGGACTTCCGGTGTGTCGAACTTGGGATCGACGGACAGAGAAACGAGTCGAACGTCGGTATCTTTGAGTTGGTCTTGCATGTCCTTCAAGCCCGCCGTCAAGTTCAGACATTGCCCGGCACACCGCGTAAAGACAAAACCAACGGCCCACGGCGTTCCGAGCAAATCGTCACGCGTGACCGTATTCCCGTCCTGATCGATCAACGAGAAATCCGCAACCCCCTCCTCGGGCCAAATCAATTCGGATGGTGTTTCCGGTTGTCTGTCGTTTAGGACATCCAACGGATTGACCCGTTCTCGATTTCGCCGTGCCGACTCTGCAACAACCCACCCCAGAAATGTACCGCTGGTCAGCAACAGAACCCACGACACGATCTTAAACCAAAACCGTTGCGGTGCAGCGGAATTCGATTGGGGCGAGTCGGGTTGAGTGGTGCTTTGTTCTAAACTTTGATCTGTCTGCATCGACAGTCCTCATGCAAATGACGTTGGCAGTTCCACTCCGTTTGATACGTCCGAAACCGCGATACCGTGGGATCGAAACGCCCAGAAGTTTCGGGGATGCCCCTATTATTGCACGTTCCGCGAGTTCCGGCTATGCGTTTGCACCACCGCCGCCCCAACGCAAACCAAACCGAACGCGATTGATACCGCGACACTTAGCGGCATTCCCGGCATTGTGGGGGTGACAGCCAAATCCAGATGGGGCGACATCAATCTTCGCAACCCCGCGACACCATACGTCATCGGGTTCAGACGGATGATCCAACTCAACCAGACGGAGCCATCGCCGGGAAAAAACGCACCGGACAGCAACCACATCGGCGTCAGAAAAATCATCATGATCGCATGGAAGCCCTGCGTGCTACTCATCGGCCAAACCACGATATAGCCCAGAGCCGTCATCGAAAGTGCCATCGTGGTAAGAAAACACAGAACCGCCAACGCTTGCGGAAAACTGTGTAACCACGGGATTGCCGGTGCGAGTCCGATCCATGCGATCAATGGCCCCAATGCCAGAAAAATCAGCACCTGCCCAACCGCAAGCAGTGTTCCACCGATCAACTTGCCCAGGACAATGGCCAACCGGGGGGCCGGTGAAACCAACACTCCTTGCAAGAACCCTTCGCGTCGATCTTCAATGATCGAGACCGTCGAAAAAATCGCGGTATTGAGAAGGATCAAAGCAATGATGCCCGGCAGAAAATATTCCTGGTAAGAAAGTGTTGCTCCGTCGGGCACCCAACTTGGAGTTTTGAACGATCCTTGTAGACCCGCACCGAACAAAATCCAAAAGATGATTGGCTGTCCCAACGCCCCGACCACACGCGATCGTTGCCTCAGAAACCGGACCAATTCCCGGCGGACCAACGTGCCCGTCGCCACCCAAGTGGAAGACTTCGCCGTTGGCGGGTTTTCTTTTTCGGTGTCGATAACAGATGTCGCACTCATCAGGAGGTTTGACCTCCTTCCCAAAACCGATGCCCCGTTCGGCTGATAAATACGTCTTCGAGCGTCGGTTTGCCGTAAGTCACGCTGGTGATTTCATCTCGACAACCATCCATGATGGTTTGGAACAACTGTGGCCCACCGTCTGACGAAATCCGTAGGGAATCGGTTAGCACTTGGGAATCGATCTCGAAACGCTCACGCAGCGAACTGGCGAGACGTTCCGGGTGTTCGCATTCGATTGTCAGGCAGTCACCACCGATTGAGGCCCGCAACTCGTCGGGCGAACCGATTGCAACCAATTGCCCCTGATTGAGAATTGCCAACCGGTCACACTGTTCGGCTTCGTCCATGAGATGAGTCGTCGCCAAAATGGTGAGTGACGAGCCGCTCGCCAACTCGGACAAGTACCGCCAAAGATCCTGCCGAGCACCGGGGTCGAGACCCGTACTTGGTTCATCCAACAAGAGCACACGCGGCTTGTGTATCAGTCCTTTGGCAATCTCCACGCGGCGTTTCAAACCCCCAGACAATGTGGAAACGAGATCACGTCGTCGATCGGTCAATCGCATTCGTTCTAAGAGTTCGTCGACCCGATTCCGAGTCGCCTGACGATTGAGTCCGTAGAGTCTGGCTTGATGAACGAGGTTTTCCGCCACCGTGAGTTGGATGTCCAAACTCGGCGATTGAAACGTTACGCCGATCGCTCTGCGAATTTGGTTCGTCTGTGACGCGAGATCGAACCCGCAAACAGTACCCTGCCCTGCGGAAAAGGGGAGCAGTGTGGAGAGCATCCGAAAGAGCGTTGTTTTTCCGCTACCGTTCGGTCCGAGCAGACCGAAAATCTCGCCCTCCGCGACCGCAAAGGAAACGTCATCGAGTGCGGTCGAATCGGTGTTCGGGTAGCGAAAACCAAGCCCTTCAACCGAGATAATGGAATTGGGGACGGACACAGGAAGTCGTCAGCTCAAAAGGAAACCAGATACTCGCAACGTCTTCAGTGCTGCTCGGACGATTCGAGTTCGGTTGTTGGTTCTGGAGTCTCGCCGGCGGCATCTTGGATTTGCGGGGCCACGTTCGTGTAGTAGTGCAGACCGATGTCCGGCAACAGAGCCAACGGCAAGCCAATGGCGAGGACTGTCGTGGGGGCCAGCAAAATGAATTTCCATTTGCCTTCAAACTTCAGGTGCATGAAGTAGGTCAGCACGAACATGGCTTTCGCCACGGCAATGGCGAGCACGATGACGGCGATCAAAACCCAGTTTTGCAGCCAGCCGTTTTGCTTGGCCTCATCCGCAATCCAGGACAACGCCGTGCAAATGCACAAGAAGAAGAAGATCAAGCCGTAGTGAACTTTGTGACCTGATTGTGTATTAGCCATAAGAAACACGATTCCATGATCGGTTCGGGAAATCGAAAATCACTCTGAAAATTCGATCAGACAATATACAGCAGCGGGAAGAGGAAAATCCACACGAGGTCAACGAAGTGCCAGTACAGGCCACTGTTCTCGACCCAGTCCGTCCACGCCCCATTCAATCGAGACCCTTGAAGCAATACAGCCCCGAAGAGGATCATTCCAACAATCACGTGAATCGCGTGAAAACCGGTCATCAGAAAGTACATCGAGGCAAACAGATTACCATAAACAATCGGATGCGGATCGTGCACGTGCTCCATCATCGGGCCATACCAGCGGTCCACGGAAACTTCGCTGTATTCCTCTTCGGGGAATTCAATGACATCCTGCTGACTTTGCAATGGAAGCCCGCCCTCACCCTTCACGATGCGAACGATGTTGGCTTTGGCGTGCTCTTCGGCTTCTTCATGTTCTGCGGATTCGGTTCCGTGTCCGTGGCTGTCTTGCTCACCGGGCAGTTGCAACGCTCCCACAACTTGCTTGGGTTCGCCTTCGCCGTCGCCGTATGAGACCAACCCAAAGTTGCGTAAGTTGTGCAGACGCTCCGTGACTTCCGCTAAAGTAATGGCCGGTGCCAGCCCGGCAGATTGCTCTTCCGAAATGTCCGCTTGAGGAACTTCCACCGTTTCGCCGTCTTTGGTGATGACCTTGATGACATCAGAATCGGCTTCGTTGCTTGGATCGAGTTGCCCCACAACACGTTTACCGTCTTTCGTCACCAACGCGACGTCTTCCGTTCCCAACGGCACGGCTAGCGAGACATTCTCTTGAACGTGAAGTTCGAGCACACGAACTTCCTCGGCAAACGCGAGCAAGTGCCGAATCTCCGGCTCCCGCGATTCCGATTCCTCGAGAACTTCTCGTTTCAATTGGTATTCGCTGAGTTCTTCATCTGAAAGGTCGGCTTCTCGACCTTCGAAGACCTTGATTTCCTCGCGAAGAGATTCAATCTGGCCCCGTTCTTGGGCGAGGTCTTTGCGTTTGTTGCTGGCATCGAGCAAAGCGGCCTTGGCAATTCGCGTATCAATTTGCGTCGGCGTTAAACCTTCTTTTTCCAGCCGATCGTAGATGGCACCATCTGGCAGCAGTTCGTTCGTGCGAGCATCGAGTGCGGATCGTGCTTCGGAGACAACTTTCAAGAGAGCTTGTTCATCGGTTTCTGCGATATGACCGGGAAGAATATCGTGGTCGAATTTCCCGTAATATTCATAGCTCTTAATGCCGAGGAACACGCAAGCGCAGATAAAGACGATCAGCAACCGTTTCCAGGCTTTCCCATAGTCCCGCTCGACCATAGCTTCATGAGCCAACACGACCAGGTAGCTGGAAAAGATCAACACGAAGGTGTTTAAACCACCCCAGAACACTTTGATGTGCGTCACATTCGGATCAGTCGGCCAGTTTGGCGACCCGATTCGCAACACGATGTACGTCCCGATGAACGCCGTGAAAAACATGATCTCCGTACCGAGGAACAGCCACATCCCCAGCTTGGAATTTGGAATCGGAATGCCCATCTTGAGCGGCGATGGGGACGGCGTGTGATGAGCGGTGGTGTCAGCCATGAATTTCGTCTTTGATTCCGAGAGTGAACCTGTCGATCCGCGTTCGCAAGTGTTGAATCAACGTAGCAGTTGGAAATGGTCCCAAGTCAAAATCGTCAACAGCAATGGAAGATATAACAACGACGACCACAACAACCGTCGAGCCGAGGACCGAGTTTCATTGGCCATGAACAGGACTGCACAAATGAGATAGCCCATTCCCAGCACGATGGCTCCCGCGAAGTACGCCGAGCCAGCCATATCGAAAACGGATGGCAACAAGCTAACTGGCAACAAGGCCAATGCATAAAGGACAGCGAGAGCACCTGTCAGGTTACGATTCGCCCAACAGGATGGCAGCATCTTCAGGCCCGCCCGTTCGTACTGAGTGCGGTACAGCCACCCGATCGCGAGGAAGTGCGGAAACTGCCAAAAAAACAGGATGGCGAAAAGTGCTGCGGCACCTGCATCAAGTGAACCACCTGCGGCACTCCATCCCAGGACTGGCGGCAACGCGCCCGGAACTGCCCCGATGGTGGTACAGAAGGAGCTTGTGCGTTTCATCGGGGTGTAGAGGGCCACATAAGTCAGCAATGTGAAGACGCCGAGAATCGCGGTTTGCAAGTTCACAAACACGGACAGATACAGCGTCCCCATCATTCCAGTTGCGAGACCGAACACCAAACCTTCGATCGCCGTCACGCGACCTGTCACCATCGGACGGTTGCGGGTACGGTCCATTCGCCGATCGGTATCACGTTCGATCAGTTGATTGAGCACACTCGACGACACGGCGACAAGGGTGATGCCGATCAACGCATGCATGAGGCCGGCGCGATCGATTGTCGTTCCACTCGCGAGAACATATCCGAACGTGACCGTCGCCAATGCCAAGACAGCGATCTTGGGCTTGGTTAGTTCAAGATAGTCGGCCAACCGTGCCAACGAGATTGGCTGTGCCGACCATTTCGGCGGTTTGAGTGGCGAAACAATCACGACTGAATCGACCGAATGACCGGTCGATGTGGGAGTCGCTGTTGCTTCACGATTCCACGTACTCACCGAGAGCCCCCTTCTGCATACGCCGGCACAACAGGCCGGTTTGATGGCAAATGTTTTGAGTCACTTTTCGTCACGGATCCAAGTTGTTCTCTGAGAATGTAGCGAACTCGCAGGCATCGAACGAGGACAACGAGTGAACTCGCCAGTAGAGCCATCCCGATAACGGCGTGGGCTGTTCGCACTGCGACTTGGAAAGATGATTGCATTTGAGCGACATATCCCAGCGGCGCGAATCCAAAGCGGACGACAAAGGCTCCCAATCCGAGGAAAACTTGCAAGCTCCCCATGATCGCGAATGTCCAACCTGCTCGTCGAATCCACGGAACTTGCGTTCGAATGGCAATGACAGCGGTCACAACAAGACACAACCAAGCAATCACAGCTCCGCCGATGTGTTCATACAATCCGCCGCCAAAATGTCGCAACCAGCCACCCAATAGGTACTGAGCCACCAGGAAAATCGGCGTGATCGTCGCGAAAATACGCAACCGGTCGAGTTGTTGCCAGAGTTCGGAAACCGGCGATGTCACTTGTTCCAGTTCTTCAGAAACTGACCACCAAGATCGACTCGTCATCACCGCGACCACTGCAATGCTCGCGAAGACCAACGCGCCACAAATGGAGTGGATCATTGCCAAAGTCGTGGCACGAAGTTCAACTCGTCCGCCGCCAAGCAATCCTTGGAAGATGACCGAAAGAAGCACAGCGACCGCGATGCCGCGAATCCAGCGACGCCGTTCGTACCGCCACGTCACGTAAACGAAACCGATACTGACAAAGCCGATCAGTGCTCCCGCCAACCGGTGGCCATGCTCGCAGAACTTTTCGGTCGCCCCGCGAACCCAGTCGTGAAACCACGGGTAGGTCAGCATGAATTGGCCATCCGAGGTGGGCCAATCCGGGAAAGCCAAACCGGCTTTCAGTGTGGTCGTCAACGCCCCCATGATCAACGGCAGCAAAGCAATGCCGCACATCAACATGGCATATCGATGGACAAGAGGGCGATAGTCGGCGGAGTTCATGGAGTTCAGCTAGCGGAACGTCAATTCAAATGGTTTCAAAATCGAGCTTGGCTCGAACTCGGTTGGCAGCGTTTTCGCCACGCCCCGAGATCAGAGCTTTCAAGAATCATGTCGCAGTGGTCGGATTCGGATTTGGCACAGAGGTTAAGCGGTGCGTTTGCGGCAAGTAATCCTGATCGGGAACCAATGGCGAGGAGTACTCATACGGTCCACGATAACAAATTGGCGGGATATCGAAGTTGCCGTGCCCGGGTGGCGATGGTGCGGTCCATTCCAGACCGTTCGCATTCCACGGGTTTCGTCCGCATTTCTTCCCGAAGAACATCGAATAGAAGAAGTTGCCTAACAGCAAGAACTGAGCAACCCCCATAAGCATCGCCGAGATCGTCATGAACTGATTCATGTTCAAAAGATGCTCGAGGTATGGGTGGATGTACGGATCAGCGTACCGTCGTGGCAGCCCGGAAATACCGAGCAAGTGCATCGGAAAGAAGGTGCAATTGAAGCCGATGAACGTTAATACGAAGTGCATCTTGCCGACGGTGTCGTTCATCGTCCGCCCGAACATTTTCGGGAACCAGAAATGAATACCGGCAAACACTCCGAACAAGGTGGCCCCGAACAACACATAGTGGAAGTGAGCCACAATGAAGTAAGTGTCGTGGAAGTAGACATCGACGGGCACCGCTGCCATGAAGATGCCGGAGAGTCCACCGACGATAAACATCGAAATGAACGCCACACAGTTCAGGAAGATCGTGTTGAAGACAGGCCGCCCCCCCCAGATCGTTCCGATCCAGTTGAACACTTTAATGGCTGATGGGAGTGCAATCATCATAGTGGAGACCATGAACGTCATGCCGAGCGCGGGATTCATACCACTGGTAAACATGTGGTGTCCCCACACGATGAAACCAAGACCCGCGATCGCAGCCAACGAGTAAACCATCGGTTTGTAACCGAAAATCGGCTTTCGGCAGGTTGCTGCAAGCATGTCAGACACCATGCCCATCGCTGGCAGAAGCATGATGTACACAGCTGGGTGTGAATAGAACCAAAACAGGTGTTGCCACAGTAGGGGTTGGCCACCGCCGACACTCGGATCGGTGTTGTTGATATCCAAACCGCCTGGGATAAAGAATGTCGTGCCGAAAACACGGTCACTCAGTTGCATGAAACCGGCGGCAGTCAGCACCGGCAAGGCAAAGGCTTGGAGAATCGCCGTGATAAACATGGCCCAAATGGTGAGTGGCATTCGGAACAATGTCATACCAGGGGCACGCATGTTGATGATTGTCGTCATGTAATTGACGGACCCCATCATCGAGGAAACCCCGACCAATGTCAGTCCAAGCAACCACCAGTTTTGAGCAGCTCCCGAACCCGGTGCTGCCGCTTGGATTGCCGAGAGAACTGGATAACTCGTCCAACCCGCTGCGGCACCGGCAGTCGCGCCTTCGACACCGTTCAGTCCGGCTCCCAAACCGGTGGCCATCGTGAAACAGAAAATCGCGGGCCACATGAACCAGTAGCTGAGCATGTTCAAGACCGGAAAGGCCATGTCGTCGGCCCCGATCATCAGGGGAATCAAAAAGTTTCCAAACGCCCCCGCCAGAACTGGAATGATGACCAGGAAGATCATCACCGAGGCATGCATCGTGAACAGCATCGTGTAGAACTCCGGCGACATTTGACCGCCTTGGAGTGCGAACTGTTCGATCATGTTGCCGAGAATCGGCACGTAAGACCAAGGAAACGCCAGTTGCCAGCGGACCGCAAGTGCCAACGCCCCACCGAACATCAGCATGATGAGCGTGGTGATCAGGAACTGAATGCCGATGATTTTGTGGTCGGTGGAGAAGATGTACTTCCGCACGAAACCAGGGTCATGATGGGCATGATGCAAATCATGTGACGAGACAGGATGGTTGATCGTACTCACAATATCCCTCGACGATTCAGGCGGTTCTAGCCTGGAATTAAGTCTGTTTCTCCGACACTGACCGTCAAGAGGTCCGATCGGAAAAACTTAGTTGCGACATCCGGCAAACGATTAGTTCGTTCGCGCCATCCGCGTTGTGGATTCCGTTTGGTCAACGACGGAATCGGCAGGTTGCGTGATGCCGTCGTATTCTTGGTCATGCCTCATTTTTTCGATCGCAGCGGCATGGCCCTGGGTGTTCCGGCCGATGAGTTTCGCTCCCATCTTGTAATGGCCCCAGCCACACAGCTCCGCACAAAGCAGCTCATATTCACCGGGTTTGGTGACTTCGAATTTGATGGGGATAATCGATCCGGGGACCGCATCCTGTTTGACGCGTAGCTTCGGAACGAAGAACGAATGCTGCACGTCCATCGATCGTAAATGGACGATCACAGGACGGTTGGTGGGCACGTGCAATTCGTTGACCGAGTACAAGTCACCCGGTTGCGGACCCATCAACCATTGGTCGACCTCCGCATCGCTGGCAAATTCTCGACCAGGGGCAGGATACCGAATCCGCCACTCAAACTGCCGAGCGGTGATCTCGGCAATTGGTGTTCTCAGGGCTTTCTCCGGATAGGTACTCTTCACCCGATATTCGGCCCAAGTATCCATTTGATACAAGGCGATGAATAGCAGAACTCCGGCCGGAATGATTGTCCACATCACTTCCAGGTTGTGGCTTCCGTGGGTAAAGACCGACTTTCGACCTTCATCAACGTTCTTCGCTCCGCCCCAAACCACGTATCCCAACGCAATATGGGTACCGACGAAGACAACGGAGGTGATGATGAGAATCAGGTGGAACAAGTCGTCGATTCGTTGGCCGATCGGGCTGAATGCGGTCGTGACACCTTCCGCGCCACCGATTGTCCCATCGTGTCGGGGCAGCCACCAATTCATGTCAGCGGCGAACCAACAGACGACAACGGCCAACAACGGCCAGAACATAAAAAAGGCAACCCAAAGTCGTTTCACGTCTTACTCCAACCGGTTCAACCCAGCCACTCGGAAACCCAAATTCGTCCCCACACGGCGATGCGATTGAGATTATTCGTCCGCAGTTTCCGCGACGAGCTGTTCATGCTGATCTTGCCGAGCCGCAACCTCGTCCTCGGATGCTTCCTCAGACTCCTTCGGCGTTCCCGCCATTGGATCATTGTACGGCAACGACATGACGTAGTTAACGATGTCCCAAATTTGTTGATCTTCCAATTTGCCATAAGGCGGCATTGGCGTTCCTGGCATTCCTTCGTGAATTCGACGGTAAAGATCGAGTGGACGCCGTCCACCGCGATACATCCCGACCGTCAAGTTCCGAGGTTCGATGGGATGGCCCCATTTGTTGTATAAGCCCGGTGTCGGATACGGCTCGTTCGTAACTGGGTCTTTGTCGAATTCACGAGTACGAGGTCCATTCCCTTCACCCGTCACGCCATGACAGTTGTGGCAATTGTTTCGCAAGTACAATAGTCGTCCCCGCGATCTGGATGCTGCGGTGTCCGGCGTCCGTGGTTCTTTGGGGTAGATCGCGTGCGAAAGTTGTTGGGCTTGTTTCCAATTCGTGGCGATCTGATCCGCATACCGATCGACATAGCCGGGAATCTTTTCCAAGTCGTCTTTCAAATCCGCGAGTCGATCTTTGCGAACTTTTGTAGCGGTTTTTTCAAGCACAGGCTCTTCGCCCTTTTGTCCGCCTTCGTTCCACTTCTCGACAGCTTGTTGATGACGATTCAAAGCGGTATCGATTTCGTCTTGAACACTCGCTTCGGAATACTCACGCGACATCCGGCCCGCGAGACTCAGCTCGAGATTACCTCGCATCGACAACCAACGAACGTATTCAACCGTATTTGCAACCTCGTCTTCCTTCAGTAACGCAAACGACGGCATGTAAGTCCCAGGGATTCCTCGACGAATAATGCGGTCGAGGTCGCCGGTGTTCGGTGGATCGTTCTGCCCAGTGGAAGCAAATTTAAACCAACCTTGCCGGTAATCGCGTGGCAACGGATTGAGATACTCGGCCGTCGGACCATTCCCATCGCCAGTCACACCGTGACAGTGCATGCAGTGTTGCATATACACGGTACGACCATGTTTCAGGTTGTCACCGAAGTCAACGATGATTCGCGTTCCCGGTTCGACCGGTTCTTCAAAACCTTGAGCAGTGACCGTCAATCGACCAGTTTCCAAATCAAGGTCGGCAATCCGCGTCGACTGTTTCACATAGAGACCGTCCGCGAAAGTCAGGGTTTGCCCGATGAGTTCGTTGACGTTTTCCTCGTTGACCGCGGATATAATTTCCGTTTCCCACTCGTCACTTTTAATTCTGGCTTTCTCGATTTCTTCAGCCGAGAAGCTTCCATTGCCATCGCGATCGTAACGCTCGAAAGATGTCTTCGACCCACGCTTTGCCATCAAGACTTCTTGGAGAGAGATCGGAAACTCGTCGAGGCTGAGCTCGTCATCGAAGTTTCGATCGTATTTGACGAGCATTGCAGGTCCCGAGAAATCGACCTTGAACGTCTTTGTGCTGGTTGCGCCGTCTTCGGTTTCAGTGTCGTCTTCGGCAACTACACCGGAGAGTCCACCGAATGCGAGCGGCATTCGCAGCCACGCGACGATTTCGTCGGGCGTACCGAAGTGTTCTTTGACCGCATCCTCCACAGCACGTGCTGCGGGCGGCAACAACCCCACGGTTTCCTTGCTCGGAGAAAACTCGGCTTCGGGTGGGGAGCAACCTACGACCGTCAGGATCGCAAGACAGCTAACCAGTCCGGCGGTTAGGTTTTTGACCACTCGACGTGTGGTGATGCAATGGGCTGGTGATGGATTCATATACATGGCCAAATTGACCGAATCAAATATGTGGAATTGAATCTCAAACGATCATCATCTCGCGGCAATTGTCCGCGAATTAGAATCCGGACAGCAGGACTGTCCGAGGTTTCGGGCCTTCAAATGCTCCAAGCAATTCACCGGCACTCACATCGATGGTCTGTGTATTATCGCCACCTGTGATCGTGACTTCCAGTCCTCGGTGAATCCAGCCTTTGGCTTCATGCCATACTTTAAATTCATAGTCGCCAGCCGGGAGGTCGGCAATGGTGAACTCGCCTTTCTCGTTCGTCACGGCGGCGTACGGATGCGAAACCGGCAATTGATAGGCATTCATCCAAGTGTGGATGTCGCAGACGACTTTGACTGGCACAAACTCAGGCGACTGATACGTCATCTCTGTGGTTTCACCAGCCGAAAGAGACTCGTTGAACTCCGCATTTTCAAGCGGTCGCGAGTGCACATTGTGCTTAACCTGGTCTGAACTGACGACCTTGATCGGTTGCCCCGTCCGAACCACCATGCCGTGAGGAACGAACGTGCAATTCTTCTGGTCGAAGAGGTATTCCCAACTCTGAGAACTGGAGGTTTCGGCTTTACCGCCGTCGGGCATTTCCTCAAGCCAGATGAAGACATTTGCGATGCCACGAGTTTCCTGATTGACAATCAGCTGCCGATTCATGATCGGTTGTTTGGCTGCACACCACTGCGGATCAGCGGTGGCTTTGCCAACTGCAAAACGAATTTTCGGTTCGGGAAGCGCGTCACCGGCAGCAATTTGGACTTTGCCTTTCCAGATACCCACTCCACCGGCTTCCGGTTCTGTTGTTGTGCTGTCACCGCCACCGGTTCCGTTACCACCAGTTTTGCTCGTGCCGCCCTCTTTGCCGGCTTCAGGAGCAACATCGTAGGTCGGTTTGAGGACCACGTTCGCATCGGTTTCGACACCGCCACCACAACCGTTGAGGACCAGGAAAAGCCCACCAACGCAAAGTGATACAGTGATGTTTTGTCGTCGAATCATCGAATTCTGTGCCTTTGAGTGCATTGGAAGTCTACTCGTTTTCAGCGGGATCGGCATTCGTCTGCGGCGCCGCTGGGGCCTCGACGATACCGTGCTTCTGAATGAGCTGATCGTAATTCATGATGGCATCACGCAACCCGGTGACTTGCCATTCCGGATCTTTCTTGAAATACCCTTCGGTCGTATTTGTCGACGGTGCGAGCATCGCCGTGTAGGGCAAACTCCACTTGGGATTATAGAACCAGAGTTCCAGCCATTCCGGACGCAGCCGATCCGACGTGCGAGACCGCAAGTCCGGTCCACGAGTGACGGAATCACCAGTACCATTGAACTGCCGTCCCATAATCGAGTGGCATTTGATACAGACATCGTGTTTGCCCAGCATATCCCAGCTTTGGTTGAGATAGTCCGTATTCTGCTCTTCCAGGAACGCGTGAAGTTCTTGTTCCTTATGGTTGAGGTACGGCTCTTCACGTTCGGGAATGTCTTGATACGGGAAGTCCGCGTCATCCGCAGCCGCAAAGTAATTGGCGAGGCTACGTGCTTCTTGGTCACTCAGGTTGAACTGTGGCATTCGTAGGACGGCCATCCAACGAAGTCGATCGGGATTCTTGAGGAAGCGGTAAAGCCAAGCGGTTTGAACCTTCTTCCCTTCCCCATACAACGGAGGCGGAACCATCTGCCAAGCTTTGGTGATACTGGCCGATGTGCCTTGGTCGGCTGGTGAGGATTTCTCATCGATCCGCCCAACAAGCCACTGGGCGAAATCACCACCACGGGCAGGCTTCTCGTCGGCGACCATCGACTGTGTAAAGTTAAAGGCATCCACACCAGGCAGATAGACTTTGCCACCGATTTCCAGCGGTTCCCACAGCTGATATTTGAAGTTGGGGTTCTCCGGGTCATCCAGGACCAATCGGTCCGTCTGCAAACCGTGGAATGCAAAGATCGCATCGCCATCGTCGGTTGTCTTGTCGACTTCTCCAGAACTTCGTTCGCGGAAGTTCAGGAACTTGAGAATTCCGTGCGGAGATTCTTTGGATACGTCCGGCTTCGTCTGAAGTCGAAGTTCGGGATGATCCTTGAAGAATGTTTCGAGGTTGGCACGGAACTGCGTAGATTTTCCCGTGTCGGCCAATTGAGCGATGCCGGGAATGTCGGTTTCTAGCCCGAAGAATTTCGCCAATTCTTCAACTTGTTGGATTTCCTTGGGGTACTCCGGTGGATCGGTAGCGTCATCCAAGAGTGCCTTTCGATTTTCCACGAACCAGTCGAGCATCTGCGACTGCGTCATGCCGACCATGTCCGCATAGGTCGATGGAGTGTCGTCCGATTCGCGGTCGACCATGATCTGCATTTCGGGCAGGTCGAGCATATGGCAGCTGGTACAATTGTATTTCTTCAGCAGGAACTCGCCTTCATATCGGG
The DNA here is from genome assembly GCF_011634775.1 of Thalassoroseus pseudoceratinae. Lineage (NCBI taxonomy): Bacteria > Pseudomonadati > Planctomycetota > Planctomycetia > Planctomycetales > Planctomycetaceae > Thalassoroseus > Thalassoroseus pseudoceratinae. Next base: position 187,150 of record NZ_JAALXT010000002.1, read on the forward strand.
CCTTGTCCGCACCTTCCGGTTGATAGAGATACTGCTCCGCTGGCGGTTCGGCCACGAGCCCCAACACAAACGTGATCACGGACTCAATCTGAGCTTCGTCGAACGGGAACTTCGGCATTCGTAAACGTTCGTCGTAGCCTTTGGTTTCCGTTTTGTGATAGTCGTAGCTACGTGGTGCATGCAGCTTCTGCCAAATGAATCCTGGTCGGCCATGCTCGGCCAGTGATTCGTAGTAGTAGGCCATCGAAAGTGCTTTTTCGCGTTCTTCCTCGGACGCAAACTCGTCAGCCCGTGCGGACTTCATGGCTTGCTCGACTTGCTCACTCGTGCTCAATTCGTCGCCATGTCCATTGTGATGGAGGAATTCGGCGATGTGCTCGGTGGCCAGTTTGCTGGTGTCCTTACGACCCCAATCCTGAAGTGAAGTCCCGATCGGTTTCGCAGATTCAAAACCAGGAATGTCATGACAACCATAACAGCCGTAGCGTGAGATCGTGCGACGACCCAGATAGGCCATCTGCATGCTCTTCCAATCTTCATCGGAAAGCTTCTCACCATCCACTTTGCCTGGGACGAGCTCGATTTCATCACCTTTGATCATGTCCGCCTCGAACGGATAAGCGTGAGCGGTAAAGGTGTCTTCGACTTGCGGGTTGGTGAGCGTTTTCGACAAGTACAGTCGCATCAAATCTTGGAGAGGACTCTGTGCGATTACGGTGACGGTTTTTTCAGTTCCGGCTCTTTGGACCCGAACAGAAACTCGTTCGTCTTCGTCGAGCTCGTTGACGAGCTCCCGGAAGACCTTCGAATTGGTCACTTCACGTCCGCCGACTTCCAAAATCACGTCTTCAGCGAGTAGCGGCCATTCGATCTTGTCCTCACCTTCCCCGTGCTCTGCTCGTGTTGCGGGGGAGAATCGCAATACTTCTGTCACGAGGACACCCGACTCGAATGCTCGGTCTTCGACAACAAGTCCCAGGTGGACCGGCAATGTGCTCGGTGCCTCGAACTTCTCAGGACCTTTCTGCAGGAGCCATGCGGCGATGTCGGCGGCGGGGTCGACGCTTTGTGTCTCTTCGCCGTCTGCTGATTCGTAGGCGTCCAGGTACAGATTCGGCATCCGAGTTCGTTTGTGGTAACGCTGCGGATCGCGAAGCCACGTGTAAAGCCAGCGGAATGCTTCGCTTTGTGTGAAGTCTTCAGCAGCCGGGTCGTATTCCTTGAGCTTAGCGTGGACACGGTCAAGCTTCGGTCCGAAGTTCGCCGTCGCCGACGGGAATTCGGAGTGCGAATGACACGCCAGACAACCCCGTTCCGCGAACAATTCTCGACCTCGTTCGGTGTCGGGTTTGTAGTCTTTTGCGGGAGCAAGCATATCGAATGGTTGCTCTTTTGATTTGTTCAACAAGTATTCGGAGATCGCTTGGATCTCATACGGTTGGTAGCGTTTCGCGGTTGCATCATCCAAATTCGTGAGATGGAAGAATTGTGGCATCTTGGTCGACGGTCGGAATCGTGAGGGGTTCTCTGTCCAATATGCGACCCACTCGTCTGTCGTCTTGTGGTGAATATGACGCAACGCTGGGCCCACTTTCCGATATTTGCCGATGTGTTCGACATCAGCTAATTCGGCAGCGAGATTGTGCGTGCGTTGAGACAGTTTCGGATTGAGGAGTTGACGATCGGCCACCAGCATCGACTGCAATTCGGATCGTTCGGTCGCTGACTCGAACGGTGCATCGGCGACATGGTCTGCCAAGTCCGCAATCTGCTTCAACTGACCGGATTCTTCCGCGTCCGGTTCCATATCCTTCAGAACTCCGACGACGGCGGCTTTGACTTGCTGGGCAACGGCGTACCAGTTGGGTTCCAATCGCAGATCCGGCCCGATTGACTGGGAACCAGCGTATCCGTTGATTTCGTGACAGCCGAAGCATCCGAAGGTGCCGATGGTCTCAAAGCCTTTGGTCACTTTCGGTGCCGAGTTGCCAAATTTCGGGCTGGTGGCGAGTTCCGTGACGCCATGATGACATTTCAAACATGACGATTCTTGGAATCGCTCGGGGAGCATTGGATACTCCCAGTAGTGATTGGGATGGAAGTGGTATTCTTCTTCCCAATGATTCCCGGTGCTTGGATTGTTCGGTGTGTGGGCGGCATTGGAGAAAGTCGTCCCGGAACCTTGGCCCTCGTGACACGCGGTGCAGCCAAAGGTCTGCGTGGGGTGCGGACTTGTGGCGGTCAGATACAGATCCGGGTTGGGGTGTGTCGAGAACGGTTGTGGGAACTCGTTCGCCGCAACCCAATCAGCAGGCTCTTCCGATTCGGGATGACCTGCGGGGTACGCTGGCTTGTTGCCAGCTTCGACCTGATCGATCCCCAAATGGCAAGTTGTGCAACGATCGAATCGTGCGGTGTGTGCCATTCCCAAGGTGATCTTGAGATCGGGAAGCCAAATTTGTTTCACTTGATGCGGCGAGTTGAAGCCGTCGATGATCGGCAGCTGCATAATGCTTCGTTTTGTCGACGAAAACCAATTATCGGGATCGACTTTGCTTTTTGCCGCCTGAAGTCGTTCGACTTCAGCTTGGAACTGCTTGAGCTCTTCAGTCGCCTGATCATAGGCGACGGTTTGCTTTGCGAGTTCCTGTTTCTGTTCTTTGATTTCCGTTTCGATATTGCTTAACGCCAGTTCCAACTCGTCGACTCGTTGCTGCTCGCGATCGAAGTCTTCTCGGAGTTGAGCCGCGAGTGCTGTTTTCTCGTCACGGATGGCGAGGTCATAGTCGGCCCGAGCTTTGTCGCGAACGGCACGTTGAGCGCGTACGCGACGGCTGAGGTTGTCCGCATCGAGAGACAACTCCGCGATTTTCTGGTCGATCTTCTGTTTCTCTTCCGAGAAGTTCGACTCAGCTTGGTCGATCTCAGTTTGAAGCTGCTCGACTCGGGCTTGGTATTCGCCACCTTGCTCACTCTCGATCGCAGTTTCGAGTTTGATCGCGTTGATCTGGTCGAACGTCTTTTGGTAGTCCCGCCATTGATCGGAGTGGTCGCCAGCCATCATCGCGAGCGTCACGAACAACAATCCGAGCGAACTGAAGGCAAACCAGATGTGTAATTTCTTGGGGTTTCGCCAGAAACTATCGTCAGCCGGCATAGCGTCGGATCCTATTGGTCATTGATGAGTTCGAATGCGTTTGGAAACCTGGAGTGGTTTGCCAATGCAGCCAAACAGTTGTTCAATTCAAAGTTGTGCTAGCCAGTCCGTCGTGCTCGCACATGGCCTAATCAGATATTGAAGAAGTATTCCGGAATTGCGACCAGATACTTGAGGTTCAACCACCATCGCAGAACCATCTTGATTGGCAAGGCGGCCATCCACAGTAGCAAGTTGACGAACACCATGTATCGCAGGAATCCCATTTTTGGATACATCTTGCGGAAGACAGTTCCGGCAAGCAACGGTGGTGCCACCAGGAAGTAGGCGGCGATCAATATGAAGCCCGGGGCCTCTCTCACCAGAATGTTCTCGGGCAATCCCGTATTCAGCAATGAGAGATAGAACCATTCGGAAAGGTTCACATTGTTGAGGACTTCCAGCTTGTGAACATCCCAGTATTCGAACGGTCCGAAGATGTTCCAGTTCGGCCCTCGCAAGAACGTCCCGAGAATAATCATCGCGATCCACAAAGGGAGGAACCCAAACAGGAACACGCTGACAGCGAATGGACGCTCGTTGAAGGTGTAGTAGCCGTTACCCTTCTTGTTGAAATCGATGTAGGGGATGGCCATCAAGCCGAGCAAAATGATGGTCGGAAAGACCACCCCAGCCAACCAGGGGTCGAAATACACCAGCATCTCTTGCAGTCCGAGGAAGTACCATGGTGCTTTCGACGGGTTTGGTGTTTTTACCGCAGATGCCGGCTCTTCCAGCGGAGCTTGCAAGGCCAAGCCCCAGACGACAAGAAGGACGGTCAGAAGAACCATGCAAATCAGTTCGGTGTAGACCAAGTCTGGCCAGACGAGAACTTTCTCGCTGTCTTCTTTCTCGTATAACGGCCGACCCTCGGCAATTCTTCGATCGTTGTCGACCGCCCGCTTGAAGTACAACCATGTGAAGAATGCAACGAGGTACAACATCCCCACAATTGGAACGTTGTCCGGTTTGCCGACGATCTTACGGAAGTCCATATCGGTCATCGCGAGAGCCATGCCGACAGCGGAGACATTGAAGAGCACCCAAGCGACTTCCGGCTTCACGAGCCACTCACGCAGCAAGATGATTGCGGCAAAGAGCACAATCGAAAGCGCGAAATAGATCACCGGGTTTGCGAGTTGATCGATGCCGTTCTTCAGGAATTCCGGCAACACAAGGACAAAGGAGTCGGGCTGACTACTGTTGACGAAGTGTGCCAAAGACACCATCAGCAACACGCCGCTGTATACACCCCAGAATGTGGCCGACAGCACGTCTTGTCCGTCACCGAGCAGCCCAAACAGGCGAACCCGTTTATGCTCACCCGAGCGGTATGAGATAACGGTCCACCAAGCGTTCGCAAGGAACAGCAACAGATAGAACCAACCCAAGCCGAGGATGACACCTTTCGTCAGTTCCGCGTTGTGCATGAGTAGAGGTGTCCGTGTCCGAGTGTGAATCCGTAGGAGTTTAAGAAACGAGCAGCGAGAAACTTAGAGCGGCTGACTAATTCCGCCGTCTTTTCGGACTCGCCAGAAGTGAATCGCAATCAACCCCGCCACCACCAACGGGATTGCGACGCAGTGCAAAATGTAGAAACGGTTCAGCGTGGCTTCGCCGACGAATCGCCCGCCCAACAAAAGGAAGCGAGCATCGCTAGCTGAGGTGATCAAGTCGAATCCGCCCACGTTGAGCAACTGTGCCCCTGGGCCTTCACCCCCGAGCAATGGTGTTGCCCGAGCCATGTTCGAACCCACGGTGATCGCCCAGATCGCTAGTTGATCCCAAGGCAATAGGTAACCCGTGAACGAGAGTAGCAACGTGAGCACAAGCAGCAGCACGCCGACAACCCAGTTGAATTCTCGGGGAGGTTTGTAGCTACCGGTCAGAAAGACTCGATACATATGTAGCCACACGGTAATCACCATCGCGTGAGCACCCCATCGGTGGATCTCACGCATGATCCCTAGCGTTTGCACGTCGCGAAGTGCTTGAATGTCTGTAAACGCCCATTCCAGAGTCGGGCGATAGTAGAACATCAACAGCACGCCGGTCAGGGTTTCGACCAGAAACAGAAAGAACGTGATCCCGCCCATGCACCACGTGTAAGATAACGCGATACCCTGGCGTTTGATCGAAACTGGATGCAAGTGCAGGAAGAAGTTCGTCAGCATCACCACAGCCCGATTCCGACGATCGGTCGGTGCTGGATGACGGAAGATACTCTTCCAAATTTGCGAATTGCGGATGTACTCGCCGACGGACATACTTGGCGTCCCGGTCTGACTGAGTGAACGAAAAAGTCAAAGTAAACGATTGGCAACCCAGACGGCTGCCCGATCACAGATAGCGGCACTTAGACCATCGGAACGTAGGAGGCACTATCGCCCCATTGTCCCATTTCCTGCTGGAATGTCACACTCTTGTCGACTTCCAGCAAGCCATCGGCACCAAGTGAAATCCCAACCCGTTCGAGCGGTCGCGGGGCAGGACCTTCAAAGTTCACACCTGTGATATAGAAACCCGAGCCGTGGCAGGGGCATTTGAATTTCTGTTCGCCTTCAAGCCAACTCGGCGTACAACCCAGATGGGTACAAACCGACCGGAGTGCGTAAACCATCTGCTCTCCGTCAACGTTGGCATTAACCACCCAGATACCGAACTCGGCTTTGAACTTCGTCGATACTGTGTTGGCTGGGAAATCTGTCGGGCTACCAACTTTGAAGCGACTCGGCGGTTCCACAAGTACGTTGGGCATCATGTAGCGAGCCACACCGAGCCCGAAGGCCGTTGCGGCACTCGCAAATGCGACCCAAGCAAGCACGAACGGAGCAAGAAGCACGTCGAACAAAAAGCTACGACGTGTCGCGTCATCATCGGATTTCTTCGCAGCGCGCCGCGAAGCTGGCTTAACACGCGTCTTCGGTTTTTCTTCGGCAGGCTTATCAGGAGCACCCTCACGGGCCACCTTGATCATTTCCTGCACGCTGGGACGCTCGCCAGCGGGTGGTGCAGCAGCCTTTGGTTTTGCCTTTGCTGCAGGTTTTGTAGCCTCGCTCGCTGCGGGCTTTGCCTTGCCATCACCAGCCGTTTCGGCTCGCAGGGCAGCCATAATGTCCTTGGTCGACTTTGGCTTAGCCCCAGTTTTCTCGGCGGGCTTCGCTTTGCCTCCGCCAGCAGCCTCGGCTCGCAATGCCGCCATGATATCCTTGGTCGACTTCGGCTTATCGGCCGATTTCGCCGGGGGTGCTTCGGCGGGAGATGCCGACTCAGTCGGCGTTTCCGCCTTAGACTGATCGGCGGCGGGTTCCTCACTGGAGGATCCACCACTCGAATCTTTTGCACGAAGTTCCGCGAGGATTTCCTGCGTCGTTTTCTTTTTACCCATAAGGAAACTCGGAGGCGCAAGCGTTCTCGACACCGGGGGACAGGACAACAGGATTCTGTCAAGAACCGTTCCAGCTGACAACTCAAAACGGCCTTACAAATCAGATTTCTCAGAACCTGGAATTGTGAGTGGTGAAGAATTCTCTGAACTGAGAAGCAGAACACGTCAATTTTGCGGTGGCTGATCGGGTGACGGACTGTGAATTCGCTTAGTCTGAAGAGGCTTTATCATGGGGGCCGTTCGTTTCGCGTTCGATGACATTGGCCCAGTGATTCATCAGGGGTTGGTCCACCGTTCGTGATCGGCGGGGGCGGATACATCCTGGATCATGCCAGAGGTCAACTGGGAAGATGGGGCAGTCGGAATCGCCCATTATTTTGAGCAATCGCTCGCGACCACGCTTACCCAGCCCCATCAGTTTGATGGTGACGCGTCTTCCATTCAAATCAGGAACATCGACATCGATTTCGTGGATCGGGTCTTTCTGTGGGACTTTCTCGCGATAGAACAGGGCCAACTTCGGCTTGGGGCAGAAGTAGAAGGCGTAGCGATCGTCGATCGTGAATAGGGCTTCTCGTTCGAACTCTCGGGCAAATCCGCGGAATTCACATTGGGAGCAGTGGAAGACCTGAGCCCGCCGCGAAGTCCCGTCCGGTTTCGTCACTAGTTGCCTGCCATCTCGTTCAATCACTCCTCGGCAGATCGGGCAAGGACCACCGTTTCTCATGATTCTTCCACCTATTGCTCGGAGAAAACGTGGACTTTTCCTTGAGCCATCGGCGCATGGATCATCACCTACATGCGGGCGGCTTCGTTGAGCATTCCAACGTAGAGCGTCGCCACGCGGAAGATAAGGACGATGATGAACACCGCGACCATGGCCCAGATAACCCACGCGAGTGTTGAGGTCATTGCTTTCAGTGCGCGTTGGGCTTCTTCCTCGAATTGCGGACCGAGATGGTCCAGCATTTCGGGCACGGTTCCGGTTTCCTCGGCGGTTTCCACCATTTCGAGGTATTCGCCAGGGAAAAGTTGCGTTCGTCGCATTGCCCAAGCAAGCGGTTCGCCGGATTCCACTTCACGCCAAATCTGCGGAAACGCTGCGATGTACGCTCCGTTACTGGTGGCGTTCAGGCTGGCTTCCAAGCTTTCGCGGATATCCATACCGGAATTCTGAGTCAACGAGAAGGCCCAGGAAAAACGAGCGATCGCGAACGAACGCATGCAACCGCCGAATACGGGAATCTTCATCAAAAGTGGATCGAGCAGTTTGCGACCTTGCATCGATTTCGTGACCAGCAAATACCCGCCGATCAACGTGCCGAGCGTCCCGTAGCACGCGAAGAGCCAGACGACGGCTCCGGTTCCGCCGCTCAAACCGAACGGTAGAACCTGCAACGGTTTGCTGCCGGTACTCTGGGCGATCATTCCCAAAACCAGGACCAACAAAGCGATGACCCAAATAGCCGCGTTGAGCTGAAACATCGGCCAGGCAATCGCACGGAAGAAACTTCGTCGCAACCGCACGAGGTTCTCATAGTGCAATGCGAGACTCTTGAGAATTTCCGGCAGTGCCCCGGTTTTCTCGCCGACGGAGACCATGTCGATCATCAACGGTGGAAACGCATTGCCCTGCTCTGCCATGCTGGAGGCGACATCGTGCCCTTCTTGAACCGCCTCATCGACGTGATGCAACGCAGTTCGCGCACGTTGGTCGTGTGTTCGCTTGGCGACAACACTGAACGCCTTCCGAGCAGCGACACCGGATTCGAGCATCGTGCCGAGCTTTCGACAGGTTGTCGAGAGGGTCGTCAACCGAATGCGTCCACCGAACCCACGTGATGCACCGGCGGATGTCGAGGTGTCGCCGGTGTCGTCTTTGAGTTTATCGAGCGGATGGCTGAGTTTGATCTTCTTTTTGGAGTCGCTGGACGAACGTCGCGACACTTTCGGTGGTAAACTCGGCTTCTTGCGTTCGTGCATCGTCATTGTCAAACCGCCGAGCCAGTGTTCCATCCCGACCGTAAACCAGGACCGCCGGTGTGGAAGAAAGATCGATTTGGTCCAAAAAATCCAAGAATGGATCACTCAGCAGAACATTGTCGGTCATCCGCCCATGTTTCCGCAAGACCTTGAGAACGCCTTCGCGGTAATACGCCGGCGGCTTACCGGGAATGCCATCGTAATCGCACGCAACGGTCATCCAAACAATGCCGTCGTGTTTCTTCGCGATCGCCCCGTATTTCGGTAGGTCTTCCAAACACTTGCCGCAGGTGGTGGTCCAGATGTTGACGACGACAATCTTGCCATGATGTTTCGCAATTCGTCGCTGGACACCTTTCCAATCGGTGATCGAAAGTGACACGTCCGCTGCCATCGCCGTCGTTGCAAATAACAGATGCATCACCAAGACGAAGATGGAGCGGCGGTCAATCATGGGGAGATCTCTCAACTTGGAATGAGTTTATCAGACGACGTTCACGTTCGAGAGCAGTCGGTTCAGTTCCGCACTGACATCCGCTTCCGCAAAGTACGATGGATAAATCAGTGTTTTCAACTGGTGAAATTTTCCGGGCTGCTGGAGAGATTCCAGGTCCTTCGTTTTCACGGAGTATGTGTCCAGGCGGAGTTCCTCAAGAGCCGGCAATCCGGTGCCGTCAGCGATCGTTTGGATGGCCAGTCCCACGGAAACTTCCGGTGAGATGGAAAGCCGACGGACGTTTGAAAGTGTATCCGAGTCCATCAACGCAGACAGAGCTTGCAGGCCAATATTGCAACCGTTGAGTTCCAGTCGCTTCAAGTTCGTCAAGCGGTCCGACGTCGCCAACTGGCTGATGCCCTCGTCCGTGAGAGCCCCGTTATCGCATATGTTCAACTCCTCGAGCGGGTCCGCATGGCCGTTCTCGAGAATGGCTTTCAGACCGACATCGGTCAGTCCGCAACCTGCCAACGAGAGCCGTTTCCACCGACACTTCGGCCAATTATCGGCCAAGCTTTGGATGTGAATGTCGGTCATGTTGTTGTGGCAAACTTCGACATCCGTCAGTTGCTCCCACAAACGTCCGCGAGCCACATCAGCAAGATCATCGAACGCCAAAAAATCGAGATGCCAAATTTTGAGTTTCTCGAGTCGCGGGAGTGATTCTGTTGTCGCAAGTGCAACCAATCCCGCATGCCCCAAGCCGTTGCTGGTCAGATTCAGTTTGCGGATGTTCTTCAGATGTTTCGATCGCAGAAGTCGTTTCAACCGTCGTGTGCCCATCTGACATGCGGTAAAATTCAGCGAATCCAACCGCTCCAACCATTTCGATTCCAGCAATTCGTTGAGCACGGTTTTCATAGCGTTGATCTTCATCTCGCGAATCGTCGGGGCACGATCCAACAACGCCTCCGCATTTTGCAGGTGATTCTTCGCGTTCAGCGTGACAACTTCCACGAAACCGCGACGGAATTCGTAATTGCGAATGGCCGCAACTTTCAGGTCCTTCGTCCATTTCGATTTGTGCTTTTTGAAGAGCGTGTTCTGCCGTTCTTCCAGCGGTTTTCGGGTCGGATCGTAATCGCCAACCTGTGCCAACTCGCATTGCACGCGGATATATTCCCCCCGCGGATCGCCCTGCTCGTCCAACCAATCCGCGTAGACCAGCCGAGGCAAGTCGTTGTCAGGGTCCTCAACGATCGCTTGCAGAAATTGCTCGTGAGCGGACATGAGCGGTCATCAATATGGGGAGTAGATGAAGATTTTCACGTCGGGCAGTAGTTCTCGCAGTTCGGCCAACACGTCGTCATCCATGGTTCCCGCTAAAATCACGAGCGTTTTGAGTTGTTGCAACCGATTTGGTTGGCGAAGGCTCGCGAGATCGCTGGATTGAATCGGATTGATACTCAGATATAACGTTTCGAGGTTTGGCAGTCCCGTGCTGTGGGCAACGATCGGTAAATAGAACTCCGGAAACAAGGCTGACGAAATGTAGAGTTTGCGCAATTCCACCAAGGATTGCGAATTCAGCACGGCGTTCAGACCATCCTCGATGTAGTTGCAACCGCGAATGTCGAGGGATCGAAGCGTTCCCAAGGCATCGGCGTTTGCCAACATCGCGATGGCGGAGTCCGGCAACCGATAGCACCGCTTGAGGCTCAAAGATTCCAAAGACGTGAGGTGACCGTTCTCCAATAATGCCTGGAAGCCGCGTTCGGCGAATGCATTGAAGCTGAGGTTCAAGTGCTTCCATCCGCAGACCGGCCAACTTTCGGCGAGTGTTTGAATGGCATCATCTTCCCATGCGTGTTCGGCAAGTTCGACGGATTCCAATTGTTTCCACAACGGACCGCAACCGATCTTTGAGAGCTTGGACGGTTCCGCGGCTTCCGAGTTATTGCAGATGAGTTTGGTCAGTTTCGGGAACTTGCCGGAATCCACAAACGCTTGGAAACCGCCGGCCAGAATGTTGTTGCTGGTCAGATCGAGTTCGCGAATCTCTGTGAAGTGTGGCGACTCCAATAGCGTTCGCATCCGCCGCAGTCCGAGTTTGTTACCCGCGAGATTCAGCGAGTCGATGCGTTCCAGCCACTTCGATGTGATGAATTCGGGAACGACCGCCTTGAGTGCATTGACCTTCACCTTGCGGATCGTCGGGACTGTATCCAACAACGCCTCGGCGTTCTGCAGATGATTTTTTACGTTGAGCGTGACCGCTTCCACGAACCCGCGTCGAAACTCAAAAACACGAATGGCTGCGACCTTCAAGTCTTTTGACCACTTCGTCTTGTGTTTTTTGAGCAGGGTGTCTTGTCGTTCTTCCAACGGAATGCGGTCGGGGTCGAACTCGTCGAGTTTTGCCAATTCACATTGGACTCGGATGAACTCACCCCGCGGATCGCCCTGCTCGTCCAACCAATCCGCGTAGACCAGCCGAGGCAAGTCGTTGTCGGGATCCTCAACGATCGCATGCAGAAATTGCTCGTTGGTCTGCATCGACTCTGGTTCCGGATTTCACGGATTGGATTGTGTAATGGCATGCAAGCGGTTTGAGAGTTCGACCAATTGAGCCGGTTCGAGTTGCTCCGCGCGGACATTCGTGGGCAGATTCATGTCTTCCAACATGCTCCGCACGTCGTCTTTGGATAGCGTTTTGCGATACATCCCCGCCAGCACACCGGCCATTAGTTTTCGTCGCAGCGTGAACAGCCGCCGGAGGAAGTCTTGAAAGAACTCCCGGTCGGAAATTTTGGCCATGGCATCATGATCCGGAACGACCCTTACGATGGCCGAATTCACTTTCGGTTGTGGCCAGAAGACGCTCGGTGGCAGCTTGCGGAGGATTTCCACGCGACATTGCGACTGCATCCACACCGATAATGCACTGTAGTCCGATGTTCGAGGACCGGCGATCATGCGTTCGGCGAGTTCGAGTTGAATCGTCGTCACCATACGTTCCCACGGCCAATCTGTCGCTAGCAAGTTCGACATCACTGGCGTGCCGACGCTGTAAGGAAGGTTTGCGACCAGCTTCAACCGACGTGACTCATCCACCGCCAAAGCCTTGTCCACTTCGGCAACAACTTCGTCCGCGAAATGGTTCTTATTCCGCAATGCATCGATGTTAAGTAACGATAGATTGTCCGCGTTGGCAAGGACATCGCTCGCCAATCGGTACATATTCGGGTCGATTTCCACTGCAACGACGTGTGCCGCCAGATACGCGAGGAAAGACGTCATCCCACCCGTCCCGACGCCCACTTCCAGGACGACATCATCCGGCGTGATATCCGCCTCACGAACGACAAAGTCAATGATGTTAATGTCGATCAGAAAATTTTGGCCAAGCCGTGCGTTCGGCCCGAAACCGTGTTCGCGGAACAGGGACATCAAACGGGATCGCGTTTGCCGCTCGATCGGTTTCATTGATCCTCCACGGTCGGCGTTGCCAACAATTTCGCGACGTATTTGCCGAGCATGTCGGCTTCGATGTTCACAGCGTCACCCACCGCTCGCGTGCCCAGTGTGGTCGCGTCGAGTGTGTGAGGAATCAACGCGACACGGAACGACTCCGCCGTCGGATCGACTACGGTCAAGCTCACGCCATCCACAGCGACCGAGCCTTTGGAGACCATCAAACGGGCCAACGCCGACGGAATTTGAAAGGTCATGAAGACCCACTCTTGGCCGTCGCTGCCGGGTTCCGTTTCGATTGCCGTCACGGTGCCTTGGCCATCGACGTGCCCTTGCACGAAGTGACCGCCCAACCGTCCGCCAACTGCCAATGAACGTTCCACATTCACCCGATCACCAACGGCCAATCGCCCTAAGTTGGTTTTCGATAGCGTCTCGGACCCCGCTTGAAAATCGAGGACCATGCCTTCGCGAGCCACCACCGTCAGGCAGCATCCATTGAGAGCGATGCTGGCTCCCAGATCGGTTCCGTCGGGGTGATCGGAATTGACGCACGCTTCACCCAGCGGTGTGCCAGACATGTCAATACCCAGACGGATCCCGGCCGATTCGTTTTGAATCCGCTGAACCCGACCACAACCTTCCACCAATCCCGTAAACATCGACCCCACCTTGTGAAACGCAAACCGGCAGTATGTCACTCTTTTGGGCGATTGTATAGTTTGAAGTCGAGCAAATCTCGCCCGGCGTGCCAGGCAACTTGGATTGTCGATGGCCAACAACGCTTGACGCTCCGTTTGGGGTCGGTCAGACTTCTGTTGACAAAAGTTTAGCGGTCGATGGCGGAATTCTTTCTCAGGGAGGGAAAAGATGATTCAGCTTGTTCTCACGTTCACCGCGTTGGCTCCTCCAATGTTCGAGGGGCTGCGACACGACTTCATCGCCGAAGCTTTGGAAGAACAGCATTGCAGCGTCAGCATGTCGCACATGGAACGGGTCCCGGTCGGACCACGTCCCGCCGCTGGTTCACCGTTTGGCACGCCGACGAAACTTCAATCCACATTACCGTTTTGGATTGAAAGCACATGGCTGCGGTTCAAATATCGCCGGATCGAATCCGTGAGCGTTCGTTGTGACTCGGAAGAGCAAGTGGCAAAGACAGTCGCATTGCTGAAGAAACTTCCGACTGTCCCAAGTCTGACAATTCGTTCAACGCCGTTTGAACTCGGCGACCTCGAAGAAGTGATGATGAGTTGCCGAGTCGGGAAGTTGGGCATCACGAGCATGCCATTGCCACGCACGGCGATTTCGGCGTTGTCGCAACCGAGCCTGACGTGGCTCTGCGTGATGCGGACGCACTTTTCGAGTGCCGGCATTGACGAATTACCGTTGTCGCTGGAATACTTCGATGCCACACGCACCCGAATCAACGACGATGCGTTACCCAAGTTTGTGAAATTCACGAATTTGAAACGGCTAAAACTCCGCCGCACACCGACAAGTCGTCAGGCGGTTGAAACGCTCCGCCGTCAAATGCCGTGGTGTGAAATCGACTGGCAACCACTCCAGAACCCATAGCTGCGATGATAGAATGGACACGCCTAACGCACGTCTACGAATTGGAATTGCCATCGTCGAGCGTGCGGAACGGTTCGTCATCGGCGTGCGGAGTCTGCACGGATCGCAACCCGGCAAATCCGAATTTCCCGGCGGAAAATGCGATCCGGGGGAATCGCCGGTCGATTGTGTCGTTCGAGAATGCGAGGAAGAAACCGGTTTAACGGTGCACCCCTTCGAGGAAATCTCCATCGTCACAACCGAGCGGTTGGAACTTCACTTCTGGCGTTGTCGTGTTGGCGACGAGTTCGCACAAACCGAACCACCGCTGACATCTCCATTCCGCTGGGTTCCGCGACACGAATTGGCCGAACTCGATTTTCCGGATGCGAATGCGTCGATCGTGCGTCGATTGGTATTTGGATCGCGAATCGAACCTGACAGTCCGTAAAACCGGATCAATCGTGCAGGACGCGGATCACTTTCGCCGTTCCCGTCAATGCCCCCGGGCATGGTCGTTGGCAGAACCTATATTTGGTCGGTGTGGAAGCTTCCGGAATGTTTCCACATTTCGCGTGACCCGATTTGGTTGGCTGCTATGTCCGCACCCACGTCCGAACAGACGAAACTCACAACCTGCCCCCAATGCCAAGAAACCACCGAATGGGGGGCAGCATCCTGGTGTCCGGAATGCGGCTACTATCCAGCATTCGCCACCGTCCCGAAGTCAGCGGCACCGGTGCTCAAGGATTTCGACGACGAAGACGACGAGGACGTCGAAGAACGCCCGTGGGAAGAACCCGAACCCGGTCCGATTTGGCAACTGGTTCCCGGTTGGTTGATTCTGCTGGTCATCGGCATGATTGCGATGTTGGGGGTGAGCATCGCGGGGCGAGCACTCACTGCGTCCGATGAAGGTTCGATGCGATTGCTCTGGACTCTCACGCAACTCTTTGCAGGCGTTGCGGTTGCGGGTTTGGCTCACACCGCATCTTACATGCACGCGATCCAAAAGAACGACAAACTTTCACCGATGGACTTCCTGCTCAAACCCGGTGAAGTATGGAAGCCGACGTTGGCCAATCTTCCGGCAACCGGCAACCGGTTGTGTTTGTGGGCGTGGGGTGTTACTGCGATCTTTGGTGCGTTGATCATCGTCGGGGGAATTCGTTGGAGTGCCATGTTCGAGGACTGGGGCTTCGAAAAATCTGCTCAGAAGAATCTTGTGCAAGCGGTGGTTCAGAAGGCACGTCAGGAACAAGCCGAGAAAGCCGCCCAGAATGGTTCACTCGAAGAGGCGATGAACGACTTCGTCGGCGAGGAAGAAGAGAACAAAGAACCGAAACCGCCAGCCATCGAGACCGATTGCGTCGTCGTGGGGTATCGAGCCAACCAGAAGGGCGATGTGATGATGCTGCTACTCGCGGCGGCTCCACGAGGACGGTTGCAATATCTTGGCACTCTCAACGTGACCGATTTACCGCAGGAAACCAGCGAAACTCTCAATGAACGGATTCGGCGTACCGAACACCGTGCGACACCGTTCGTCAGTCCCATGCCGATTAGCGGGAACTGGCTTCAACCGACGCTGCTGGTGCGAGTCGGGCATGATGACTGGACCAAGAACTTCCGCATGATCCGTCCGGTGTTCTTGGAATTGCTCCGCGAAACAAAACTGTAAGACACGGAAATTAGGCGAGTTATTGGACTCGTTCCGAAGACTGCGGTATCGTCGAGGCATTCCTGACGAATTCCCACACTCGGAGAGACCAATATGCTCAACTTGCGTCGTTCGATTTGGCCGTCTGTTTTCGGAGGCCTGTTCTTATGTCTGTCTTGTGCGGTACTACCGGCAGCCGACGGTGTTTGGACCAATCCCGAAGGTTCGGATCTTCCCGCTGACTTCCAAGTTCAGGGCGAATACCGCGGCAAATCCGTCGGTGCCCAGGTGATTGCTCTCGGTGATGGCCACTTCCAAGCCGTTATCTATGACGGTGGCCTACCAGGCGCCGGTTGGGACGGCAAAACCCGAGCGTTGTTCGCCGGCGAAATGAAAGACGGCAGTCCCGAATTTTCCAAGGCGGATGGCAATCGGAAGTATCTGGCTGCGAATCCCAAGCAGTTTTCGGCGTCGGCCCAATTCCCGCCGGAAGGGCACGACCAGTTCGAGTCTCTGAAAGTTGACGGCAAGAAGCTTGTCGTGACTGACGCCGATGGCAAATCCCATGCCCTCGAGAAAATGATCCGACAAAGCAAGTCGATGGGCATGAAGCCGCCGAAGGGTGCGGTTGTCTTGTTCAGCGGCATTCCGGAAAACATGAACCAATGGAACGGTGGACGATACGACCCCGAGACCAATCTCCTGAACACCGATGGTCGAGATATCCTCACCAGCGACAAATTCGACGACTACACCATGCACCTCGAATTCTTGCTACCGTACAAACCGAAAGGACGTGGGCAAGGGCGAGGCAACAGTGGGTTTTATCAAGTCGATCACTACGAAGTGCAAATCCTCGACAGCTTCGGCTTGGAAGGCAAAAACAACGAGTGCGGCGGCGTGTACACCATCAAAGAACCCGATGTCAACATGTGCCTCCCACCGTTGGTCTGGCAAACCTATGACGTGGAATTTACCAACGCTCGCACGAATGAAGACGGCGACGTCACCGAACCTGCCCGTTTGACGGTCAAGCACAACGGCGTGACGATTCATGACGACATCGAACTCAATAAGAAGACCGGCGGTTCCCGAAGAGCACCGATGGGCACACCTGGCCCGATCAAACTCCAAGGTCACGGCAATCCATTGCAGTTCCGCAATGTCTGGATTCTGCCGAAGAATAAGAAGTAATACGGTTGTTTGACGAGTTGTGTGCCATGCCCACGGCTTTGCGTGGGCATGGGCCATCGACATTCGTAATCTGAATCATGTCCACACCGGCGGTTATTTAATCCGGAGTGTCCAAGAACGGATCAAAACCCATTCGCTCGTAGAGTTTGCCTCGTTCACGAATGGCGTGCAACAACCGCTTGCGATCACCGACATGACGAGACTCCACCCGACGTTGGCAGTCACGCAGCACTCGTCTGGCACGCGTCAGGTCTTTCTCCGATTGCAGTTCCGCCACGACTTGTGGAGCGGACTCTCGGTATGCTTCCACGAGGATTTCGTCTGTGATCGCCATGAATTGACGGAAACTTCCCGGGTCGCCCTGCCTCGCGCATCGCCCAGCCAACTGTCGATCGATGCGTGCGGAATCGTGGAGTTCTGTTCCGATGACGTGTAACCCGCCAAGTTCTGCGACGTCGGGTCCCAGCTGAATATCGGTCCCCCGCCCGGCCATGTTCGTTGCGACTGTAACACGTCCTCGTCCGCCAGCGGCCGACACAATCTCCGCTTCTCGGTCAAGTTGTTTCGCGTGGAGAACTTCCGGTTCGATACCAGCGGTTCGCAGGAGCTTTGCCAATTCCTCGGACTTTGCAATCGAGCGTGTGCCGATCAATACGGGACGCCCCCGCTCGTGCATCTCGGAAACTTCCTGCACGATCGCAGTCCATTTTTCGTCATCGTTTCGAGTCACCACATCCGGCAGAACTTGGCGTTGGCAAGGGCGGTTCGTTGGAATCTGCACCACAGGCAAGCGGTAAACGGATTGGAATTCGCCCGCGGAGACACTCGCCGTTCCCGTCATTCCACCGATGTGCTGATATTGCAGCATCAGGTCTTGAATCGTGATCTGGGCGGCATGTCGTGTGGGGAACGACAGATTGAGTTGCTCTTTCGCCTCGACGGCTTGATGAATTCCATCCCGCCAACGGCGACCTTCGGCGAACCGTCCCGTCGATTCGTCCACGATGACCACTTCCCCATCCCGCACGACGTATTGCCGATCGCGGTGATGGTCCAAAAGCACGCGGATGGCACGTTCCACGTGTTCGTAAAGGTCGATTTGACTCACGCTCTCCAACCCCGGCGGTTTGACGACCGACCGCACACGGTGGCGTCCGTCGGAAGTGAGTCGCACGGCTTTCGTTTTGGGATCGCGTTCGAAGTCCTCGGTCTCGGTGAATTGCGGGGCGAATTCGGCTGCCCAACGGAACGCCGCCGCTTTCGCCGCCCGATCTGCAGTTGGCAATGCACTTAGAATCAAAGGCGTGCGAGCATCATCAATGAGGATGCTGTCGGCTTCATCCAGAATCAGCGTGTGCAATCGACGTTGCAACGGGTCTTGGAATTCCGCACCGAATCTGTGTTCTCCGGCGTCGAGCAGACGACTTCTCTTCGCGATCGGATCGAGTGTTTGCAGTCGATCTTTGAGGAAATCGAAACCGAACTCATTTGCGGTGCCGTAAGTGATATCGCAGGCATAACTTTCCCGGCGTGTTGCGGGCGGCATCTGAGCGGTGATCACACCGACCGTCATTCCGAGCAGCTCAAACACCGGTCGCATGATGTCCGCATCGCGAGAGGCAAGGTAATCGTTGGCCGTTGCCAGATGCACGCCTTCGCCGGAGAGCGCGTGCAGATACAACGGCAGCGTTGCGGTCAGGGTTTTTCCTTCGCCGGTTTCCATTTCGACGATGGCTCCATCGACCATCGCCAATCCGCCGAGCAATTGCACCTCGAAATGGGCCATGCCCAATCGTCGACGAGCCGCCTCACGCACAAGCCCCGCAGCCCGCGTCACCAAGGTTTTCAGCGGTTCGCCGCACTGCGTATCGTATCGCAACGCCAGACTGCGTTCCGTCAACTCGGCATCGGTGAGCGATTCCCATTCTGCGGAAGACTCCAACACGGTCTTCGCTACGCGACGCAATCGCCGCGATGGAGACCGGACACCGGATCGATTCAACAACCGCATCGCCCCGCCTCCCGAAAAGGCGTTTGAGTACCATGCCCATGAAGACATGGGCATGGCATCCGGTGATCTGTTGACCCAACGCGACTACTTGGAAGAGTCGCGATAGAAATCTCTTCAGGCGGCTTCTGATTGCGTTTGACCGGCATAACGACCGACCGAGTTGATGCGGGCGTAAACGTCATTGAGAATCCAATGGAATAGCATCAGATGAATCGATTCAACCATCCCCATGTCATCCAACGGCACATGGAGATTGTGTTGGCCGATCTCTTGCAATGTGCCACCCTGATAACCCGTGATTCCCCAGGTTTCCAGGTTGTGTTTGTTGGCCCATTCCACCGCGTTGACGATGTTCGCACTGTTGCCGCTGCCGCTGATGGCAATCAACACGTCACCCGGCGATGCCAAGTTTTTCAGTTGCTCGACGAACACGCGATCAAAACCTTCATCATTGCCCCAGGCAAGAATGTAAGGTGTGTTGTCGGTCAGGCTGAGTACTTTCAGCCGTTTGGCGTCGTCGTTGGTGAAGTCGGCAGGGTCGAGCGTGCTTTTCCCCAAGTCTTCACAAAGGTGCGATGCGTTCGAGCCACTTCCGCCGTTGCCGCAAATGAATACGAAACGGCCGTCCTGCCACGCTTGATAAATGGAATTCGCCAGGTCACTGGTTTGCTGGAGATCCAGTTTTTCGAATTCTTTCGCACAACGCTGCAAATATTCTGCCGGATTGAGATACGCCCCGAGCATGGCTGGTCCTTTCTCTGGTGTGGAAGACAATCCGTTGTCGATCCGATTGCCGGGAAGAACGCCGATGCCACGCCGGACACACCCTCCCGTGCCGGAAATCTAGCAGAGGACTCCAATCAATGCCAGATGTGTTTTTTCAAAGGACCCATCGTAGGCAAAGCCTGTCAACAACGGCTGATTTCAGTACGATGTATGAACACATTTCGATTGCAGATCGGTCACCAATGAATCTATTGATTACAACAACCCAATTCACGGTGTTCTTTCTGGCGACAGGATTGTTTTTGCCGGGAGCATCGGCAGGTGAGGACATTGATTTCCAGTCGCAAGTGGCTCCGATATTTGAGCGGCGTTGTCTGAGTTGTCATAACGACACCGATTCCCAAGGGGATTTGTCGTTGCAGACGGCGACCTCGTCCTGGACCGATGGCGTGATCATTGCGGGGGATGTCGAGAGCAGTTACCTCGTCCATGTCATCACGCCCGTCGATGGTCAAGCCGAGATGCCGAAGAATGCCGATTCGCTGTCAGCGGAGGAAATCGCGACGGTTCGGAAATGGATCGCCAGTGGAGCGAAGTGGCCGAAGGAAGTCACGCTTCGAGAACCCGAGGTCACGGATTTCGATTGGTGGTCATACCGCAGGATCGAACGGCCAAAAGTTCCCGCGATCCACACGTCCTGGGCACGTACCTCGATTGACAAATTCATTCAGAAGCAGCTGGATGACCACGGTTTAACCCACGCCGCCGAAGCCGATCGCCGCACGCTCATTCGACGAGTGACGTACGATTTGATCGGCTTGCCACCAACACCGGGCGAGGTCGCCGCGTTTGTTCGAAGTTCCGACCCGTTGGCGTACGAACGGCTTGTGGATCGGTTGTTGGCGTCTCCGCAGTACGGTGAGCGTTGGGCCCGGCATTGGTTGGATGTCGTCAAATATGCCGACACGCATGGTTACGACAAGGACAAACTCCGTCCGAATGCGTGGCCGTATCGGGATTATGTCGTGCGGGCCTTGAACGACGACAAACCCTTTTCGCGGTTCGTGCAAGAGCAGATCGCCGGAGACGTGCTGTTTCCCGGCGAACCGGATGGCATCCTCGGTCTCGGATTCCTTGCCGCTGGCCCTTGGGATTTCATCGGGCATGTCGAAGTGCCCGAGAGCAAGCTCGATGGAAAAGTTGCCAGAAATCTCGATCGCGACGACATGGTGTCGAACACACTGAACACCTTCTGCAGCGTGACTGTGCAATGTGCTCGGTGTCACAATCACAAGTTCGATCCGATCTCCCAGGAAAACTATTACGGTTTGCAGTCGGTTTTTGCGGCCGTTGATCGGGCCGATCGCGTGTACGATCTCGATCCGACCATCGAACGCCGTCGCTATGAACTCGCGTCGCAACTCGCGGATCTTCGAAAACAAAAATCCGCACTGGAAACGGAAATTACGAAGGCCGGCGGACCACGGTTGAAAGAGTTGCAGCAAACGATCGCGGAGCTTCAGTCGGCTCGCAAAATCGTCAAAGAACCAGAATTCGGTTATCACAGTGGTCTTGCGAACCAACCCGATGTGGAGAAGTGGGTCGAAGTTGATTTGGGTCAAGATGTGGCAATTTCGCGGATCGTCCTGCGTCCATGTCATGATGACTTCGGCGGCATCGGGGCGGGGTTTGGTTTTCCAAGACGGTTCCGCGTGCAGGTCGCCATTGATGATGATTGGCATCCAGTTCTCGATCGAACCGCCGATAATGTTTCCAACCCCGGTGTTTCGGCGTTCGCGATTGAAAACGTCAATCAAACGGCTCGCAAGGTCCGTGTGACGGCAACGAAACTCGCCGACCGGTCTGGTGTTTTCATCTTGGCCCTTGCGGAACTTCAGGTGTTCACCGATGACGGCATGAATGCGGCATTGGGGGCGAAGGTGGCGTCGTTAGATTCGATTGAAGCCCCCGTTCGTTGGCGACGACAAAACCTGACCGATGGGAAATGGGCAACCGACACCGATCCGGCTCGCAGTCAGCAGCTTTCGAATTTCACGCGAGAACGGGATCGACTCCTCAAGCAAGTCATGACCCCCGAACGCACAAGCCGCCAAGCAAAAATTGCTGAGACCATCACCAGAATCGAAGAAGAACAAACGTCGCTGCCGACCGGTCGGCACGTGTACGCAGCGGCAACGCAGTTTCCGTCACGCGGACAGTTTCACGCTACGAAGGGCAAACCACGAACCGTCTTCGTTCTGAATCGCGGTGACGTGCAAACACCGGGACCGGTCGCGGTTCCGAGTGTGCTCCCGTTGAGTTCCACCAGCAATGGGCAACTCGATTCGAAACTCAGCGAAGCTGATCGACGAGCCGCTTTGGCCCAGTGGTTGACGGACCGCGATCACCCGTTGGTCTGGCGGTCGATTGTCAATCGAATCTGGCAGTACCATTTCGGTCATGGTCTTGTGGCCACGCCGAATGACTTCGGTCGCATGGGAGCCCTGCCGACACATCCTAAATTGCTCGATTGGCTCGCCGCCGAATTTCGCGATGGTGGTCAGTCGATGAAACAGCTGCATCGTTTGATTGTCACCAGTAGCGTCTATCGGCAGTCATCAGAACACAACGAAGCCAACGCCGCGATTGACGGCAGCAACCAATTTCTCTGGCGAATGAACCGCCGACGGTTGGAAGCAGAAGAAATTCGCGATTCGATTCTTGCGGTCAGCGGGGCGATGAATTCGCAAATGGGTGGGCCAGGGTTTTACTTGTTCAATCTCGAAAAGACAGCACACTCCCCGCATTACCAGTACCATAAGTTCGATCCAACGGACACCGCTTCACACCGCCGCAGCATTTACCGGTTCGTCGTCCGGTCCCAACCGGACCCGTGGATGACCACTCTCGACTGTGCCGACTCCTCACAAAGCACACCGAAGCGGTCGGAAACATTGACCTCACTCCAAGCCCTCTCGCTACTCAATAACCGCTTCAATTTGGTGATGGCTGAACGATTCGCCAACCGCTTGCGAGCGGAGTCGCCCACACGCTCCGAACAAGTCGCCCAGGCCATCCGGTTGATCACACAACGCGAACCCACCGATTGGGAACACGAAGAACTCGTCGAATACTCGAACCAGTACGGTTTGGACAATATGTGTCGATATTTGTTCAATCTCAGTGAATTCGTGTTTCTCGACTGAACCGTTATGGGGGACGCTCGCATCGTGCCGGTCTGGTCTTGCAGTTTTGTCTTGATCCGTGTAACCGATATTTTCGTCAAGCGCCGCAACTGTGGATGCCGATCTTCTGAAGGCCGACCCTGCGATTGACCATATGACGGACTGACAGCTCGCGGGTTTCGCATTTTTACATTCTTGTAGAAAGTTCATCGACGCTGATGTTGTCTCGTTTCGTGACCACCATTTTGCCGGTTGTCGGCATCTTGCTTTGCCCGTTCGCCTGCATGGGCACGGGGTTGGTGACGGAATGTGCCCCGGTGATCTCAGGGAGTGTCTGTTGCGGTGGTGGAAACGCGACCTCGAAACAGGCACATGGTTTCTCTGAGAACCACGAGTGTCCGGACTTTCCAGACCATGACGATTGCCGTCACGAATGCGTCAAGAATGCTCGGTTGAACACGTCCACAAGGACGTTGTTGCTGAAGCTCGATGCCACATTCCTGACCGATGCCGGTTTGATTGTCGATCAGTTCTCTGTGGCCTTCAATTCCGCGACCCTCGGACCACACGGTCGCAACGCCACCCATCCGGATTTACCATCGGGGATCGCCGTGCGTGTTGCGATCGCATCTTGGTTGGTCTAAGTCGGTTCCTGCATTGCCGATCGTGACTCCCGCGATGATGTTTGCGGTTGAGCATCGCTTAATGATCGGCAGTTCCCGCAGTGAAATTTGCGTCTTTGCCTGTGCTTCCATCGGTATCGGTTCCACGGTTGGGCCGGACAACGAAGTTCGGTTTCCGATTTCAGCTGGCCTACGGATCAGCAACTGAGAAAACCTGTGGTTCGTGCCGTTTGGGAACAGTCTTTGCGTGATGAATTGCCGTGTCACTCGAAATCAATTGTGCACAAAGCGGAGTTCGGTGAGAAACCGTCCAAAACCACGTGTGCAACTCGCCGATACTTCTATTAACGCCGACCAGAACATTCGTGAATGACGTTGTTCAATCTCGCAAGACCCTGTGCGATGACTGATTGTTTGCAGTTCTGTCGGCCAACTCTGTGTCCGTCTGCCGAGCGGATGCGGAGTCGATATTCCCGCTCGGCCTCAAATGGAGTTCCACCGATGACAAGGATTGTCGCAATCAATATCCGCACGGTGTTCGTGCTGGGCGTGTTGCTGGCATTGAGCCATCGTGCCGATGCCGCTGGACCCGGTCAGCAAGCGGTCACGGCCGCTGCCGAGAATGGCCAGTTTTCATTCATCATGTTCTATCGCGGGAATGATTCCGCGACCAAGAGTATGTATGGCACACTGAAATCCACCTTGGAAAGCCGAGATGACGCGGTAATCGTGCCGGTCCGAATTGACGATTCCGCTGAAAAAGCTCTGATCGACCGATTCGATGCCACACGAATGCCGATGCCCGCCGTGGCGGTGCTCGCACCAAACGATGCCGTTTGCATTGTCTATCCACAGCGTGTCACGCCGGAGCAACTCACCGTCGCGATTGTTTCGCCCGCTCAGGCGGAGTGTTTGAAGTCGCTACAGGACAAAAAGATTACAATTCTGTGTGCCCAACCCGACGGATCGGCTGAGATTCCAGCGGGTGTGCGGCAGTTTCAAGCGGACAAGTTGTTCCAAGAACGAACGCAGGTCGTAACGGTTCAAGCCAAGGACCCCAACGAATCGCGGTTTCTCCGGCAACTTCGAGTCCCAACCGATCGGCCAACTTCGGTTGTGGCGTTCATGGCTCCTCCCGGCGTGATGATCGGTGTGTTCGGTGAGAACATCACCCATCGCGAACTCGCGGAGAAATTGGCGGCCGCTGGGCAATGTTGTGACGACGAAAATTGTAAGTATCACAAATCCCACGGAGCCAAGAAGAAATAACGGCTCGCTTTGATCGATGTTGAGAACCCGAGTCGAAGGGCCAATTCACGTTGGCTCTCTCGTCTTGGTTGGATTCGAAATTCAGCTTTGACCCAAGGACGGGAACCGATGCGACTTCGTTCAATGGTTTGGAAAGAACTCTGGCAGCGTCCCACACCGATGCTGACGAGCCTGATCGCTGTGACGCTCGGCGTCACCGCCCTGGTTGCAGTTCAAAATCTCACTGTTTTCTCGGAGCAGAAAATCTCCGACGACATGGCCTCGCTGGGAGCGAACGTACTCGTCCTCCCACCGAACGTGACTCTCGAGGACTATTACGCAGCCGATATGCACGGCAAAACCATGCCGGAAGAGTTCGTCACGCGGTTGGCACTCGCCCGTATGCCCGGCGTTGAAAACCTGGCTCCCAAGTTGTGCGTGGATGCGAATGTGGATGGCACTTCGGTGACACTGACCGGCATCCTGCCACGAAGCGAGTTTCAAGCCAAAGCCGCGTGGCAAGGCATTGGCATCATGCCGATGTCGGATGGGGTTGGGACCGATCGCGGTTGCTGCGCGACGACGGTGGATGTCGAAGCGGACGCCGCACCGGAATCGTTGGCCACCATGCGGACCATTGCCCAACTTGACGAACGTGACATCATCCTCGGAAGCGATGCGGCCACCAAACTCGGGAAGAAAGTCGGCGACAAGGTGACTGTATCCGACGAGGAATTCCAAGTTCTCTCGGTCTTGCCGTCGACCGGTACCATCGACGATTCCCGCCTATTCGCTCACCTTCACAGCGTGCAAGATTTGGCGGAAACCGGTCCAGTGGTGAACGTGATTGAGATCATGGCATGTTGCGAGGACGCGGCAGGTGATCTGATTGGTGAATTGTCCGCAGAACTGCCGGAGACCCGAGTGATCACAATCGCTCAGGTCGTCGAAACGCAAGTCGCGGTGAATCGTTTGATGTCGCGGCTTTCGTGGGTCTTCTTCTCGATTTTGCTACTCGTCGGAGCTGCGAGCATTGCCAGTGTGATGTACGCCAACGTGACGGAGCGACGCAAAGAGATCGGCACATTGATGGCACTCGGTGCCAGTCGTGGGTTTGTCGTTCGCATGTTCCTCGGCAAAGCGATGGTTCTGGGATTGGCCGGTGGTCTCGGTGGTTTTCTTGGTGGCACCATCCTCGCCGCAGTTCTCGGGCCAAAACTGTTGGGGATCACAGTGCAACCCTTGCCGGAACTGTTGGCCATCGGGATGGCGGCGGCAACCGTCGTTGCGCTCGCGGCGAGTTTCCTGCCGGCCCGTCGAGCCGCTGGACTTGATCCGTGTTTGGTGTTCAACGACGCATGAACCCGCTTGCTGTATCCCCTCAAGAATGGTGAAGGAGACACGATGTACCAGCTTCAATCAGTCACACATACCTACCAGCGTCGCAACCAAACTGTGACAGCTCTTAGCAACGTGACCCTCGACATCCCCGGAAATGACTTCATGGCCGTGGTCGGACCGAGCGGCAGCGGAAAAACGACGTTGCTATCGGTGTTGGGCGGCATGTTGGCTCCGACATCGGGGCAGATCTCTCTCGATGGCGAGTCGATGTATGACCTCTCAATCGCGAAACGAGCCGCATTGCGACAGCAAACGATTGGATTTGTGTTCCAGTCCTTCAATCTGATTCCGTGGCTGACAGCCTGCCAGAACGTGCAGGTTCCATTGATGCTCTGCGGAAAATCGCCCAAAGAGCAACGCGACCGAGCGATGGAATTGCTGGATCGGGTTGGGCTTTCGGATCGGACCGACCATCGTCCACCGGAATTGAGCCAAGGGCAACAGCAACGAGTGGCCCTCGCTCGCACGTTGGCCAATGATCCTCAAGTCATTTTGGCTGACGAGCCCACCGGAAATCTCGATGCCGAAACCCGTGTGCAAGTCATGGAATACCTCGCCGAATTCCACAATGACGGGCGAACGATTGTGATGGTCACTCACGATGCCCAAACCGCCAGCTTCGCCAAGCGGACTATTCGGCTCGTGGCTGGAGTGGTCGAGGAAGCCGAACAATCGGAAGCCGCGTAATGTCCCGAATCGACACCGGGAGTTGCCGGTCAGCTCCCGATTGATCATCCTGAGTACATAAGCAACGTAGGAATTGGTGAGAATATTCGAAGTCGAATCACGGTGGTCGTCCGGCGGTTCGGCGGTGTCCGATTGAGAGTAACAACCGATGAACTCCTCGCAAGAACTGTTTAAGTTCAAAGTTCATGGCTTATGCTGTGCTGAGGAAGTTGCGTTGCTCAAGCGTGAGGTCGGTCGCGTTGTCGGCAACGAGGACCGAATCGGTTTCGATATTCTCAACGGTACGATGTCAGTGCAACCGGGGGCCGTCGAAGCTTCCGCGGACGACATCACGGAAGCGGTCTCTCGGACCGGAATGCGTGCCGAGGTTCTGCGTCAAGATGAACCAGTTACAAGCTCAAAACGTTTTTGGGACGGACCTGGTCGGAACTTCCTCACGGTAATTAGTGGCCTGTTCGGATTAGCGGGGTTTCTGACTCACGTTTGGTTGTCTGGAGGTGCCCAAGCGGCGTTCGGCTCCGAAGGCATGGGGATGACACATCACGTCCCACCGGCCTCGAAGGTGCTGTATGCCGTGGGAATCGCTGCGGGGATTTGGTTGGTCCTTCCCAAAGCATGGTTCGCATTGCGTCGCGTTCGCCCCGACATGAATCTGCTGATGGTTGTGGCCGTTTCGGGAGCGGTTGCCATCAATGAATGGTTCGAGGCCGCGGTGGTCGTGTTTCTGTTCTCGGCGTCTTTGGCATTGGAGTCGTGGAGCGTTGGTCGAGCACGTCGAGCCATCGCCGCTCTCATGGACTTAGCGCCTCCGACCGCATGCATTCGCCGCGACGATGGCACCGAAGTCCACGTTCCGCCTGAGGAAGTATCTGTCGGCACGTTATTCATCGTGCGACCCGGCGAGAAGTTGCCGTTGGATGGATACGTCGTCCATGGTTCGAGCAATGTCAACCAGTCTCCGATCACCGGAGAGAGCATCCCGGTCGTCAAACAGCCGGGTGACACCGTGTTCGCGGGAACGGTCAATGGCGATGGTGCTTTGGAAATCGAATGCACCAAGCCCGCGCAGGACACGACGTTGGCTCACATCATTCGCATGGTGGGAGAAGCCCAGTCCCGCCGAGCACCTGCCGAACAGTGGGTCGAAAAGTTCGCTCGCATCTACACACCGATCGTGATGGGACTCGCCGCCACTGTTCTGATCGCAGGTCCGCTGCTATTCGATGGCGTGTGGTCGGAATGGCTTTATCGGTCGCTCGTTTTGCTTGTCATCGCGTGTCCGTGTGCGTTGGTCATCTCGACGCCAGTGAGTATCGTTGCCTCGTTGGCCGCCGCTGCTCGGAACGGGGTTCTCATCAAAGGTGGTGTCTACGTCGAAGCACCGGCTCGGTTGGATGCTATTGCACTCGACAAAACCGGGACATTGACCGAGGGCACGCCAACGGTTGGAGGTGTTGTGCCGCTTGACGACCACACCGAAACGGAACTGTTGGAACGTGCGTCTGCGTTGGAAGCGCGCAGCGATCATCCGTTGGCAAGAGCCATCGTTGACTATGCCCGAGACCGTGAGGTGACGATTCAACCTGTGGAAGACTTTCAGATCGTTCCCGGCAAAGGAGCCGTCGGTCGATTGAACAACAAACGCTATTGGCTGGGCTCGCATCGGTATTTGCAGGAGCAAGGCCAAGAAACCGCGGAGGTTTGTGAGCAGTTGGAGGCTCTCTCCAAGAGTGGCCAAAGCGTGGTTGTCATTGGAAACGACGAGCATGTGTGTGGCTTCATTTCGCTAGCCGACACCGTGCGACCGGCGGCCAATGATACACTGCAAGCGTTACGAGAAACCGGTATCCGCCATCTCGTCATGCTCACCGGCGACAACCAACAGACGGCAGAAGCCGTTGCTCAAGAACTTCATCTGGATGAGGTCCATGCCGAGTTGCTCCCTGAGGGAAAGGTTCACGTCGTCGAGACACTGGTCGGCAAATTTGGCGGCGTTGCGATGGTTGGTGACGGTGTGAACGATGCACCCGCGTTGGCACGGGCCAGCATTGGAATTGCGATGGGGGCCGCGGGAAGTGATGCGGCCATCGAAACCGCCGATATCGCCTTAATGTCCGATGATCTCGCGAAGTTACCTTGGCTGATCCGGCACTCACGACGAACGCTCCGCATCATCCGTCAGAATATCGGTTTTTCCCTTGCCGTCAAAGTTATCTTTGTGCTCCTGACATTCTCCGGTTACACATCACTGTGGGCTGCCATTGCAGCTGACGCGGGAACTTCGCTCCTCGTGATCTTCAACGGTCTTCGACTGCTAAAAATCAACTAGACTCATAATCAAAAGGATTTGTTTCGTGCGTGGGCAAATTCAAGCTAGGATTTCTTCGACAACGTTGCCAAAGACGTCCGTGAGTCGGTAATCACGCCCTGCGTGTCGATAGGTCAGTCGAGTGTGATCCATGCCTAGCAGATGCAGGATCGTGGCATGAAAATCGTGGACATGAACGCGTTTGTCCGCAACCGCGATCCCGTGTTCATCCGATGCCCCGTGTGTGATCCCCCCTTTGATCCCCCCACCCGCCATCCAACTTGAGAACACCATCGGATGATGGTCGCGACCCCCGGCATTCTTAGCCGCCATGTATGGGGTTCGTCCGAATTCAGTCGTCCAGACAACAAGCGTCTCATCAAGCAACCCACGCAATTTGAGATCTTTGATGAGCCCCGCGATTGGTTGATCGACGTTCTTGGCCAAACGAGCGTGGTCGAGCATGTTGCCATGGGAATCCCAATTGTTACTCGAACCCACATCAATACATTCCACAAATCGAACACCCCGCTCAACCATCCGACGAGCCACGAGACACTGCCAACCAAACCCTTTATTCTGTCCCGGTTGCAGGCCATACAAGTCTAACGTCGCTTGCGTCTCTTGAGAAAAATCTAGAACTTCCGGAGCCGCCTGCTGCATTCCAAATGCAGTTTCAAAGGACCGAATCCGAGCATCGAGCTGATCGTCCAGGGCACGTGTCTCAAAGTGCTCTTGATTGATCTGTTGCAGTAGTTCGAGTTCTGTCGATTGCAGTTCGGATGAAGCCACCCGCCGCTTGACATTCGGAATCGGCGTCTTCCCCGGAAATACCTGGGTACCTTGATGAAATCCCGGTAGGAAATCATTGTTCCAGTTTTGCCCTCGCGCATAGGGAGTGGCCCCGGTGACCACGACAAACGATGGTAGGTTGCGATTCTCCGTGCCTAGCCCATAGCTAATCCAAGACCCCATACTCGGCCGTGCAAAACTAAAGGAGCCTGTGTGCATTCCAAGTGTGGCTTCATAGTGCGCGATGTGGTCGGTTGTTAGCGAGCGAATTACGCAAAGCTCGTCAGCGACTTCTCCGACATAGGGAAACAAATCACTGATCTCAATTCCCGATTTCCCTCGCGGACGAAACTCCCACTGGGGACGTTTGAGGTACTGCTTGAACTCACCGATTGACCCTCGGTAGTTGTGAACAGTGAGGGATTTGTTGTGATCTTCAACGAGCTTGGGTTTCGGGTCGAATGAGTCCACATGCGAGACTCCACCACCCATGAACAGAAAGATCACGTTCTTGGCTTTTGCGGGAAAATGGGGCGGTTTTGGAGCGAGCGGATTTGTCGAGGTCGATCGTCCTTCGCTTGCTTCCAGTTCCGCGAGCATCCCACGCAAGGCAAGTGCACCGAATCCACCAGCGGCTCGGTTGAGCAACTCACGCCGGGAGATCGATTGGTTCATATCTGGCATTCTTTCGAACTCACTGTTTAAGGCTCAGCAGTGTTCAAGTAAATGAGTGGCAATTCCCATCGGAACTCACTAGTCGACATATAGGAAGGCATTACTGCTGAGCAAAACACGGGTGTAAGCTGCTAGACTATTCATCTCACGAGTCGTCGAGTTCGGCAACTTCGCGGCATAGTCACTCAGAAAATTCTTGGCCGATTCAACCTGGACTTCGGTCGGTGTTCTCGACCAAACCGACTCATGTAAGGCGTGCAGTCGCTGGGAATCCGTGTGATACTCCGTCAGGAACCGTTCGGCGATTCTCTGTGATTGCTCATGCGTAAACTGATCATTCATAAGAAACAGCGCCTGCAACGGTGTCGTCGTTGTCTCCCGCCGTGCAGTACTCGAATTCGGATCCGCTCCATCGAACAGTCCAAGAAATGGGTGTCGTTTGATTCGCTGAGTCATCAAGTAAACCGACCGTCGTTTCGACTCATACACAGCGTCAAACGGGTTGTGCTGAGAGTATCGCCACTTGCTCACAGGGGGAAACGGATGAGGTCCCGTGGGGCCCAGTTCTAGTTCTCCGCTGAGTTGAAGAATCGAATCACGAATCTCTTCCGCAGTGAGACGACGACGAGTGAAGTGTGAGAGCCAGCGGTTTGTGGGGTCACGCTCCCTAGTTTCAGCATGGATCACGCTAGATGATTGATAGGCCCGGCTCAGCAAGATTTCGCGATGCAACGACTTCAACGACCAACCATTCTGGATGAGTTGAATCGCGAGATAGTCTAGCAATGCCGGATGAGTCGGCGGTTCGCCACGCACCCCAAAATCATTCGCAGTGGCGACAATCCCACGACCAAAGTGGTACTGCCAGACACGGTTCGCAATCACGCGAGGGGGGAGAGGGTTGTCGGGCGAGGTTAGCCATTGTGAAAGCTGTCGGCGGCCGCTTTCTTGACAGTCCTCGGCCAATTGCTCGCCACCGAACACTGTGAGAAACCCGCGGGGCACTTCCTCGCCAAGTCGGTCCGGCTCGCCTCGCATTTGCATCCGGGTGTCAGACGGCGTGCCTTCCCTAACAGCGTACGCAGTGGGATAGAGCGTTTCTTTGTCGAGGGTCGCTTTCCGACCTTCGATCTCCGCATACTCTTTCCGAAGTCGTTGAACTTCTTCCGGAACGCTTTTGATTGGATGATTTGCGTTTTCGTGAGCCGCTGGGAATGCGGTCGATTGAACAGCAAGGTTATCGACCTGCCGTTGCGGCTTCACCTTCGTCGCATCAGTGAAAGCGGCATCGATCACAATGGAGTTGGCGACACCATCCCAACGTGGATTAAACGGCAAATCTGCGAATGACCATGTGCCACTTTCGCTAGACACAACTCCAGAGAACGTCTTCTTCTGCCAATCGACGCGAAACTGTAGGTTATACCACTCTCCTAGTTTCAAAGACGCGATTTTGTTCATTTTGGCGTCATCACGTGCGAAGATGCCGTCGCTATTGATAAAGAGTTCAACGCTCGGAGAGTAGTTTTGAACGTGATCTAGACAAATGCGATAGTAGCCGTCTCCACCAGACTGAGCGCTCACGTTCCGGAAGTCGAGGTTAATAAAAGTTGTCTCAGTACTCTCACGGTTTTGTGTGGGTATTGGTCGTCGAAACCCGATATTGCCAGCTGAGTTTGGCAACTCAACCGATTGATTTCCCTTAGGGAACACGTTGGTGAATGGACTCGAAGCATCACTGACAATTTTGACATCTTTGTCCGCACGCCACGGGGACTTCAATTTGTCACTTGATTCCAATGACCCTTCCAGGGTCAACAACGAAAACTGTTTTCGCTCAAGTTCCTGATCGAGTTTCGCCTTTTGAATGGCCCGTCTTTCATCGTACTTTTTGACGACGTTCGGAGGGACTAGCGGAATGAGTTCCTTCGGGGTATTGACTTCCTCTGCTCCTGGGAAGGTGAACGTTGTACTCTCAAAAATTCCATAGAGGGCGTAATAGTCTTTCGCAGAGATCGGTTCAAACTTGTGGTCGTGACATCGGGCACACCCAATAGATAGACCTAAAATGGATTCGCCAAGATTGCTAATTAGATCGTGGATGGTGAGGTGGAAGTAGAGAAAGTTCGTGTCGTTGTAGCCAAAGCGACGTGCCATCGCGAGATAGGTCGTTGCTGTTGTTAGTTCCTCGAACTGTTCCGGGTGATCTTTCGCCAATAGGT
Organism: Thalassoroseus pseudoceratinae; assembly: GCF_011634775.1. Lineage (NCBI taxonomy): Bacteria > Pseudomonadati > Planctomycetota > Planctomycetia > Planctomycetales > Planctomycetaceae > Thalassoroseus > Thalassoroseus pseudoceratinae. The sequence continues at coordinate 219,916 of NZ_JAALXT010000002.1, forward strand.
CGCCCGCGATTTGCTCTTGAATAAACTCATCGTATGGTTTGTCTTGATTGAACGACGCAATCACATAGTCTCGATATTTATAGGCGTCGGGAACGGGATGGTCGCTTGCATTCCCAGCGGTGTCGGCATAACGGACGATATCTAACCAGTGCCGCCCCCAATGCTCTCCATAACGTGGAGATGCTAGCAACCGATCGACCACAGCTTCCCATGCCTCGGGGTGTTCATCGGCTAGGAAGTCGGCTAGCTCGCTCGGAGTCGGCGGTAATCCTGTGAGATCGTAAGTGACTCGCCGCAGGAGCGTTTCGCGATCGGCACGTTGCACAGGAATTAGGTCGTTTTCCTGCATCGCGGCATAGAGGAAGCGATCAATGGTGGTGGTGTTCCACATCGGATCAACAATGGTGGGGGGAGTCCGCAATTTTACGGGCTGAAACGCCCAGTGGGCTTGTTGTTCCGGGGTAATGTGAAAGTTCTTGCGGTTCACCATTGGGGCATTCTGATCGTCCGCCGGCCACGGCAACCCCATTTCGACCCATTCAACAAGTTTTGCGATATCCTGTTCAGGCAACTTTCCATTGGGGGGCATTTCTAAGCTGCGGTATTGAACGGCTTCAATCAGCAGACTCTCTTTCGGTTTGCCTGGGACCGCAGCGGGACCGCTCGCACCACCATGAAGCAAGACCGCTCTGCCATCCAGGCGTAATTCACCTTCTGCATCGCTATCTTTGCCATGGCAGGAGAAACAGTGCTTCGTCAGTAGGGGCCGAATCTCATTCTCAAAGAACTTGATTTCGCCTGGAGTTGGTTTCGCATCGTCCGCTAATACAGAAACCCGTTGAACGAACAAGGTGAATGCGGCCGCCATAGTCAACAGTTTGGCAGCACGCAACATTGAACAGATATGCATGACAGAGATCTCAGGTTGAGCTTTGCTAGACCGTTTCACCGACAATCGTTGGTAGTGTGATACCCGAGTTTTCTTGACAAAAACTAGGGAGCGAGTGCGAAGTCGAGTTGTGATTTGTCATCAGATATCTCTTCGATAAGGGTCGACTGTGTATTGTACTTCGCGGGGATATACATTTCGATTTTATCAAAGGAGCCACCACCAGATAGTCCGCCTTCGGCTCCTTCGATGCCTTTCACAGTTGTGGTTCCACTCACGCGGGTTGCACGAATCTCCACGCGATGTGGACCCGGGGCGAGTCCGCTAGCGTGATCAATCTTAAACTCGCCGTTACTGATCGGGCCTCCTGCCGAAAGTCCATTGTGCCCTTGGGCGGGGACGAAGACAACAGGGCCTTGGTCAATGTATGGCAGAATAGGGCAATCCACGTTGCCTCGTTGAGGTTCGTCGATGGATCCTGAATGAAGCCAGGCGGCAAGACTTGCGAACTGCTATGATAGTTATGCAAAGCGAGTCCAATTTGCTTGAGATTGTTTTTGCATTGCGTGCGACGCGCGGCTTCGCGGGCTTGTTGAACAGCGGGTAGTAGCAATGCGATCAAAATCGCAATGATGGCGATCACGACTAAGAGTTCGATTAAGTGAACCCAGGACGGCACCGCGCAGCGTCGACAGACTTCATGGCAAACTCCAATACTTGAGGACTTGGACGGGACGAGAGCCCCCCATTGAGATTTCTGAAGCAATCTCAATGGGAAAACTGGTCAAGCGCAGAAGAACGCTTTATCACAGCAAGTGACTTGCTGCGTGACGTTTATCATCAAGTCGACTGGGCTAGCCAAATGTTGCGGCGTTGCGAGTCAGTCGATTTTCTCTTCAAGCAATGAAACCGCTTCCTCGAGTGTTCCGCGACGGAACGACTCTAAAATGGTGCGGTGTTCTTCGTAAATTTCCATTAGGTCGGAGTGACGCCGACGTTGGACGCGGCGAAAGTGAGAGCGAATTCGTCCAACGAGCAGCTCCCAAATCGCAGTCATGTCGGGTTGGTCGAGTCGCAAGAGCAAGTGGTGATGAAACGCAATGTCTTGCTCGGCGATGGCGTGTAGGTCTTCGGCTTCGCAGGCTTTCCGCATGTCTGCGAGGATGGAATCCCACTTTTCGAAATCCTCGTCAGTCAGGTCTTCGAAGATTTCCTGAAGAGCGTAGACTTCAAGCGTTCGTCGAATGGGAATAATCACAGCTCGAATTGCCTTGGGAGCTTCGGGGGCGACGACGGCACCGCAGTTCGGGCGATTCTCAAGCAAGCCTTGCAGGGACAACCGCTGCACCGCTTCACGAACGGCACCGCGTCCCACGCCGAACCGCTTGACCAATTCCGCTTCCGTAAGCCTTAAACCCTCCGGCATTCGACCGGACAGAATTTCCCCACGGAGCTGTTCAGCGACCTGAAGGGAACGGACGACGGGAATCTCTTTGGTGCCCATGTATGGGGTCTCAATTGTCAGTGTCGGCGTGTGGGCCGTGAATATCGATTTCGATGAAATTGGCTCAGTTGATGTGGGTCAGGAAGTCATCGAAGTGAACTAATGCGACGTTTTTTGTACTCAATGGATATTGGATTGTCAACAATTTGCTCCAAAAACTTCTGGATTGTTGACAATTGGCGGTTTATTGCTGACAATCGTCCCCGGGCTGCTTGATCTCGGATGGTTGCTTCCTGGTGTCTGGGACAGAACAATGAGAACTGGAACCGGAAATCAGCGAAGCAGGCTGAGTGAGTGACTGGAGAATTCGGATCATGACACGGTATGCGATGCTTGGGGTGATGGCTTTGGTAGTGTGGCTGTCGCTGTGTCATACCGGATCGTGCGCCGAGGCTTCTTCACAGCAGGCGGAGATTTCACCGGCGGATGCGGAGTTTTTTGAAAAATCGGTGCGGCCGCTTTTGGTCAATTCGTGTGGCGAATGTCATGGCGAGAAGAAACAGTGGGCCGGTTTGCGGATTGATTCACGAACCAATCTGCTCACGGGGGGAGATTCTGGACCGGCCATCGTGCCAGGTCATCCTGATGAGAGTTTGCTGATCTCCGCCGTTCGCCGGACCAGTTTTGAGATGCCGCCGGAGAAGCCATTGACGGCGTCTCAGGTTGCGATCCTCGAACGATGGATTCGTATCGGTGCTCCTTGGCCGAATGAAACACTGGTCCGTCCGACAAAATCCAGCCTCCTCGAAAGCCATTGGGCCTTTCAGCCCGTGATTGAACCGGGTGCACCGAGTGTCGCCGATGAGAAATGGGTGCGAACGCCCGTCGATGCGTTTGTGCTGGCAAAGCTTCGAGAGTCGCATTTGAATCCGTCGCCTCCCGCCGACCGACGAACGCTGATTCGCCGCTTGTCGTTCGATCTCACCGGACTTCCACCAGCCCCCGAAGACGTCGAGCGTTTCGTCAACGACCCCGCTCCCGACGCTTACGAGAAGCTTGTGGATGACTTGCTGGAATCTCCACAGTATGGGGAGCACTGGGCGAGAAAATGGTTGGATTTGGCTCGTTATTCGGACACGAAGGGGTACATGTATGGCTGGGAAATTCGCCCGTTCATTCATGCTCCCGCGTATCGGGATTGGGTTGTTCAGGCGTTCAACGATGACCTGCCTTACAATCAATTTTTGCTCTTGCAGATTGCAGCCGATCAAGCTGCCCCGAAAGAACCGAATGCCCAATTGGCGATGGGGTTTCTTACCATCGGACGGAGATTCCTAGGCAACGAGCATGACATCATTGACGATCGCATTGATGTTCTCGGTCGCACGACGATGGGGCTCACGTTCGGGTGTGCACGTTGTCATGATCACAAGTACGACCCGATTCCAACGGCGGATTACTATTCGCTGTATGGAGTCTTCTGGAACAGCGTCAAGGAATTGACGCCGGCGATCGATTCATCGAAACCCATCGCCCCCCAATTCAAACAGCAGTTGGAAGAAAAACAGAACGCACTCCGCAAGGAAGTGGACCGCATGCGTGGTGTGGTTGCGGATCGGATGCGGGCTCGCATGACCGATTATCTGATCGCCCAGTTGGAACTCGAAAAACATCCGAACATTCCGTTTTCGCAAATCCTGTCGACGGATGACATCTTCCCGGTTTTCGTGGAGCGTTGGGAAGCGTTCTTGCGAAAGACGAATTCGGAGAGGCATCCCGTGTTCGTGCCGTGGCATCGGTTTGCGGCGATCGAGTCTGAGTCGTTCGCCGCCGAAGCACCAAAGGTGCTCCAAGAGTTGCAAGAACTCGACGCGGACGAAGTCTCTCCATTGGTGATGAACTCATTCTCCACGCCGCCGAAGTCGATGCGGGAAGTCGCGGAGCGTTACGGAGCGTTGTTCACGCAGATTGATCAAGAGTGGCGGCAAGCATTGGCGGCGGCGAAGAGTTCCAACAGCCCGCAACCGGAAAGACTCGCGGATCCGGAGCACAACGCGATTCGAGACGTGTTATATGCGGAGGGTTCGCCGTGTGTTGTTCCCGATGTGCATCTTGCAGAAATCAGCACGTATTTTTCGACGCGATCGGAACTTCCCGGTTTGTGGAAACACCAAACCGCTTTGGAGAAACTGCTGCTAAACTCACCCGACGCTCCGCCGTTCGCAGTGCGACTAGTCGATCGAAAAACCATCGAAGAACCGCGGATATTCCGCCGTGGCAATCACCTCACCAAGACCGAGGAGGTTCCACGCCGACTACCGCTGATTCTAGCACGGCAAGACCGCAAACCGTTCCAGCATGGGAGTGGGCGGTTGGAATTGGCTCAGGCGATTGTTTCGCCGGACAATCCGCTAACGGCTCGGGTGTGGGTCAATCGGATTTGGCAGCATCATTTTGGCACAGGGATTGTTCCGACGCCCAGTGACTTTGGTGCTCGGGCAGCGAAGCCGCCTCATGCGGAGTTGTTGGATTGGCTCGCGACTCAACTGGTCGAGAGTGGATGGAGCTCGAAAGCCATCCACCGACAGATTCTGCTTTCGTCGGCGTATCGACAGGGATCACGCGGCCCGGTTGACAATGCGATTCAGGAACTCGCGGAACGCGTCGATCCGGGGAACTCTCTCATCTGGAAGAATCCTGCACACCGGTTGACGTTCGAGGAATTTCGGGATGCGATGTTGACCGCATCGGGCGATTTGACGTTGCAACTTGGTGGACGTGGAAAGCCGTTGTTTGGTGGCAACGACGGAAATCGACGTCGCTCACTTTATGGATACATCGACCGCGAACGTTTGCCGAATGCGTATCGAGTCTTCGATTTCGCCAATCCTGATCTGCATATTCCGGAACGCTCGCAAACGACGGTGCCGCAACAAGCCTTGTTCGGGCTGAATCATCCGTTTGTGGCCGTTCGAGCACGACGTTTGGCTGCCTTGATCGAGGCGATGCCGCATGCGTCACCGGAAGAACGTATCGAGCAACTCTTTCAACGCGTCTATCAGCGGGCTCCCACGCCACAACAAAGGGAGGCCGCATTGCGATTCGTTTCCGCCCCCAAATCCGAAAGTCAACGCCCGCTGACTTCCCGTCAGTTGGCGTGGCAATACGGTTATGGGGCCGTCGATGAAGCCGGGACCGCGATCCAGAGTTTTCAGCCATTGCCGTACTTCAACGGGACGGCTTGGCAAGGCGGAGGCAGATGGCCCGATTCCAAACTCGGTTGGGCGCAATTGACGGCGAGTGGAGGGCATCCAGGCAATGACCACAAACACGCCGTAATTCGTCGTTGGACCGCAAAACGCGATGCGACGGTTTCCATCGACTCTGATGCACGGCACGAAGTCGCTGCGGGCAACGGGATTCGGTGTTGGATCATTTCCAGTCGGCAGGGAGTGTTGAGTCAGTTTACGCTGCATGACTCCGCACAGACGTTGAAGATCGAATCGGTAAAAGTGCAAGCCGGGGACACATTGGATTTTGTTGTCGACATCAACGGCAATCTCAACAGCGATCAGTATCTTTGGTCGATTGCCATTGACGAACTCGGAACCGTGGCGGGGACACCGGCTGACGAGAAATCGAATCAATCGTGGAATTCGGTCGAGGACTTCACCGGTCCAAAGACGCAAAACTTGAAGCCCTGGGAACAGCTTGCACAAGTGCTGTTGTTGTCGAACGAATTTCTGTTCGTGGACTGAGATACTTGAGAGTGATAAGCCGCCTAACACAAGTCATGGGAACGCTGATGCAACATAAACAGGTGATGGAATTGGATCGGCGTTCGCTCCTGCAACGTGTGGGGATGGGGCTGGGAACTTTGGGACTGGCGGGCATCGTCGGCGATCCCAATTCACAGGCGACTCAAGCGGCACTCACCGGTGGAAAACTGCCGCACTTTCCGAGCAAAGTGAAACGGGTGGTTCACTTCTTCCTCAACGGTGGACCGTCCCACGTCGACACATTCGATCCGAAACCGATGCTCAAAAAGTACGAAGGCCAAGCCCCCCCGGTGAGCTTGGCCACAGAACGCAAAACAGGGGCCGCGTTTGCGTCACCGTTTTCGTTTCGGAAATTCGGGGAAAGCGGCATCGAAGTCAGTGAGTTGTTCTCCAAGACGGCGAAGCACATCGACGATATCGCCGTCATCCGCTCAATGTACGCCCAGGTCCCGAATCATGAACCGTCGTTGATGCTGATGAACTGTGGCGATTCGGTGCTTCCCCGACCAAGCGTGGGTTCGTGGGTCTTGTACGGATTGGGCTCGGAAAATCAGAATCTGCCGGGTTTTATCGTCATGTGCCCGAAAGGGTTGCCGGTCAAAGGGGCCGACAATTGGCAATCGGGGTTTTTGCCGGGAGCGTTTCAGGGCACGTACGTCGATCCCCAGCATCAGCAGATCGACAAGCTCATCGAGAACATCCGCAGCACGCATGCAACCACCCAAATTCAACGTCGGCAATTGGATCTCTTACGGACATTCAACCGGGAACATCAGTCCGCACGCGACGATGATCGACTGAATTCACGGATTCAATCGTTTGAGTTGGCGTTCCGGATGCAAATGGAAGCCGCGGATGTCTTCGACATCCAAAAGGAGCCCAAGTCGATTCAGGAAATGTATGGCAGCGGCGTGCATGGTCGGCAAACCCTGATCGCTCGTCGGTTACTCGAACGCGGAGTGCGATATGTGCAACTTTGGCATGGAGGTGGCCAACCGTGGGACAATCACAAGGACATCGAAAATCATCATCGTAGGCTCGCTAGGGAAATTGACCAGCCGATTTCCGCGTTGCTGACCGACCTGAAACAACGCGGCATGTTCGAGGACACGTTGGTTCTGTGGGGCGGCGAATTCGGCCGCACGCCGACGGTGGAACTGACCGGCGAAGGTAAGTCGCGGTTGGGGCGGGATCATAATCACTACGGTTTCACAGTGTGGATGGCTGGCGGCGGTGTTCGCGGTGGAACTGTCCGTGGAGCCACCGACGACTTTGGTTTTCAAGCCGTCGAAACCCCGACCGCCGTACACGACTTGCATGCCACGATGTTGCACCTCTTGGGCTTTGATCATGAGAAGCTCACGTATCGCTACGCCGGACGCGATTTCCGTCTGACCGATGTGCATGGGCATGTTTTGCACGACATCCTGCGTTAGCTCTCGAATTTCGTTTCCATCAGTAGAGTCATTCTCGCATGTCCCGAACCATCGTCCGACCCAAGTTGCTTGATTTTGAATCTCCAGGCCGCCGCGATTACTGGGTCGCCTTGGAACACGACAGCATCTGGGGGGACCATCTGATTCCGCTCACCGTTTGGGTCGGGCCGGAAGCTCAAGCTGGCGAAGGATTGGTGTCGTTCGGTTCAAATCATGGCAACGAATACGAAGGACCGATCGCGCTGAAGGGATTGATGCGCGACATTCGCACGGAAGATGTCCGGGGACGAATCATCTTCATTCCGGTGTTGAACCCATCGGCATTCCGGGCCGGGACACGAGAAAGCAGTCGACTGGATGACGGCGTGAACCTCAATCGCGCGTTTGTTGACGGTGCTGGGAAGACGCCGGCGTTATCTGGAATCACCCATCGCATTGCCGACTTCGTTCGCCAACACATTTGGCCGCAAGTGCATATCGTGATTGATTTGCACTCCGGCGGGCACGTCGCAAGATTCTCCCATTGTGCGAGTTTTCATCCGGTCGACGATCCCGGTTTGTCTGCCAAGATCGAAGAAACCGCGCGTTGGTTTGGCACACCGAGCTTGATGGTCTATCAGAACGTGACACCAGGGTTGTTGCCCAGTGAGGCGGAGCGACTTGGGAAAATCACGGTGGGGACGGAACTCGGTTGGGGGGCCGCTGTTGATCCGGTGGGGGTGCGATACGCTCGGCAGGGAGTTTTGGCCGCTTTGATTCACAACGATTTAATGCAAGGCACGATCGAACCGATCGCGTTTCATGCGGCGGGTAAGCAGAAGAAATTGGAAATTGTCGATCGCGAATGCTACACGCTCGCACCGTTCGATGGACACTACGAACCGCTCTTGGAATGCGGCACAGTTGTGAAAGCCAATGACACCATCGGGCGTCTTCACGATTTCGATCACATTGACATGGAACCATGGCCGGTGAAAGCCGGTGTCGATGGTGTGGTACTTGCTCAGGCGTGGGGAGCGGCCGTTCCGCGTGGGCAACACATCGTCGTCGTGGGGCGAGTTATTGACTAGCGACACACTCACACAGACCGTCATCGCGATTGGCGATCGACGAACATTACCCTTTATTGAGAACCGACTCGATGAAAATCACTCAGATCGTCGTTCAAATTCTTCGTATCAAAAATGTGGAGGCAAAAACCGCAAGCAGCCAAGATTCCGTTTTGGTTCGTGTCCGGACTGACAATGGCTTGGAAGGTGTCGGCGAAGCAGACTCGTCCCCCGAGATGGTTAAAGCCGTCATCGACGCTCCGTTTAGCCACAACGTCGCCACGGGACTTCGCCAAATCTTGATCGGCGAGAACCCGCTTGAGACCGATCGCCTTTGGGAGAAGATGTACCGCAGTACGATGTATTGTGGACGGCGATCGGTCACGATCACCGCGATGGCCGCGATCGACATGGCGTTGTGGGACATCAAAGGGAAGCAATTTGGCGAGCCGATTCACCGTCTGTTAGGTGGGAAGAAACACGATCGCATTCAGGCGTACGCGTCGATCCTGTTCGGCAAGGACGGAAACGAAACTGCGAAGATCGGCGAACGTTGGCGAGAATACGGTTACAACGCCGTCAAGTTCGGCTGGGAACCAATGGGGCAAAGCGAAGCGGTCGACGTCGACTTGGTTCGAGGCGCTCGTGAAGGGCTCGGAGACGATGCCACCTTGCTCGTCGATGCCGGTTGTGTGTGGGATGCTCGCACCGCACTTGATCGAGCCAAAGCCTTCGCGGATTACCGAATCGGTTGGTTGGAAGAACCGTTGCGACCCGATGATTACGAAGGTTATCGCTGGCTCCGAGATCGTTCGCCGGTGCCGATTGCCTCGGGCGAAGAGGAGTGCGGACGATACTCGTTCCGCCCGCTGATCGACGGACGTTGCTTGGATGTCTATCAGGTCGATCTGTCCCGCAACGGTTTCAGCGAATCCAATTACATTCGTCAGCGTGTCGAAGAAATTGGGGCTCGGCTGTGCAATCACTGCTACACCAGTCCCGTTACGGTGGCGGCGAGCATTCATTGGCTGAGCACGTGCCGCGATGCGTTCATCTTCGAAGACTGCGTGGAAGACTCGCCGCTGCGTCACGAACTGACCGAAGAAAAGATTCAAGCGGTCGACGGATGGATCTCACCGCCTGATCGCCCTGGTTTGGGTGTCACGATCAATGAGGACTTCGTGAAATCAACGTTGATCGACGAGTCTTGTTAACCATCGCTCACCCGACTCCCAGGGAGCTTTGCTCATGCGCGGGCTGCGGATTTTGGTGGCGGAGTACATCCACGAGATCTCCTCGTTCAACCCCGTCCCCACAAGATACACCGACTTCTTAATGAACTTCGGACCGGAAATTTTCTCGCACCACGAAAAAATGGGAACCGAGGTCCATGGGGCTCTCAGCGTGTTCCGACAGCGACCGGAGGTGGAAGTGATTCCCACGTCGAGTGCTCGTGGGATCACTTCGGGCGGCGTCATTCCGGCTGCGGATTTCGCTCGGATCGAAACGGAATGGCGGGAGAGCATCGAAGCCGCCGGTCCAGTTGACGGTGCGTATTTCGCGTTGCACGGGGCGACGGCCACAGAAGACGAAGACGATCCCGAAGGCCGATTGTTGGAAATCGCTCGGGAACTTCTTGGTGAGTCAATACCGTTCGTTGCATCATTCGACATGCACGGCATCCTCACGGATCGGATGATGAAGCACTGCGATGCGATTACAGTTTACCACACGTATCCGCACGTCGATTTTCAACGCACCGGAGAGCAAGCGGCCCAATTGTTGATGGATCGACTGGATGACAAGGTCCAACCGGTCATGGCGAAAGTCGAAATCCCCGCGCTCGTGCGTGGCGATGAACTGATCACGGAAACCGGCCGATTTGGAAGATTGATCGATCAAGCCAAAGAGATCGAACAAACCGACGTGGGACTTTCAGCGGGGTTCTTCATCGGCAATCCCTTTACGGACGTACCGGAACTTCGAAGCTACGCCGTCGTCGTCACCGATAATGCCCCAGATTTGGCGGCCGAGTCCGCGGAACGTCTGGCGAATCAGTTTTGGGAACAGCGAGCCCACATGCAGGCTCAGCTCACACCAATGACCGAAGGTGTGCGACAAGCGTTATCGACCACGAAGCCCGTTGCACTGGTCGATGCCGCCGACGCGACAAGTTCGGGAGCATCCGGAGACAGCTTGGAAATCGTGCGGGAATTGCTCGCACAACAATGTTCGCGTTCGGTGTTGGCTCCGGTTGTGGATCGGGACGCGGTGGATGCCGCATTCAATGCGGGCGTGGGAAGAACGATTTCGATCGAGGTTGGCGGAGCGTTGGATTCTCAGCGATTCCAACGTGTTCCGCTCACCGGGGAAGTGCGGTTGTTATCGGATGGCCGTTTCCGGAGTGAATCGTTCACGTGGGAATGGAACTCCGGCCGGACCGCCGTGTTTGAATCAGGCCAATTGACCTTGGTGATGACAAGTCGACCGGTGCACTTGTTCGATCGTTCGTTGTTCTTGGCACACGGTCAAAATCCGCAGGACTTCGACATCACCATTGTGAAATCCCCTCATTGTCAGCACCACATGTACGCGGCGTGGTGTGACATGATTCATATCGACGCGCCAGGGGCAACAAGCGCCAACTTGCCTTCTCTCGGGCATAAGAAAAGCCGGCGACCGGTGTTTCCACTCGATCCCGAGATCACTTGGAAACCGGTGGCCCGATTCTTTAGTAGGAACAAGTAGCGATGCCGAAAGACAGTCCGCCGGCGGTTCCCCCGTTAGATGTCCCTCCTCAAGGCGACGTACTGCGTGCCCAAGCCCAGCGGTTCGGAACGCAGAGTTCACGAGTTGTGTTGGCCTTGGTTTGCACGTTGTCGATGATCACTTATCTCGACCGTGTCTGCTTCGGAATGGCGGCCCCATCGCTTGCCAAAGACTTGAACCTCAATAGCGTCGCCGAACTCAAGTGGGCATTCACGGGGTTCGCGATTGCCTACGCGATTTTTGAAGTTCCCACAGGCTGGTTGGGGGATCGTCTTGGGCCGCGGTCCATGTTGATTCGCATCGTGGTTTGGTGGTCGGTTTGCACGACATTGACAGGCTTAGTCGGCATCCAAGTTGGCGGTTGGACACTCGGCGGACTTGGAACGCTTATCGTTCTGCGATTCTTATTCGGAGCCGGTGAAGCAGGAGCGTATCCGAACATTACGCGCGTCCTCTACAATTGGTTTCCGGCGCATCGGTGGGAGTTTGCGCAGGGACTCGTCTGGATGTCGGGCCGACTCGCAGGAGGGGCAACGCCTTTGATTTGGGCCTTCCTCGTTGGTGGAACAGGAGTTTCCTCTCCGCTACTGAGTTGGCGAGGCGCGTTTGTGCTCTTTGGGTTGATTGGACTTGTGTGGTGCATATTGTTCGCGGCTCTTTTTCGCAACCATCCCGAAGAATCGGACTCTGCAAAGGAAACAAAATCCCCCGAAATCCCCCCAAGCCCAGGTACTGAAATTCTCGGGCATGCGAGTGTTCCTTGGCGAGCACTCTTCACGAATCGGAGCGTTCTCGCACTCTGCGCGATGTATTCGCTGATCAACTATGGTTGGGCGTTTAATATCACCTATCTACCGTCGTACTTGGATCAACGATTTAGCATTGAAGATTCCGACGTAATTGGTGCGATTTACAAAGGAGCCCCGTTATGGGTGGGAGCTGTCGGATGTTTGACGGGCGGATTGTTCGTCGGTTTCTTTAGTCGCAAACTCGGTAGCAGAAGCAATGGACGGCGAGCGGTTGGCATCCTCGCGATGCTTGTGTGCATGTTTTGTTGGCTCGGAGCGTGTGTGGCACCGAACATTCACGTGTTCTGTTTCTGTGTCTCATTGGCGGCCTTTTGCATCGACTGCACTTTGGGAGCGATTTGGGCCACCTGCCAAGATTTAGGCCGCGAACACACCGCCGTCACGGCCGCTTGCATGAACACCATTGGCACGATGGGGGCAGCGCTAGCCGGTTGGGCCACCGGCACCATCATTCAACAAACGGTTGCTAGACGTGCTGCAGAACAGTCCGTGCCACTTTCAAAAACTTTAGAACAAGCAGCCCTGCTCGACGGTTACCAGTTCGTATTTCTCACCTATGCCGCAGTCTATGCAATCGCCGCCGCGTTCTGGCTATTCATCGATTCCAATCGTCACCTCACAGAAGACTAATCGAGTCGGTCGGAGTGCTCCCGAGGCTGTTTCAAGGTGCGTTTTCCTCAAGTGCTGCTGAGTCGTCTGGTGCTGAAGTCTCAGCTGGCTCTTCTTTCGATTCCTTCTTCTCGACTCCCAAAAGTTGGCGAAGCCGGTCTTGTTGAGAATCGGTCATTGAGGAATTATCAGCACCCTCGGAAAGCAGCGATAACAAAGCCTCCCGTTGATCGGTGAGAATCGTAGCGTTCTCCGGTAGGTTTTCCAGAATCTCAAGATGCCGGTCCCATCGTTCTTGATCCAACCTTCTCCAATAGTAGCGAAAGCCATAGCCTTGGCTGGTCCGACCATGGAATTTCTCCCAGTATTGTTCTTCAACCCAACCCTTTGGGTTCAATACGATCAGGGCTTCGACCACTGCCAGCAGTTCAGGCTTGGTTTCCCCGTAACCAATACGTGGCGGCGGATCCCAGTGCGGGGGAAAATCATCCCGTTTGTGGGCAGACATAAGTTTCACCGCGGACTCGATTTCTCCCGCGTTCAGCAATGCCTCGACGCGGTGACGAAGTTGTTGCTCCGGTTGGGTGAAAAGCCCGCGTCCCAGTGTTGGATCGGAAGCTGTCGGCGCAGTAACGTCGGCACCGACACCCCACTTCCACGGCGATCCTTCCGCCGGCTTTGGCACAATGATATTCTCCCATTTCAGTCTGGGCCATCGCTACTAGTAGGTCAGACTCAATCGGCTTCGGCAACGCAGGCGGCGTGGCGGTTTCTCAACAATCCGCGGGTGAAACTCTCGGCACTTTGCCGAGCCGCTGCGGGACGCCGGTCGGCAGGCCTGTGAGCAGAACGATTCGACGTTTGTGCTGCTCGCTCATGACTGGTGCAAACTGAGCTACAAATCGCACGCCAGCAAGAGCGATGTTCGGCAGATTACGCGTGCCGACGATGTGGGCTACGACCGCTCTTTTGATCGATGCGAACAGCGGTAGTCCGATCGCCCCCACACCGAGTGCCGCAAAGGCGAGAAACGCACCGTCTCGGGACGTCCGCTTCCGCTGCGGTTGGTGGTACTGCGATTGATCGATGACGAGGATTTCACTGTCGCCCAATGGACGCTCTTAACGAACGTGGATTCGTCTGAGGTTTCTGCCCAGATGGTAGCGTACTGGTACTATCGCCGGTGGCAAATCGAGTCGTTCTTCAAGCTGCTCAAAAGTTACGGCCAAGAGCTTGAGCATTCTGAGTCACTCGTCCGTCTGCAGTTCTCTCTCAATCCGCTCGGCCCGCTGAACCACAATCTTCTGCTTGGCATCCTCGTTCTTGATAAGGTTGTTTCGGATTAGGGCATCGTGAACGCCGTTGAGAAACACGCCGCGTCCGGGGACTCGGATCACATTGCCAGTCACGGTCACGTTCTGGCTAGGGGACGGGTTGTAGCGTGATGCACCCCAAACATAGAGCCCCCCGCTCTCGGTATGTGAGCTGGAGATAAGGTTGTCTTTCAGGAGCAGGCCGTCGGTGAAGCCTAGTTGCACTACGTAGCTACCCCTTTGGGTACCACGCACGAGGTTGCCTTGCACGATGGCATTGGAGTTCCCGTTTCCCACCAAGCGGCCTGAGATAATGTTGTCTCGAATGATGATCCCGTCGACCCCGCCGGCGAGGATCGATTTGCGACAGCGGTTATCGGTAATGATGACGTTTTCTAGCCCCCGTGCGTGCTCGACATGAATTGTGGAGCCGCCAGGCCGAACGTCTCCCTCTAAGTCCTGGCAACCGGTCACGAGGTAATCGCGGGCTCCGTTGCCCCCAGCCATCTGAATACCCTGACGCACGAAATTGCGTACTGTGACGTTGCGGATCGTCATGTTGCGACAGCCCGGCCCTAGTCCAACGCAGTCGCCGCTAAAGTTCTCGATCAGACAATCACGAACGGTCACATTCTCGATCACGCCTTCCTGGCGGTAAAAAAAGATGCCGTGATTATGTTCGGGCGTCTTGCCGGGCTCGTAGAAGGTGAACGTGTTGCTGCCGTCCAGGTGCAGGTCGCGGATCGTAACGTTACGGCAGTCTTGGGAACCAGCCCCTAGCATACGCCAGAAGTTCGACTGATTCACTTTCGGATCAAATTTCAGGGTTGAAGCGGCCCCCTCGCCGCGTAGCGTTGTATTGGATGGGATCTCCAGAATCGGGCTCTCCGCCCCCTGCCGCGAAACGATAAACGTGCCGGCGGGAACAAACACCTCGCCTCCGCCGACCGTCGCACACACCTGCATGGTTCGTACAATTGCCGCGGTGTCATCGGACTCGTCACCGGCCGTCGCGCCGTAATCAGTGATGTCGAACCGTGCTGCGTGGACAGGTGAGATTCCCAATAGAACCAAGACCAATGCCGTCGATAGTAGGAACCAAATATTGTTTTTCGATGTCAGGCCGTCTGCGGACTTCATAGATACGTCTCTGAAGAAGTTGGTGGTTGTGAAATTGGGACGTTGACCTGCCAGACGCTTCGAATGGCGAACTTGTGGGTCGCTAGGCCAATTTGACCATTCTGCTGCCGATCGAGTCCGGTCAGAGCGGATGCCTTGGACGGCGAGCAGACCGAATACGGAACGAAGGAAGCGATCTAAGTTTTACTTTCTAAGTTTGCCCTTGGAAGCGGTATGCGTACAAGTCAGCATCTTTCAGTTGAAAGCGGAGCCGCACAGGACGTCCATTGAGATTGCTTAGGTCGCCACCCGACTTCCAAGAAACCGTCCGATCCAGTTCATCGCCGAAGATAACCTGGCAATCGTCAAGGCCGTAACCGGGCAGGGCACTTCCATCTGTGTCTTGGATTTCAACACGAATTCCGCCAGCTGCGGAGGTGGCGAAATTTAGTCGGAGTTCCGTGCCAGCGAACGTGACCGGCTTGGTGAACAGTTCTCCCCCGCTCATGGGAGCATTGACCGAAACAAAGCCGTCGAGTCGTAATGTGTAGCGTCTCAACGCGCTGCCGGACCCGGTCCAATAGCTTTCGGTTGCATACAGAGATAACTCGGGAGGTGCACCAGGAAGGTGGGACTTCGTTTCGACGACATGCCAGGCGATGTACTGATGACCGTAGTTCCAGGTGCCCGGCCGCTGAATTCCGGGACGCAGGAATGCCTCGTTCCAGCGATTAAAACGGACGCCGTCTCGGCTGGCCATCAACAATCCTTCGGTCACGGCCGTCCCATAGCGCTCGGTCGAGGAGCCCCGCAATTCGCGGTGCTCCAACTCCGGCAGGGCTTTCGTCGAGTCCGACCAACCACGATCCACATAACGCGTCGGAAAACCGATCAAAATGTGTGGAGCCCGATGGTAAGGCTTCACCTGGTTGGTGTAGAGGTGTTCGGCCGGCGAATCTTTGTACTGGAGTTCCGTATGCAGACCCCAATGCACGAAATCATCCGATGTGGCCGTGCGGATGGCACGAATGTTGTTACTGAAGATCCGCCAGTAGGCGCGGTACTTTCCGATTGTCGGGTCCCAGAAGGCCAGGTTTTGCGAATCGAACGCTCCCTCGGTGATGACCGGTTCTTTCGACAAAGGAGTCCAATGCAGGCCGTCTGGTGATCCCAGCACGTGCAAGCCCCTCGGCTTCCGCGATCTCACAATCGCTTTATAACGAGAATCGGCCGGAGTGTCGGGGTTCTGATCCTTGAACACGGCCGGATGCCCCGCGTCAATGTTGGCACCGTTCAGAATGCCGCTGGCAAGCACGATATTGTTTTGTTTGCTACCCTCGAATTCCACCAAACCGAGATTGGGTTTCTGCCATTCAATCCCATCCTTGCTCTCAGCATAACAACAGAACAGCGGGTGGTGGCTGGAATTGAGACGCCCTTGAATTGCCTCCAGGTGCCATGCCTTGTAATACATTCGATAAACGTCGTCATCCTGAAAGACGCTGTGGTAGCCGCTCCCGCTGCCTTCCCACGGTTCGTCGTGCTTCAAGGCAATGTCGCAGGGACGCGGTTGGTGCAGTCGTCGATTGGCCTGACCGGTCAGTCGTTCAATCAGCACATCGTCGACGAATAGTTCGCGTCGAGTATCGATGTCAGTGACGTCTTGCTCCTTGGTATCGCCTGCCGCGGCGGATGATGGTCGTAACTTTGATCCGGCGGTTGCTATCGTGAGAGCGGTCGTCGTTTTCAACCAATCTCGTCGCGTGAGATGCGATCTTTGCATGCTGGCATTCACTGTGAGGGGGATAGAGATTCCAGGCCATAGATCGCCAGACTAACACAGAGCTAAGGCTTTCGCCAATTTGCGAAGCGTTCTCTTCGGCTCATTGCTTAAAGCCGGGACAAACAACACGAACAACGGCTCTCAAGTTATGGAGCGTTGACAGGTGGCATTTCCGTGCTGATTCAATGTTTCGACCATTATAGCTATAGCTTCAGAACCGAGTTGTTCATATTGGGAGTCCCTGGTTAAGACGGACCACCATGACCAAAGCCAACGACTGCATCTGCTGAAAATTGAAGAACCAATCAAGGACGTGTTGGCTTGAATTCATGGTCAACCGTAAACCGCTGGAATCGCTTGGGGCACTTCTCATCAGTCTCAGTTGGGTTGGGAATCTCGTTTGACGACCCCCCGCATGTGGGTTTTCAAGGATTCCCACCAGGCTAAGCGTTTGGCGGAATCAAACTAGGGATTTTTATATGGGAAATTTCGTCTCCGTTGCTGTGAGCCACGCATCCAGCTTCGCTCGCAACCGTCGGACTCACTCCAGCGGAACTGACATTAACCTTTCTGGATCGCCGCCGACCATGTCCGCAGCAGTTACCCTTACGCATCTGGCTTTGGCAGTTCTAGTGCTTTGCCGGATTCACGCCAGATCAAATCTCGCGGCGGTCCACCCCGTTGTGTTCAACCGTCCGCCACCGCCACACCAGCGCCAGCAATCCGCGATCTTCCAAGTCATCGAGCAGAGCGACCCAAGCATGGCCCATCGGAGGGACCAGCGACTTGTGACCTTCGAAATTATCGGCGTGCGTGTCGTACCCGCTTTGTCCGACTTCCGCGAAAGCCACACCCGCTTTCCGGGAACCGGGTATTGGCCGTCTGGGACCACCCGGTATGCATCAGATAAATCCCGCTGGGATGATCGATCTGAGACGTTCGCATAGAACGAATGACCGTCAGCTTGTTCATCCGCTGGGCGATGTTGGGCATCAATTCGCAGACTCGCACTCCGGGCAAGTTGGTCGAGATTTCCCGGAACACGCCACCGGTGGGCCGTCCGACTTTCATGTCAATAGTTTCAAATTGACTGCAGCCCCCATTCAACCAAAACAGAATACAACGCTTGTTGTTCTGCGTGACTTCGTTCGCGTGGGCGTCGGAATGAAACAACCCGCCCCAGTTCATGATAGAGTTCGCCCCACCAGTCGCTAGGGAGGCTTTCAATGACGATCGACGACTGAGATGTTCGTGCGACGGGCAAAAGCGATCCATAGGAATGTCCTTGATCTGACTGCAAACGTACAGCAAGTTGAACTAGTGATTGAATTGAAACTCACTGCAGGTCATCAATGTCCAGATAGCATCATGCAGACGTCCCTTCTGATCATCATCCAATGACAAGAATTCAAAGAACGGCTGCGTCTCTTCGAGAATGGGTTTCCGAGAGAGAACTTGTAGATAGAGTTGTTCCACACGGGTTTCGAGCGAGTCTTCCGAGTTGTTGAGACGATGAAGCAAGCTGCCGGGTTGATCGGAAATCAAGGTGTGGACTTGGCCGTAGTTCAAGTAGAGATGTTCCTGTAATCCACCTTGAAAATTCCCGACACCATCGTTGGGCTCTCCGAATGAATTCAATAGATAAGTCCAGGTGATCCGCCGGTAGGAAAGACGTTCGTCGGATGCCTGTCCGGTGTTCTTTAGCACCTGGTCGTGACCACTAGCAATCACCCAAGACTCAAGAAGCTCCTCGGCAGAAAGGGGGCGGTAGCGGGCGCGATGATACCACTCGGGCTGGGCTTCAGTCTCCGATCCACTAGCCGACAACTGACACACTTGACTCGAGACGATCTCATTGATGAACCATTTCAGATTAAAGACATGCGTGATGAGTTCTCAAGAGAGTGTCTCTAGCAATTCCGGATAACTGGATGGATGATTTGGACTCAAATTATTCACGAGATGCACAATCCCTCGCCCTCCCCGACAAGGACTCGAACCTAGCGGTTAACAGTCAATGAAGTCGGTTTGGCTTGCGAAGACGCTAAATTCAGGCCATTTTCGCGTCAGGTGAGATGATTGCAAAGAGTTAGCGGCCAGTGCCTTAAAGGTTGCTGGAATCTGTGATGATTGAAGAAGCTAAGGACCACCGAGGAAATAACTTCGGCGGATTGATTGACTGTCGGGATGACGAATTGGCGTCGTTTCGGGTAGGAGCATGAGCTGCCCTGAGGCAAACGACTCTGCAAAATAGACGTTCCGTTATCTCGGAAGAGGGAGGGGGTAAGTATCCGATGGTGTGACTGCGACAAATCCCTGCATTGGCTTTGCGATGTTGTCATTGCCCTGGTGACAACCGGGCTGCGGATATCGGAGTTGGTGAGTTTACGGTGCCCGGACTTATCGGACGACGAAGACGGGTCGCGATCGGACGTTCCCCATCCACGCGGACCTGAAGGCTGTCCTCGAAACGAAGCCCCGCAGCGGTCGCGAGATTTTCCACGGGCCACGCGGCGGGAAATTGAAACCGGACACGGTCCTTAATATTCTCAAGCGAGACGTGCTTCGTCCGCTGGCCGAAAGATTGTCCAATGGCGTCACCCCGCGGATCGACGAGGGCGGCGTCCATTCATTCCGGCACTATTTCTGTTCGGTGTCCGCCAGCAGCGGGGTCCCCGAACAAATCGTGATGCGAAGGCTGGGACATTCCAGCAGCGAAATGGTCCAACGTTATTATCATTTGCATGACGAAGAAGCGAAGCGGCAAATGAGCCGACTGAACTTCCTTGAGATTTCCGGCGGACGTTCCGCCGGCACGAATGATTGATTTCTGTAACCCCGAAGACGGCGATCCGGTGTGGTTGTTGAGCATCCTTAATCAGCAGTTTTGGCACAATCTTGGCACAATTCACCGTGTCAAAGAAAAACAGCCGTTGCAACTCATTGTGTTGCAACGGCTTACGGCGATCTCAGATAGGCAAGCGGAGAGAGGGGGATTCGAACCCCCGGTCCGAGTTGCCCCGGACACGGCATTTCCAGTGCCGCACAATCGGCCACTCTGTCATCTCTCCGGAGTGGTATCGGCTGATTGAGGATAGACCTCGATCAGAACGAGCATTCTGGACGACGATCTCGTGGGCGTCAAGGGCGGATGACAAGGTTTCTTGGGAACCGATCTTTCAGTGGTCCACATCGACCGGTCAGGAATGCCGATTCCAGGTTTCTGGCGGAATCTGGCATTGGGACCGGTGTCGTAGTCAGTGCTCTTCCAGAGTCGTGAGGCCACTCGAATTTTGCCCGTTTCGTGGCCGAGTCCGGGCGAGCACGGATGTTGTCTGTTGGTTTCGTGCTTGTGGAGTTTCTCTCTATTTCTCTGGCGGGCAGTACCAGTGGGGCTACAGACATGTTCGAACCCTACCGTCGACGATCTAAAAGCGGTATGCTCATGAAATCTTCATCTCTTGATGCCAATCTCATCGGTATCTGGCCGAACTCTCATTGTAACGGCATCACTGCGTTCAACGGGTGGTATTCAGATGCGTATTCTTGTCGCGTGGCACGATCCGGCCGAAGCGGAGTTGCTCAGCCTTTACTTGAACCTCGACGAATCCAGTGCCGAGATCACTTCCGATCTCGATGATTTCTGGGCGAAATTGGGGTCTGGCACACCTTGGGATATCGTGTTGTTGCCGACCGATCGCCCGGACGACTCCACTGCCATGTCTGTTTTCCAGCAGGTCCGCAAAACCCGGCCGGATCTTCCGATCGTCGGTGCGTGTCATATGGAAACGATGTTCCAGCTGGCCGGTTTTCTCGGGCAGGGTTTGCGGGCCTACGTGGTTCGTGACCAAGCTGGGGACTTCATGTTCTTGCTTCAGGCGACTTTGCAAGGAGTCGTTGAAGCGGTGAAGGCCGAGCGGGAACGTATCATTTCTGCGAAGCTGCGGGAGGAGATCGAGTCGGTTCGGAAGCTGCAAGAGTCCATCATGCCTCGCGATCTTCGCAGCCCGGATGGCTACCGGATCTGTGGCCGGTACGAATCTTCGCAGTTGCAAGTGATCGGCGGAACGCCCGTCGTGCTGGCTGGGGGCGATTATTACGATGTTTTCGAAGCTCCGAACAACGAAACCATTGTGCTGCTCGGCGATGCCGCCGGTCATGGTATGAAAGCGTGTATCTCCATCATGGCGATGCACACGTTGATTCGGATGATTCTCGATCGTCGCTACAAAGACACGGCCGCATTCGTGGAGTCCGTCAATCGGCACTTGTGCGAGCAAACGATGGTGGGGGAAAGCGAGGGCTTTATCACTATGCTGTTTGGTCTGCTGAAGTCGCAAACGAACGAGTTTCAATGGACGTCCGCGGGGCATCCGCTGCCGTTGTTGCATCGGTTGGATGAGAACACCGTTGAGCCGATGGGCACCATGGATGACGGGGGCATGCCTTTGGGAATCATCAGCGAATGTGATTACGAATGGAAGTCGATCGAGGTTCCGCCGCGGAGTCGCATCATTCTTTACACCGACGGACTTGAAGAAGCATTCCCAGCGGAAAAACAGGACACGCATGGCCAGTTTGGTCAGGCGGGGATTATGCGAACGGTGAAGGAGTGTCGGGATAAGCCGTTGGATGAAACGCTGGACGTGCTATTCAACGCCTCCAACGCCTTTACCGAAGGTGCGGGGCGACACGATGACACGTCGGTGCTGCTGATCGAACGCGGTGACGCTTAGCGATTGGCGTAACGGGCAAACCGCTTTTTTCGGCGAGCCAACCGTTTGCGTCGACGCTTCTCGCGGAAACTAATCGCTGGTTCGTGCGCGAGCCGGTGCATGTATATGAAGAACACAGCAATTCCGCCAATGTAGATCAGCCAGACCCAGACGTACGCATACGTCACCCCGTCTACCCAGCGAGCGGACTTCGAAACATTGGGCAGATATTGAATGGAGACTCGGCCATTCGTCGGCGGTCGCCATCCCTGTGGGAAATTGATCGCTTGGCGTTGTCGCTTGCCGTCTTCGTCCAAGTATTCAAGGCGGACTTCCTGAATTCGATTTTCTCGGACCGATTTCCCCGTAAAGACCGCATCGATGCTCTCATGCATACTGATGATACGGGCTGTACTTGTCCGACCGGTCAACGCGTACCGAATCTCGCTCCAAGTTCGGTAGGTGCAGAAGATAAAGCCGACAACAAGCCAGAAGATGATTTTTAAGAGTTCGACGTCATTGCCATCCGATTCCTCGTACATCGTGCCGCTCCGAACTGAACATCGCGATGGATTTTCTCGTGAAAACGAATCGCGGTAAGTTCGGATCAATGAAAGCTGACCGATGGATGAGTTTTCTTTCGGTCTACCAACCTTGCCTGAGGCGATTGTGCCCGCTACACTAGCTCGAACCGGAACCGTGCGGTGCGTGTCCGGAGTCCGTCTAGACATTTTTTGATTCGAATTCGCAATCGGAACGTCCGAGTTGCGGTTGGATTCCGCTATGAAACAAGACATTCATCCCGATTACCACCCCGTGGTGTTTCTCGACACCTCGACCGGGACCAAGTTCATGACCCGTTCGACCATTCAATCCAAAGAAACGATTGAATGGGAAGATGGCAAAGAATACCCGCTCGTCAAAGTGGAAGTGAGTTCCGCATCGCACCCATTCTACACGGGGCAGATGAAGCACGTGGACTCGGCGGGTCGGATCGAGAAATTCACGAAGAAATTCAACTGGCAAGGCCGACGTCGCAAGAAAAAAGGCGGCGAAGAGCAAGCCAGCGAAGGCTAGCCACGACGGAAACGAAACACGCGCTCTCATCCGGTTCTTGTTTTGGGAACTCGATGAGAGCGCGTGTTGCTGCGCGCCAATCTCTTTCCATCATCCGCATTCGTTTCTGATCATCGTAGGGCTATCGTCATGTTTCCCAGCTTGGAAGCCAAACTCCGTCGGTTCGAGGAACTCGAAGAACAACTTCAGGACCCGGAAGTGCTCGCCAACGTCGACAAGATGCTGGCGGTCCAACGGGAGTACGGCGGATTGCAGAAGGTGGCTCTTTCGGTCCGCGAATACAACAATCGCGAAGCCGACATCGAAGCCGCCCGAATGATGTTGGATGAGGAAACCGACCCGGAAAGCAAAGAGTACGCCCAAGCCGAGTTGAACGAGTTGCTGGAGGCGCACGAAAACCACCAGAAGGAACTCGAAGACATCGCGGCAGCCGGTGACGCGATGACGTACGGCAGTTGCATCATGGAGATCCGTGCCGGCACGGGAGGTGACGAGGCGGCTCTGTTCGCCGGTGACTTGTTCGAAATGTACAAACGGTACATTGAGACTCAAGGTTGGAAATGGGAGGCCATGGATGTCAGTGGTGGCGAAGTCGGTGGTTACAAAGAGATCGTGTTCTCGATCACTGGCGATGGAGCCTACTTGAATTTGCAGTTTGAGAGTGGCGGGCATCGTGTGCAGCGTGTTCCGCAAACCGAAACTCAAGGCCGCGTTCACACCTCCGCAGCAACCGTCGCCGTGATGCCGGAGCCTTCGGAAGTGGAAGTCGAAGTGCGTGACGAAGACCTTGAAATCGAAACCATGCGAGCGGGTGGGCCCGGCGGACAGAAAGTCAACAAGACAGAATCGGCCGTGCGAATTACTCACGTCCCGACCGGTATCCAGGTCAAATGTCAGGACGAAAAGAGCCAGCACAAAAACCGAGCCACCGCGATGCGAATTCTGCGAGGCCGTATCATCGAACAACGACAGCAAAAAATCGCCAACGCTCGTGCGGAACATCGCCGCACGCTGGTCGGCAGTGGCGACCGTTCCGAACGCATCCGGACATATAATTTTCCCCAAGGGCGCGTGACCGATCACCGCATCAATCTAACGTTGTATCGACTCGATCAAATCCTCGCTGGTGATTTGAGCGAACTTGTCGGCGGCCTGCTGGAATTTGACCGCCAAGAACGTCTCAATAACCCCGATCCGGAAAATAACTAGTTTCGTCAACCCGATGGATTCTGCTCAGGCGTTGACGGCTATCTCGGCACGCGCCTATGGTGAACGAAGAGCCGAGCTACATCGCGAAAGGAATCCCTGTGTCCACGCCCGAAAATTCAGCGGCGGTTTCTCCCGTTGCTAAACCCGATGAATGGACCGTTCAACGAATTCTTGAATGGACCACAAACCACCTCACCCAACATGGCAGCGAATCACCGCGACTGGATGCGGAGATTTTGCTCGCTCACTCGCGAGGATGTGCCCGAATCGAGCTTTACACTCGATTTGCAGAAGTCCTGACCGACGAGGAACGGGCCACAATGCGAGAACTGGTCAAACGCCGAGCCAAGGCGGAACCGGTTGCGTATCTTGTCGGTCACAAGGAATTCTACAATCTCTCGTTTCAGGTGACTGCGGACGTCCTAATTCCACGTCCGGACACTGAAACCCTCGTGATGGAAACGCTATCGCACTTGGGTGATCAGGCGGAATCAACGATTCTGGAAATCGGCACCGGTTCGGGGTGCATTCCGATTACACTCGCGAAACGCCATTCGAGTGTTCGAATCACGTCAGTCGACATCAGCGAAGCGGCATCGGACGTTGCCAAGTCCAACGCTGAAACGCATGAGGTTGCTGACCGGATTGATTTTCAGATCGGCGACTTGTTCTCACCGTTGGAATCAGGTACGCAGTTTGATTTGATTGTCAGTAACCCACCATATATCAAAGAAGACGACATTGCGGAACTTGATCCCGATGTGCGGTTGCACGAACCGCATTTGGCCCTGAACGGCGGGGCGGACGGATTGGACGTTATCCGCCGCTTGATCGAGACGGCCCCGCAATGGCTCAAACCCGGCGGTTGGTTGCTATTCGAGATCGGTGAAGACGAAGGGAATGCGTGTCGAGAATTGTTTACTGCGAATGGTTCTTACACGAATATCCAGATCATCAAGGACCTCAACAAGCACGACCGCGTCGCAAAAGCACAATTGGCATAGTTCAAGCGACTACGTCTGTAATCTGTGTGTTTGCCCCTAAGATTGCATAGCGCGGGGCGTCACATAAGAACGGTGCTTAGTTCGTTGCCTTTGCTTTCCGCTTTTTCTTGTTGCTACGTGGTTGTTTGATTTGCTGTCGATAGTTTCGGATCTGCTCAGCTAGTTTCTCGGGGTTGTCACGAACATCAAATGCCGTTAGGCAATGATCGTTCGTTTCAACCATCCAACGACGCAGTCGGTCTTGGTAATCCTTGATAAGCGTCTGGTGTTCAGGACTGTTAATCAGGTTGTTCACACAGCCAGGATCCTGCTGCAAATCATAGAACTCCTGAGGGACACGATAGCGAAACATATCAACGCGTTCTTGAATCGCGGGGTTCGTCTTACCGGCTTTTTGCATTGCCCGAAATGTGCTGCCTTCGTTGTTGTTGCGATATTGAAATTTTCCATCACTAAACGCATTGAAGATGTAACCATACCGTTTGTCTTGAACGCACCGCATAGGTTTGGGCGGCCCGCTGATCGTATAGTCGATTTGCGTGAAGACATACTCTCGATTCGGCTGATTCTTTCCCTGCAATATCGGCACGATTGAACGTCCGTCTAATTGCTCAGGCGGTGTCACCCCAGTGGCCTCCATGAAGGTTGGGAAAAAGTCAACTTCAGAGATCAAGTGAGTGCGGTCAACCGATCCCGCACGAGTGACTCCCGGCCATCGAACAAAACAGGGGGTTCTCGTGCTTGCGAGGTAGGTATTCGCCTTGGCGAACGGGAACGCTGATCCATTGTCGGTCATAAAAAGCACCAAAGTGTTCTTCGCCATCCCGGACTCTTCGAGTGCATCCATGACTTTGCCAAATGTATCGTCGAGTCGTCGGATGGAACTGAAATACATCGCGATTTCCTTCCGAACATTCGGAAGGTCGGCCAAGTAAGTTGGCACCGTGATTTCCGTCTCGGAAAAAATGCGGGTCGGAACTTCCTCGCCTGGCATTTTTCGTTGAGTATAGAACGGACGGTGAGGATCGTGTGAATTCACCATCAGATAGAATGGCTTATCGGCATCCCTAGACTTCTCAAAGAACTGAGTGCAGTAGTTGTAGTATTTCGAAGGACTACGACCGCTTCCTAGTTCCCCATAATCATGGGCAAAGTCCCAGCGAAAGTTCGGGTCGGTTGTCGAGTGATCGACTTTCCCGAGAATGCCCGTGAGATAGCCAGCGTTCCGGAGCGTGCCAAAGACTGTTGGTATCGGTTTCGGCATTTTGTTGAAACCGATGCAACCACTGTTGTGGCTGTATCGCCCCGTGGCGATCACGCTTCGACTTGGTGCACAGATTGCGACATTCACATGCGCGTGTTCGAAACTCATCGCCGATTTTGCAAAGCGGTCTAAATTCGGCGTCACATCAGTCGTTGAACCTCCCAACGCGGGGAAAGCCTCATAGCCAAGATCGTCGGCTGTGAATAGCAGAATGTTAAGACGTTGATGGCTCGGTTCTTGAGCATGAGCGACTAAGCCTGCAAGCGACAGAACGACAACTAGTAAACGAGTGAATTGTCGTTGGAGATGTGGCTGAGATTTCATGCGGGAGCACTCCGACTATGAGAAAGAACTTGCTAGCTATCAAACTGTTTTAGCAACCGATCACGACTAGCATGACTCGGTTGCACTAGTTGTGTCGACGTCACCATGTCGGTCCTAGTTTTTCTGCTCGCGGGCTTGTTCGAGCAACTGAATCCATGGGCCAACGTAATACCCGTTGTCATGAAAGGTACGACCGCTAACTAGGTTGCCATCAATCACACAGGGTTCGTTGACGAAAATGCCACCGCAAACTTCCAAGTCGAACTGGCATTTCGGCACGGTTGCCATTTTGCGTCCTCGGACACAGTCCGCATAGGCAGGAATTTCCACACCGTGACACACACTCGCAATCGGTTTGTTTTCTGCGAAGAAGTGTTTGGTGATCCGAACGAGCTCCTCGTCGTAGCGGATATATTCAGGGGCTCGTCCGCCGGAGAAAAGAATACCAGCGTACTCTTCGGGTTGAACATCTTTGAACGCAATATTGGCCTGGAGTGTATACCCTTCCCACTCTTTGGTGATTGTCCACCCCGGCTTCACTTCATGGAGCACCATTTGATACAGCCGCTGTTCGGGGGCGGTGACGACAGGCTCGAAGCCAGCTTCTTGCAATCGGTAGTATGGGTACATTGTGTCCAGGGTTTCGGTAGCGTCGCCGATAACGATCAAAACTTTGTCCATGAGTTTCTCCGGAGAGGTTGGCGGTTCGTTGGGGTCATCTGTTGTATTGTTGAGCCTTCGATAGCGATTAGCAAATGCCAGCAGACTG
Source organism: Thalassoroseus pseudoceratinae (assembly GCF_011634775.1). Lineage (NCBI taxonomy): Bacteria > Pseudomonadati > Planctomycetota > Planctomycetia > Planctomycetales > Planctomycetaceae > Thalassoroseus > Thalassoroseus pseudoceratinae. The sequence continues at coordinate 247,277 of NZ_JAALXT010000002.1, forward strand.
GTGAATCCGTTTCATGTTGTGGTATTGTGATGATATCAACCACCTTTGATGGAGTTCATTGATGTCGCAACAAGTTTCGTCTTTCGGTCGTCGTGAGTTTTTATCCCGATCCGCTGGAGCCATTGCTGCGGGGACGGCAGCAATAGGATGTCCGGCGATTCTGTCCGCGAAGTCACCGAATGAGCGGTTGAATTTGGCGTTTATCGGAGTCGGTGGGCGTGGTCTGGCCAACTTGAACACACTGACTTCCGGCGGTGCGGATAACGTGGTCGCGGTGTGTGATGTGAATTCGATTGCACTGGGCAAAGCGAGTCAGCGTTTTCCGAAAGCCCGCACGTATGTCGATTTTCGCAAACTCTACGAAGATGCGGATGACATCGACGCGGTTGTGGTCAGCGTTGCCGAGCACACGCATGCCTACGCCACGATGCCGGCGTTGAAAGAGGGTAAGCATGTCTACTGTGAGAAACCGCTGACATACAACGTTGACGAAGCTCGGCAAATCACAGAAGCCGCGGCAAAGGCAAACGTCGCCACGCAAATGGGGACGCAAATTCATGGCATGCCGAATTATCACCGCGTGGTGGAGTTGATTCAATCCGGTGCGATCGGCAATGTGACCGATGTGCATGTTTGGGTCGGCCGCGCCTGGGGACTGCAAAGCGCAGAGGATGCGAAGAAGCATCGTGACATCATCCATGTGACCGAACGTCCCCAAGAATCCGTCACGCCGCCGAAGAATTTGAACTGGGATTTATGGCTTGGTCCGGCTCCGTATCGCCCGTTCAATCCGGTCTATGTGCCGGGGCCGCGGTGGTATCGCTGGTGGGATTTTGGCAATGGCACGATGTCGGACCTTGGTAGTCACTGGGTGGACTTACCATTCTGGGCACTTCAGTTAGATGCTCCTAAGACCATCGAGGCGTTTGGTCCGCCGCCACACCCGGAGATCGCACCGGCATCGATGAAAGCCGTCTACGAGTACGGCGCACGTCAGGATTTGCCACCGTGCAAGCTCACTTGGTACCAAGGAGCGATGAAACCGGAGATTCTCCAAGAGTTGAACCTCACGAACTGGAACAGTGGCGTGTTGTTCGTTGGGGATCGCGGAATGCTGATCTCCGATTATGGCAAGCACAAACTGCTTCCTGAGAAAGACTTCGAGGACTTCGAATACCCCGAGCAGTTCACGGGGAATTCGCCGGGGCATCACAAGGAATGGTTGATTGCCTGCAAGACGGGATCAAAAACCGCAAGCCCCTTCAGTTACGCCGGGCCGCTGACGGAAGCGAATCATCTTGGCAACGTGGCGTATCGTGTGGATCAAAAACTCCACTGGGATGCGGCGAAGATGGAAGCCACAGGGTGTCCGGAGGCCGATCCATTCCTCAAACGAGAGCCGCGGCAGGGCTGGTCATTGTAGGTTGAATACGAGTTTTCGCCCCGACTTCGCAATGAGGAGGGGCGTCAAATTGCGATCCGTGTTTCGTGCGGATAGGATGCGACAAACTTGATTGTCCACTTTGCCATCTGAAAGTCTACCGCTATGGATCCGCAAGCACTCAAACTCGCTACGTTGTGTCTTCATGCTGGTCAGGAGCCCGATTCCGCCACGAATTCGCGTGCGGTGCCGATCTACCAGACCACGTCGTACACCTTCAACGACACCGACCATGCCGCTCGATTGTTCGGACTGGAAGAGTTCGGGAACATCTACACGCGGATCATGAATCCGACGCAGGATGTGCTCGAACAACGCATCGCCGCGCTCGAAGGTGGATCGGGAGCGTTGGCGGTTTCGTCGGGGCAAGCCGCCGAAACCATGGCGATTTTGAACATCGCTCAAACTGGGCAAAACTTCGTTTCCTCGTCGAGTTTGTACGGGGGAACTTATAACCTGTTCCACTATACGTTTCCCAAGTTCGGAGTGACCGCGAAGTTCGTCGATCAAAGCGATCCGGAAAACTTCAAGAAGGCGATCGACGACAACACTCGCTGTCTGTATCTAGAAACGATCGGGAATCCCCGGGGCGACATCCCGGATTTCGAAGCGATCGCCAAGGTTGCCCACGATGCCGGCATTCCGTTGATCGTCGATAACACCCTCGCGTCGCCGGCGTTGTGTCAGCCGTTGAAGTGGGGAGCCGACATCGTTGTGCAATCCTGCACGAAGTTCATTGGCGGGCATGGGACGAGCATCGGTGGCGTGATTGTCGAAAAAGGCGATTTCCCCTGGGATAACGGCAAGTTTCCAGAGCTGACCGATCCCGACCCCAGCTACCATGGGATGAAATACTTTGAAACGTTCGGGCCGATGAATATCCCGTACATCATCAAAGCTCGCGTGCAAATGCTGCGGGACTTGGGCTCCGCAATGAGCCCGTTCAACGCCTTCCAATTCCTGCAAGGGTTGGAAACGCTTCACCTGCGGATGCCGAAGCATTGCGAAAATGCGTTGGCCGTCGCCGAGTTCTTGGAGCTGCATCCAAAAGTTTCTTGGGTGAGTTATGCCGGACTGAAAAATCATCCGTCGTATGAACTCGGACAGAAGTATCTGCCGAATGGTTGCGGTTCGGTCTTTGGGTTCGGTCTTGCCGGAGACAGCCCAGACGAGCAACGCAGCAAAGGCGTTAAGCTGATCGATAGCGTGAAACTGTTCAGCCACTTGGCGAACGTGGGTGACAGCAAGAGCCTGATCATTCACCCCGCGAGCACCACTCACCAACAGCTCTCAGTCGAAGAACAAGTTAGTGCTGGTGTGACTCCGGACTTCGTGCGACTCTCGATCGGTACCGAAGACAAGGACGACATCATCACCGATCTGAAACAAGCATTGGATGCCATTTAGACGCACCTCATGATCAATGTGCGTTTCCCAGAAATCGAAGATGTCACGGCTATTGGAGTCGTGACATCTTCAATGAATGTCTCATTGAGTTACCGCCGACATGACCATGTAACCTTTCACTTTGCCCCAAGGAGTCCCCCATGTTGCAACGAATTCTGACGAGCGCTCTGTTGGTCTTCGTAGGAGCGTCGTCCGCGTTGGCGGCCGATTCGGTCAAAGTGTTCATTTTGGCTGGTCAATCGAATATGCAAGGGCATGGCATTATTGATGCCAACCCGAAGCGAAACGATGGCAAGGGCTCTTTGACGTGGCTTGTCGAGAATCCTGTCACGAACAAGAAATTTGGACATCTCATCAACGAAGACGCCGAGTGGACGGCCCGTGATGATGTGCAGATTTGGTATCTCGGCCGCAAGGGCAACTTGAAACCCGGTTTCGGTGCCAATGAGGAACGGATCGGCCCGGAACTGGGGTTCGGGCATGTCGTTGGGGACGCGATCAACGAACCGATCTTGCTGATCAAAATTGCTTGGGGTGGCAAGAGTCTTGGGAAAGATTTTCGACCGCCGTCATCTGGCGGCGAGGTGGGGCCGTATTACCAAGAGTTGCTGAAGCACACGAAGGCTACCCTGGCCGATGCCGCAACTTTGTTCCCACAATACAAAGGACACAAGCTGGAATTGGTCGGTTTCGGTTGGCATCAAGGATGGAATGACCGGGTCAATCAGGCATTCAATGATGCCTATGAAGAAAACATGGCGAACTTCATTCGTGATATCCGCAAAGACTTGAAGACCCCGGGTTTGCCATTCGTGATCGCTGAGACCGGCATGAGTGGTCATCAGGAAAAACATCCGCGGGCGTTGTCACTAATGAAAGCCCAAGCCGCCGTCGCGACGCATCCCGAGTTTCAAGGAAACGTGGCGTTCGTGGGCACAAAAGATTTCTTCCGCGCGAAAGAAGAATCGCCATCTGGCCAGGCTTATCACTGGAACACGAACGCCGAGACGTACTACCTCATCGGCGAAGCCATGGGGCAAGCCATGCTGAAGCTCATCGACGATTAATGCAACGCGGATTTCACTCTCAGAAACTGAACGGTGCGGTTTCGGCTCCGCGAGACGCTGATTGTGTCGTTGTGGATAAGGACTTCTGCTCGGGTTCCTCGGTTTGGTCGGTGCGTCGCAACGGCACCCGCTTGTGTTGCCCAAACGGTTCGGGTGTGTTCGCTGTGGCTGTTGCGTTCACGGACTGCGACGGCGTGGTTTCCGCAGTTTCGACCGTTGGCTGGGGATTTGATTCGGTTTCCGGCGGGCGTTCGAAGTGCAAGCCGACAGTCGGAGTCGGTTGATCGCTGCTCGCTTCGAAGGTCATTCGAGGCGCAGCGCATCCCACCGAGCAAACACATATCGCGAGAGTCGCATATCCGAAAATCGTGCTGCGTGTCATCGTCTAAGTTCCGTTGCAAAACTTGGCAAGGGACGATCAGCCGGTTTCAACAGCCGAGAACGAATCCAGTCCGAGAGCGCGTTTACCGTATGTGTAGCGTCTTAGGAAGGGTTTTTCCCACGGAACACAAAGCGCCACCCGCTACATTCAAACTAGACATGGTCTAGTCGTCGAAGTCCGTGTCGCGGGCCGATTCCCGTTGGTCGGGCAATTCACCGTAGACGTTCCCCAAGTCGGGTTCGTCTTGCGGTGGCAGTCCGCCGAGTAGTTTTGTGGGCATCATGGACGTGTTGAGCACCGGATCGCCATCCGATGCGCACCCGGATATTCCCAGGGCAACACTGCACGTCAGACACGCGCTAACCAAGGAAATCGTACGTAGAATACCACACATGACCCGCCTCCCTGCGGTTCGTGATTTTTGAATTGTATTCAGGGATTGCGCGGTTGATAGCAGACCGCACGTACTGTGTACAGATCAATTTTTCTGACCGCGGTAAACATGAGGCGTTTGGTGTAAACTTTGCAAGATGATAGGGGCCTTTTTGAGCAAATCGCTGATGAATGGAGTTCGTGATATGCGTTTTAGATTGATGATTCTTGTTCTGATCGGTTCTGCTCGGATACTGTCGGCTGATCAGCCTGCGACCCCATCAATGGATCAGCAAACGCAGATCTTTCCGTTGATGAAGGTCCCGGCAAAGTCGGCCGCTGACGCCATCCGGAACTATTTGAACGCAAAACACGATCTTGAAAGGTTGACGGATCCCACCAAGAAACCGCTTCAGTTCACCATTCAGGCCAGAGTCGAGACAAACAGCTTGCTCTGCACAGCCGACAAGGCGACGTTAGCCGAGATTACGGCTCTCATCGAGAAATTGGACCGAATTGAAGATCGTGTCGAGATCGACGTGGTCGTCAGCCGCACAGGACCGGATGGGAAAAAAGTCGTTCTGACACGACCAACGGTGCGAACCTTAGCGGGGCGAGAGGCGGAAATTCAGTTCGGGACCGACAAATCCTACATGACAATCCAATTGACTCCGCGTGTATTTCGTGAAGACCCGCGTTTGCTTTCCGAAGACAAGACCGGAAACGAGTTACCAATCGCGGTCCCACAAAACCGAACTCGCTCCGATCGAGAGTAAACCGCTCTAGCTCTTTTTCTTGGTTGTCTTTTTCTTCGCCGTGGTCTTTTTCGCGGCTTTCTTCTTGGTCGTTTTTTTCTTTTTCTTGGTCTTCTTTTGGCCGGCCTTTTCCTCGAGCAAGGCAATGCCTTCGGCGAGCGTTAATTCGTTGACGTCCTGATCTTTCGGGACGCTGGCGAACACCTTCTTCTTGCCATGCCGAACATAGGGGCCGTACTTGCCTTCGAAAACTTGCACCGGTTGACCGGATTCCGGATGCTCGCCCAACACACGTAGCGGCTCAGCGGCGGCTCGCTTTTTCGTCTTGGAGAGCATATCGACGGCCGCTTCCATTGTGATGTCGAGCGGTGTGTACTCTTTGCCTTCAAACTCGTAGGTGTGTTTCTTCTTGTCGAAGTTGCCATAAACCTTGTTATGGAGCACGTACGGACCATACATGCCAACATCCGTTTTGACGACGTTCCCGGTCTCAGGGTGTTGGCCGAGTTTCCGCGGCAGATTCATCAACGCAATGGCTTGATCGAGCGTGATCGTTTCGGGATCAATCGAATTGATCAACCCTTTGCGTTTCGGTTTGGGGTTTTCGTCGGTGATTTCGCCAAGCTGCACATACCAACCGTAAGGACCGCTCTTCAAATAAATTGGCAAACCCTCTTCCGGATGCATTCCAAGCGGTTTCGGGCCTTCTTGTTTCTTCTGAATTTGATCTTCGACGAACTCATTAGTCAGATCGCCGGGCGCAAAATCGTTTGGCAATGAAGCAGTGACCTTCTCGCCGTTGTTTTCCTTCTCGAGATACGGACCGTACTTGCCGACCCGAATGGCGGAATCGACACCGGAAAGCTGCAACGTGCATGCTTCGCGAGGATCAATGGTTTCAATCTTTTCCTTGAGTTGCGTATCGAGACCTTCGTCACCCGAATAGAACCGTTGAAGATACGGCAACCGCTCGGCTTGCCCGGCGGCGATATCGTCGAGGTCTTGTTCCATTCGAGCCGTGAATTTGTAATCGACCAAGTTCGGGAAGTGCTGTTCGAGCAACCGGGTCACGGCCATCGCGGTAAACGTCGGCACGAGTTGGCTACCGTTCTTTCGAGCGTACCCGCGGTCTTGAATGGTTCCGAGAATACTTGCATACGTACTCGGTCGCCCGATTCCTTCAGCTTCCAACTGCCGCACGAGCGAGGCTTCCGTGTAACGGGCCGGCGGTTTGGTTTCGTGACTGAGGGCATCAACTTGTTCGCACGAGAGCGTTTGACCTTCGGTGAGCGGCGGCAGCACGCTGTCTTGGTCATCGAGAGCGGCTTCCGGATCGTCACTACCTTCGACATAAGCGCGGAAGAAACCGGGAAAGATCACCGACCGACCCGACGCCCGAAACTGTGTGTCCTCGACTTTGATTGTCACCGTTTGGAATCGCAATCTTGCTTCCGCCATTTGTGTGGCGACGGTGCGTTTCCAGATCAGATCGTAAAGTTTCGCCTCGCGACCTTTCAGGTTGTGTTCGTCGGCGGTTTTCATCTCCGTTCCAGCGGGGCGGATCGCTTCGTGAGCTTCCTGTGCTCCCTTCGATTTGGATGTGTATTGTCGTTCGCTGCTGTGCAGAAACTTATCGCCGTATCGATCCTTCACACATTTCCGAGCTGCCGTGACGGCCTCTTTGGAGAGGTTCACGCTGTCAGTTCTCATGTAGGTAATCAGCCCGTTCTGATACAACTCCTGAGCCGTCCGCATGGTTTCGCGGGCAGTCATGTTGAGTTTGCGGTTCGCTTCCTGTTGCAGCGTACTTGTGGTGAACGGAGCCGAGGGTTTGCGGGTTTGTTCGCGTTCTTCGACGGACTCGACTTGCCAATCGGATGATTTGATTTTTTCGACGAGTTTCTTCGCATCGTCCTCACTGAGCAACAACACATTGCTGCCCTCTTTGAGTTTTCCAGTGTTCTCGTCGAAGTCTTTCCCGCTGGCGATTCTTTTGCCGTCGACGGTCATCAGGTCGGCGGTGAAGCGGTCTTTGGCTTGCGGTTCTTTGTCACCGGCGGCGTGGAGACCGGCTTTCAAATCCCAATACGTGGCGCTGTGGAAGGCGAGGCGTTCGAGCTCGCGTTGCACCAACACCCGGACCGCGACGGATTGCACCCGACCGGCGGACAATTTCGGCGCAACTTTCCGCCAGAGCAGTTTACTCAGCGGAAAACCGAAGAGACGATCAACCACACGACGCGTTTCCTGAGCCTCGACCAAGTCTTCGTCGATCTGCCGAGGATTCTGAATCGCGTGCTGGATGGCGTCTTTGGTGATCTCGGAGAACACCATCCGACTGACGGGGACCTTCGGATCGAGCAGTTGCACAAGGTGCCAACCGATGCTTTCCCCTTCGCGGTCTTCGTCGGTCGCGATGATAAGTTCGCTGGATTCTTTCAGAGCGGCCTTGAGTTCCTTGATGATCTTCTTGCTATCTGAAGAGACCACATAGAACGGTTCGAAGTCTTCGTCGACTTTCACACCGAGTTCGGCCCACTCTTCCTTTTTATACTTCTCGGGAATTTCCTTGCGGCTGGCGGGCAGGTCGCGGACGTGCCCGACGCTGGCCAACACCTTATATTTTGGCCCAAGAAACCCGCCGATTTTTTTTGCTTTCGCTGGGGATTCGACGATCACCAACGCCTGATACTTTTTGCCAACGTCCTTAGCCACGCGATGACATCCCTTCGAGGAATCGGCCCGCTGTGTGCGGTCAATCGAGGTTTCTGAGCAGGCGACCGAGCGTCACCTGTTCCATTAAATCTCGACATTCTTAACCCGACGCCATTCAACGTGCAAGGGCGGAATTCGAAGAAGCCTCGGGAATTCGACGGGAAAAAGATTCGACGCCATCTCCGTCCTGTGGACAATTCAGACGTTCCAACCGTCGATGAATTCTAGACTTCCGGCGATTGCCTGTTCGAAATTCGGATGTCAATCGGTGTGATCATTCGGCAACCCAAATCGTCTGGGAATGCCGATGTGTTCGCGTTTCCGACAGTTCGGTGGTGTCAGTGGACACCAATAAAGACCCACAGCACCCGTTATTGAGGCCGTTGACTCGCGATCGGAACGGGATCTGTCTCTTGGCATTTAGGAAACCAAGGCTTCTCGCGTCCGTCGTGGACACGGACGACCTTGCTCCGTTTTAGTCGTCGCTTTTGCGAAGGAATCGTCCGCCGCTAAGGAACATGCCGTTCTCGCAGGGGTGACACCACTCGATGAGCACACGGTACTCGAATTTTCGGGTTTCGCTCGCCATTCGCACGGTGACTTCGCCGGGAGAGACTGCTCCGCGATGCACCATCCCGATCCCCAAACGGCTGATTTCCCGTGTCATGGCTGAGATCGTGTTTCCCCGCATGGTGGTGATCTCCGCCGGGACCGAAAGCTCCAACCGCTCGGCTTCCCGCAGGTTTTCCCGATCGGACTTGCCGATGGATTCCAAGATGCGTTGGAGATCTTCCAAGGTGGGACGGCTCCAAGGGTCTGCCGACATAATCTATTCTCCGGATTCATTGAGACGGCTGCGATTCGGTTCGCCAACGCCGGGGAGGTCAAATTCACTTACTACGTTCAAGAGACGGGCGCGGCTCTTGTACTCAACATAGGTTAGCGAGCGTCGGATGCCGGATGTTCCCCGCGGAATTTCTGCCGATCCATGCTGCCAGTCACAAATGAAAACGGCCCAACCGACACAATCCATTCAATACCCAGAGCAACGGTGGGAATGTCTGCTTGGAATCCGTTGGTAGAATGCTCTAAGCTGGGATCGAGAATTGAACATCGATCGGTCTGAGTGGTCATGCATCCGACGGAAACTTGGGACAAACAATCTTCAGTGAGTCTGGCGTTGGAACTCCAAACGCCGGAGAACATTGTTTTGTCGTATCAACTCGCCGGACCGGCCTCGCGATGTGCGGCGTTCCTGATTGATGGCCTGGTTCGTGGCGGAATCTTGATCGCTTTGATGATTCTATCGTTCCTGCTGGCCGATTATCTGCCGGGAACGTCGACCGGTTTGATGTTGCTGACCCTGTTCTTCTTGGATTGGGGATACTTCACCATCTCCGAAGGTTTGTTTCGTGGTCGCACGATCGGCAAACGGGCCATGGGCCTGCGGGTGATTCACGAGCACGGTCACCCCGTGACATTTTGGGGGGCGATGCTGCGGAACTTCCTGCGGGTTGTCGATGGCGTCCCGTTATCCGTGTTCTATTTCGGGACGGGAATGGATATTTCCGTGGGCTTGCAGTTCATACCCGTCTACGGACCTGCGTTGGTCACGATGATTCTCTCTCCGAAATTGCAACGCATCGGTGACTTCGCCGCCGGGACCGTGGTGATCTCCGAACGCTTCGGCCAATTGCCGCGAGAACCCGTGATTCTGTCGCGAATCCGGCCGCTCGAACGCGGTGAAATCAACCATTGGAAACCCGACAGCCGAACGCTGGCCATCATTGACGATTACCTCTCCCGACGTCATGTTCTCTCGCACGAACGCGGGCACGAACTGTGTGCCGACTTGGCGATGACGATGGCTCGAAAACTGGAATTCAAAGGCGACCCATACCAACTGCGGGATTACCCCATGTCGTTTTTGGCTCGGGCCTACGTAACATTTGCCCGGCGAGACGACGAAGATGACACACAATGGTTACCCCAGGAAACGGCATCGAATGAGTTGGCCGAGTTGGAGGTCGTCCCGCGTCGCACACCCCGGCAACATCGGACACGTCTTTGATCGTAGTCGAGAACGACACCGTCATGAACAAACGCGATTTTCTCAAGCAACGTCGTCCGGTTTGGAATCGGTTCTCGAAACAGGTCGGTCGCCTGGAAACCGGGAAGTTTCGGAGACTGAGCGGCAACGGCGTGTTGGACTTCTCACGGATGTTTCGCGAGGTTTGTCACGACTTGGCGACGGTGCGGGCGAATGAATGGGGTGGGCAACTCGAGACCTATCTCAATGAACTAGCTGCTCGTGGACACAACGTGTTCTATCGGTCGCCACCGGGACGGATCGAACGGTTTCTGGATTTTCTCGCCGTTGGCTATCCACGCACATTTCGCAAGAACATCGGTTACTTTTGGGCCGGATGTCTGTGCTTCTTTCTGCCGTTGATCGCCACTTGGACAGTCGTGCAGAAAGATTCCGAGTTGGCCGGTCGAATCATGCCGCCGGCTCAGTTGGAAGTCATGGAGGCCATGTACGACTACGATCCCGATGATCCCACACGCCCCGTCTTTCAAGAAGATCGAGCCGGAATGGGGGGATTCTACGTTTACAATAATGTCGGCATTGCGTTGCGAGCGTTTGCCGCCGGGATTTTTCTCGGGGTGGTCACGGTGTATGTGCTGCTTTCAAACGGGATTTACATCGGAGCCGTCGCGGGATATCTCATCGCGGAAGGACACGGCAAAGCGTTTACCAGCTTTGCGATTTCTCATGGTTCCTTCGAACTCACCGCCATCGCCATCGCGGGGGGAGCCGGTTTGATGCTCGGGAATGCCCTGATTCACCCTGGCCAACAAACTCGTCGGCAAGCACTACAAACCCGCGGTTTGGAAGCTGTTCAAATTGCGGGCGGTGCGGCAGTGATGTTGTTCATCGCGGCGTTGTTGGAAGCGTTCTGGTCACCGGCGGGAATTCCCTCGCTGTTGAAGTACATCATCGGCGGCTCACTCTGGGGACTGGTCGCGTTGTACCTGTTGCTAGCCGGTCGCGGTGGTGATTCGTCGGAAGAAATCGATTGAACCGCCACCGTAGCGTCTTCATAGCAACTCGCGCCCGCCGTTACGCAGACGTGACGAAACTCAACACGGATTCCAGCACTAACTTTGCCGCCGTCATCTGTCGAGCAATTCGAAGCTGGTGTAGTTCGCTTTCGTTGGCATCATCGGGCGTTCGTTCTAGACGATATTCAAAGACCTCTGGTTCCCGATTTCGCCCAGCAACGCCGATGAAGACCAAACCGTCTTGATCCTCAGGAGCAAACGGACCAACGTGCCCCGTCACCGATGCCGCCACCGTCGCTTCCGGAGTTTTCGCAAGCACACCCTCGGCCATCAACCGTGCCACAATCTCACTGACTGGGCCAGGATCGTCGAGGAGGTCTCGAGAAATCCCCAACCATTCGGCTTTGGTCTCGATGCGGTACACCACGGTCGACCCGCACATCACATCGGACACGCCCGCAACCGCCGTCACCACGCTAGAGACCAAGCCGCCCGTGCAACTCTCTGCGAAGACAACTTTCCGATCACACTGACGAAGTCGCTCTGCCAAAAATTTGGCCGACTCATAGAGTTCCGGCAACCCACTCATAGATCAACAACTCTTTATTCTTGTGTTCATCACGATTATAGTGAAACATGCTGTTGCAGCGTAACGGATTCCTTGAGTTGGACAACTCCCTACAGGAATTTGAGTTTCGAAGAGCATTCGACGCTTCGCGTGGAGTGGAAAGGTGCGTCCGATGAGACGACTCTGGTGGTGTTTGTTTCTGCTCGGTTTGCCAATGGGAAACCTTTCGGCCAGCGAACTGTCTCTCTCATCGGAAATTGATCGACTCATTCACGCAAACGGACAGCCCGAAAAGTTCGCGTCCGCTGCCAATGATGAGGAATTTCTTCGGCGAGTTTATCTCGATCTCGCCGGTCGCATTCCCACTCACAACGAAACCGCCACATTTCTGAATGAGAAATCACCTCAGAAACGCGAGAAACTCATCGACGATTTGCTTGCCGGTCCGGATTTCCCTCGGCAAATGGCCGAGCGGCTCAATATTTGGTTGATGGAACGACGTGGCGAGAATGATGAGTGGAAGAAATTTCTGCGATCCGCGTGCGAGGAAAATCAATCGTGGGGCGAAATCGTGCGGCGAATTATCAAGCCGGACGACTCCAATGAGACGACGCGAGGAGCGGCGTTTTTCATCACACAACGGTTGGTCTCACGGGGCGCGATGGCTCCCATCGATGTTCCCGGACTCACCCGCGATGTGGGGCGATTGTTCGCCGGCGTCGATTGGCAGTGTGCCCAGTGTCACGACCACCTCACCGTTGACGATTACTACCAGGAAGATTTTCAAGGGTTACACACCATCTTTGAAAAGGTCGCCACTCGACGCGGCAGCAAGTTTCCGGCCATTGACGAAATACTGATGTCCGCACCGCAGGAGTTTATGTCGGTATTCATTCAGGAACCCCGCACGACTCCGCCCCGAGTTCCCGGTGGATCGGAAATCCCAATTCCCGAATTTCCCAAAGGTGAAGAATACGAAGTTGCTCCGGATCGAAAAAAACGAATCGTCGGCGTGCCGAAATTCAGCCCGCTACGCGAACTCGCCAACGGATTGACAACCACCGAAAATAAATTGTTCAGCCGCAATATGGCGAACCGTTTGTGGTGGATGATGACCGGTCGCGGATTGGTTGAACCGTTGGACTTACATCACACAGGGAACCCGGCCACACATCCGGAATTGCTCGATCTGTTAGCGTCCGAGTTTGCTGCTCACAACTTTGACATCAAATGGCTACTCCGTGAAATCGGGCGTTCAAATACCTACCAACGGAGCAGCCAACTTCCCGATGAGAGCGAAACACCCGCGCCATATGAATTCGCGAGTGAAAAACGACTGTCGGCCGAACAGCTCTTTTGGAGTGTGCTGATCGCGACTAAAGAATTCGATCGACTTGCCGAACCCGGTCAGTCCATTGAAGACGTCGTTGCTGCTTCCAAAGACCTACAGACGCTACGGGAAACCTTCGTCGATACATTCGCCAACCCACCGACGGAACCCGAGATTGATTTTGAACCATCTGTCAAAGCCGCGTTGTATCTCATGAACGGTGACGGCGTGCATAAGCTGATCGCCCCCAAAGACGGCAACTTGACTCATCAACTAGCCAAACGATCAGATGCGGAATTAACGGACGAATTGTTCTTGGCAATCCTGGTTCGTCGTCCCACCGATGAAGAACGCAAGGACGTGCAAAGCTATCTGGCGGAAAATGAAGTCCGTCGAGAGTCCGCCATTCAGAACCTCATCTGGGCACTCGTGTCCGGCACGGAATTCTGTTTAAACCACTGATCGTCAGTCGTGACACACGAAGATTCAAAGTGAGGAGCAAACGATATGCCTCATCCCCGATGTCAAATCGCGGATCATACGTTGTCGCGGCGTCGTATGTTGGGAGCGCTTGCGGGAACGGCGGGCGGTCTGGCGTGTGGTGGATTGCTCCAACCCACCTTCGCCAAAGAGTTGCAAAAGAGCGACAAGCAAATGCTCTTGGTGTGGCTCGATGGCGGTATGAGTCAGCTTGAAAGTTGGGACCCAAAACCGGGCACCCAATTCGGCGGCCCTTACCGCTCGATTCCCACATCGCTTCCTGGTGTGCATCTCAGTGAATTGATGCCACGACTGGCGAAGCAAATGCATCGCTTCAGTCTTGTTCGCAGTATGCGGACAGAAGACCCGAACCATTCCAGTGGCGTCGGCAAAATTCTGCGTGGGCACCCGAAGAATCGCGGTGTCGAATACCCGTTCATGGGGTCGGCGGTGGCCAAGTTGTTAGGACCAACCAAAAGTGGGTTGCCGCCGTATGTTTGGGTCAAACCGGGCAATGGCGGGTTTATCTCAAAACACGCCGGATTCCTCGGAGCGAAATACGGAGCGTTCGCGCTCGGCAACGGCAAACCACCGAAGAATCTCGTGCGTCTGGATTCCATCACCGTTGAAGATGATCTCGCCCGTAATGCCCTGCGGGAGAAGTTCAATCGACGATACGCCAAACGCCATCCACCGAATAACAGCGAAGCCCACAGCTACGTCTACGATGTCGCCCAAACGCTGATGAAGCATTCAGATTTGTTCGACGAAGCCACACTCTCGGACCGTGACCGCGATCGCTACGGCCGTACGGATTTAGGTAAGCACACGCTGCTCGGGCGACGACTGATCGAAGCTGGCGTGCGGTTCGTGCAGGTTCAGTCCTACGGTTGGGACACGCATGGCGACAATTTCAATGCCCATGCCAGTCGTGTGCCGAAGGTCGATCAGGCGTTGTCGGCATTGCTAGAAGACCTCGACGAACGCGGTTTGTCCGAACGGGTTCTGGTCGTGGTGATGTGTGAATTCGGTCGCACTCCACGGATCAATGGGTCTGTCGGGCGTGATCATTGGCCGAATGCGTGGTCTCTGGCAATGACCGGTTGCGGGATTCGTCCTGGCACCGTCATCGGGGAAACAAATGCCGACGGCACTGACATCGTTGGCGAACGGTACGACATCGGTGCCCTGTTCCACACCTGGTATCACGCCATCGGCATCGACCCCACAACCACCGAATTTATGAACGGCACCCAACCGCTGCCGATTGCCCACGACGAAATGCAACCGATCCGCGAATTGCTGAGCTGAACGAGGTTTGATCATGTTCAAGACCGAAACCAAGACGCCTCAACAGGTCCTCGCGACTCAGGCGGATCGGCAAGTTGCAACCGCGAGATTCCATCCGAACGGTGAGCTACTGGTGACCGGCGGATACGATGGCTCGTTGCGGCGTTGGCGAATCGAGAAGGAAGCGTTGACCGAAACCGAACCAATCGCCGGACACAACGGTTGGATCGAACGGATTGTGTTCCACCCCGATTCCGCGACCGATATCCTCGTGAGTTCGGATTCCTGGGGCCGGTTGATGGTGTGTCATCCATCCGCCGAGAATTCCGAATCAGGTCAGCGTCTCTGGAAACATGACACCGCTCACGATGGTCGCATTCATTCGCTGACCCTCTCGGCGGACGGCGAACAGATCATCACCGCCGGTCAAGATCGGTACGTTCGCGTATGGGAAACGAAAACCGGCAAACGCATACACGATCTGAACGACCACGATTCCGAAGTCATGGCGGCGGCGATGCATCCGCATGGGAAGTCCGTTGTAGCGGGAGACGTCCTCGGTGTGGTCAAGGAATGGGATCTCCAATCGAGGAAGTGCGTCCGAGATCTCGATCTGTCACGAATGCACTTTTACGATCGCGATCAAGACGTGGCAGGTTTGAAACATCTGCGGTTCTTGGATGACGGCGCCACACTCGTCGCGGCTGGAATGGATCCGAAACGAACGGGGAACGTCAATGGCATTCCCAGTCTGCATTTTCTCGATTGGAAAACCGGAGCGATTCGGGAATCACTCGTGGTGGGCGACAATGCTACGGGGTTCGTGTTTGATTTTGAACGACTCGACGACGGTTCGTTTCTCATCGTCACGAGCGGAACCCCCGGCAACGGACGCGTGCTTTGGCGACATCCCGATGAAGACGAATTCCGCTTTGAATTCAAGAAACTCTCCAATTGTCATGCATTGGCGATGCACCCCGATCGCCATCGGTTTTTCGTTTCGGCTACGAATCGCAACAGCCAAGGCAACGGAGCGGTTCGTGACAAGGAAACAGGCGCGTATCTCGGCAACACGTCGCCGCTGCACTTGTTCGAATTGCCGGAAGAACAGGTTCAGTGAAGCAATCGCAAGTAAACCGAGAGCCGATCAACCTCGGAGAAACCCAGATCGCGGTAGATTCGCCGAGCGACCTCGTTTCGGGAATCGACCGCTAACACGACACCACGATGTTGTTGCTCCCGAGCAGTCCGTAATGCGTCTGAAACCATCGCCCGTCCGTATCCGTTGCCACGTGCTTCCGGGACGACGCCCACGTAGACAATTTCAGAAAGATTCCCCTCACGCGGATTGACCAAACACAAACCGATTGGCCGCTCACGATGCGTGAATAGCGACCAGGCCAGTTCGTCATCTTGCACACCCTCTCGATGCCCGTCGAGCGCTTGCAAGCCCGTTCGCAGCCCGTTCAGTTCGGGACAATCTTGAGTTTGTTCCCACGTCCGTTCGAGGACACTGGCGAACAACTGAGTTTGCCCAGTGTTGCCCGGCTCGTAGGAGATTCGCTCCCAATCGGGCGGTTGGTTCTCGGTGGTTGTCTCAAGGGTGTGCAACAAATAGTGAAGGTCGGTCACCCAAGGGAAGCCGCCGGTGCGGTACAACTCCCGCTCGGTTTCATTGGGTGGGGTCAACATTTGTCCGATGTGGATTTCTTCGCCACTCAAACGATCTCCGATTGCGTGCAGCAATGAAATTTTAATTTCACCCACGGATGGATCGGAAGGAATTAACAGGCGAGATTGGTCAACGATCGGTTGCCAAACGAAGGCCATCGAACCTCGGTGCCGAGAAAAGAATGCGGCCCCAACCGGACGCCCGTGAACTGAGGCCCACAACAGTCCGTCCAATGGTACGTCGCCGCTCGCATCGGCCGCCAACCAATGCTCGACGAGATTCTTCCTCACGGTCGGCAAGTTGTCGTGGAAGAACAGTTCCAATGCCTGTGGGTATCGGTCTTTGGGAACAGGCTCCACGTCGATCGGGGAATGCGGCTTCAGCGGCGTTTTTGTCACAACTGCCTTTCGGCAAAATGGCCCGATGGGGTGTCAACAACGATTTCGGCGTGTTTACGTTTCGCAGTGTAATTAACTGTAGCCGAACTCGGCAGGCTGTCGAGTGTTGCGACTCAGTTGATGATTGCGGAGTTGAAGGTCTACAATCCCCAGCGAATAAATTCTCCAAGTCGAACTCATAGCTGATACCCCACAATACGGATTGAATCCATGTCCACGTCACTTTCCCACGCGAAAAGCCACGCCGAATTTCAGCGAGCCGCGCAGTTCATTCCCGGCGGTGTGAATAGCCCGGCTCGAGCGTTTGGTGCTGTTGGCGGGCAACCGGTGATCATGGCACGCGGGGAAGGCCCGTATCTGTACGACATCGACGACAATCGCTATCTGGATTACATCGGCTCCTGGGGACCGCACATCTTGGGACACCGTCCGGAATTCGTCACCTCAGCCATTCAAGCCGCGTTGGAAACGGGAACCAGTTTTGGCGCACCGACGGCGTTGGAAACGGAGATGGCCGAACTCGTGTGCGAACTGGTGCCCAGCGTGGAAAAAGTCCGCATGGTCAACAGCGGCACTGAAGCCACGATGAGTGCCATTCGTGTCGCTCGTGGATTCACCGGTCGCGATGTCATCGTCAAATTTGCTGGCTGCTACCACGGACATGTGGACGCACTTCTCGTCCAAGCCGGCAGCGGAGCGTTGACGCACGGCACACCGTCCAGTCCCGGTGTGCCAGCCGGGTGCACGTCGGACACGTTGGTCTTGGAATACAACGATATCGAAGCCCTGACCGCGGCCTTCCAAAACGAAGGCGATAAAATTGCCGGGGTGATTCTCGAACCTGTTGTTGGGAACATGGGCTGTGTATTGCCGGAACCAGGATTTTTAGAAACCGCGCGAGAACTATGCACAAAATACGGATCAGTCCTGATCTTTGATGAAGTGATGACCGGTTTTCGCGTCGCGTTGGGCGGTGCTCAGGAACGGTTCGGCGTGACACCGGACATGACGACGCTCGGCAAAATCATTGGGGGCGGTTTGCCGGTCGGTGCATATGGCGGACGGGAAGACATTATGCAAGCGGTGTCTCCGACCGGACCGGTTTACCAAGCGGGCACGCTTTCGGGAAATCCGTTGGCGATGGCGTCGGGACTGGCGATGCTGCGGGAACTCAAAGCCAATCCTCCCTACGAGCGTCTGGAAACATTGAGTACAAAACTGGTCGACGGTCTGCATCAAGCTGCCGAGGACGCGGGAATTCCTCACGTGCTCGCTCAGTGCGGCAGCATGTTCACGCTGTTCTTCAACACGGAGAAAGTCACCAGTTACGCGGTTTCGGCTCAGAACGACACTGATCGGTTCGCGAAATACTTTATGGGCATGCTGGACCACGGAATCTATCTGCCGTGCAGTCAATTCGAAGCGAATTTCGTGTCCAACGCCCACACCGATGACCACATCGAATCCACAATTTCCGGCGCTCGTGACGTCTTCGCCAGCCTCGCCTAAAACGCTTTTTTTTGTGAAGCGACCGGTGCTGTTTTTTCGTTGGATAACAACAGCACCGAACGCCGACATAGCATCGAAACTCCCGCTCAGCTCCCTCCCAACAAGCCAGCCAGCAGTCTATGAAAGCACTAATTTTCGACCTCGACGGTACACTTGTGGACACCGTCTACGCACACACTCTGGCCTGGCAACGCGTGTTCGCGGCAGCGGGGTTGGCGGTCCCGGCGTATGTGATTCATTCGCGAATCGGCTTGAATGGGAAGCTGTTTGTGCGATCGGCGTTGCGGGAGATCGGAAAACGGGTCACCGAAGATGAGTCCGCCGAGCTTCGACGTCGACACGGCGAAGCCTATGCGGAGATACTTCCGGAACGGACCCCGCTTCCCGGTGCGGTGGAGATTCTGCGTTCGCTTCGGCAAATGCAGGTGCCGCATGCCGTTGCGACTTCCGGCAAGCCAACGTCGATCAAAGAATCACTGGCTGCGTTGGAATTCGAAGAAGAAACCGCCGTGGTGGATGCGTCTCACGTCACGCATGGTAAGCCGAATCCTGAGACATTTCTGACGGCGGCCAAAAAAATTGACATCGCCCCAGAGGATTGTCTCATCGTGGGGGATGCCATCTGGGATGTTTTGGCGGCTCAGCGAGCCGGAATGTTGTGTGTGGCGGTTCTTACTGGCGGGAACGACCGCATGGAATTGATCCAAGCCGGTGCCCATCGTGTTTTTCGAGATGTCGGCGAACTTCACGCAAATCTTGATCAGTTCGGTTTCGACTTGGAAGACGAACCCGAACTGTGAGCTGCAGTTATGCCACAACTAAGGTCGCGGGACAATCCGTATCGGATGCCGACTCCAATTGATGTGTTGCCCGCAATTCCTGCGAAAGTTGGTTCTTGAAATCCGCCAGCGATGGCCATTCATCACGGTTCGGTTGCGATGTCACAACACGGTCCCGCAATTCCACTAAACACTGACTGATTCGGGAGTTGGAATTCAGCCCAGCGATAGTTTCGTTAAGCGAACATTTTCTTTGATCGGTCATGTCGACCTCAATTCCCATCTGACCCTTGGAGAGGTTTGGAGGTAAAGTGGCTGATCAAACCTCACCGATTGAAGCGAGCGCCAACAGTATAGAGTGCATGTTCTTCGAAAAAGGTTCCGGTGAAATTCGGTGGTCTCAATGCTTTCTACGAATAAAGTAGTGCGCTGGTTCAGAGGATTGGGAAAAGAATTCCCTTTTTTCTCCCAATTCACACGACTCATCTTTTAATACCCAGCCAATTCACGAAGTGGCTCTCAAAATTCGCTTGACGGCGAGAAAGTCTGGACATTTTTTGAATATGTGCATCAAGAGAAACCCGGAGTATTCCTAGGAAACACTCCGGGTTTTGAGAGATTCTGGCGGTTTTCGCTGGTGGTTAGCTGAATCGGGCGTAGGTCGGGAGTTCACCGACCAACGGGCTAACGTACTCCATGAATGCGTCCGTCACATCCATCCCATCGGCCGCGATGAATTCGTCTGGCATGGGACGCTCATGGTTGGCGACTTCGGATAGTGGTGCAGATCCTAGTTCGATTACGTAGGGATCATTAGACATACGGTCGATCGTCACCATTTCCCCACTTCGACCAGCCACGCCTCGTGCGACGGCTTCCTGACCGCAGCGGTAGGCTTCGTCGTAATCGAGCCCGACTCCACGATCGGCGGCACACATTTGAAGTGATTCCGTCACTTGGAATTCTCCTCGCCAACCAAACTCGTCGGAGAGAATTCGATGGAGCATCATCGCGGCACTTGTTCCCCCCATCGCTCCGAATTCGACGTTGTCGAATTTGTCTCGCGTAGTGGAAGCACTCACCGGGTTGCCGTCGGCATCGAGAATTCCTTCACCGCAAACGATGGACACGAAACCGTTTTCTTGTTGGGTTTTCTTCACTTTCGCCAAGAACGCTTCCCGATCGAACGGACGTTCGGGCAGCAAGATGATGTGCGGTGCGTCGCCGGATTGCTGACGAGCCATTGCCGCCGCCGCTGGCAACCAACCCGCCGAGCGTCCCACGGTTTGGAAGATGTTGAATTGATCAACCTTCTGCATGTCACGGGCCAACACCCCCGCTTGCATCACGCTCATGGCCACATAGCGAGCGGCACTGGCGAAGCCGGGAGTGTGATCGGTGCCGAACAGGTCATTGTCGACGGTTTTTGGCACACCCACGCCACGGAGTTCATACCCCTGAGTCGCGGCGTATTCGGTGATGCGATGAATCGTGTCCATCGTGTCGTTGCCACCGATCATGAAGAAGTATCGAATGTTGTGTTTCTTCAGGGCTTCCAGGATCGGACCAAAGTGTTCGTCTTGAAGTTTGAGACGTGTGGACCCGAGAGCACTACTTGGAGCCTGCCGAATCGCGTCGAGCAAATCGCGGGGTTGTTCCGAGAGGGCGATGAGTTGGTCGTTCAACACGCCTTCAATACCGAAACGCATGCCGTAGATGGTTTCAATCTCGTTGGCTTCGATGGCGGCATCGACCACGCCGACCAGTGAAGCATTAATCACCGAAGTCGGTCCGCCCGACTGCCCTACAATCGCATTTCCGTTGGTCATCAGTTCGCTCACTCTTTTGTCTAAAAGACGTTTCGTCGTAATGGTTGTTCGCTGAGTTCGCAACGCGAAACCCAGCGTGGTTCATCTTGTGAAAAGAACGCTTGGGAATTTCAGTCTAAGTGGGAAGTGATCGTCGCAGAGACGATAGCAACTGTCGCCAGAATTGGGCGTAGGAATCACCCACTTCAATAGCTTCGGCACCGTCTGCTTGGCCTTGCACGCGTCCATCACCCCAATCGACCCAACCACCAACCCAGTGCGGAGCCACATCCGTCGCGAGTGCCGCCGTTTGCCCCTGGCCATACTTCCCGACCACCAATAGCGGATGCGTTTCGCGGACGTTGAATTCGATCGCTTCAGACTCAGCAATCGCAATCTGAAGACGATCAGCAGCCAGCAGCGTTTTCGCATCGGGTTTTGCGTGGAACCGATTGAATCCCCCGATGCAAGGCGGACGGTCTTGCCAGGGAAGTCCATCGACCGCGGGATGATTTTGCAGGACGCGCACGAGGGCGGATTGATCGCAATTGATGCGGTCGTCCTCGGTTTGCAGCGTCACAGGCAGTGCGTCGGCAATCTTTGTGCGATCCCAATCCCCACCGAATCCGTGGAAGGACTCCCAGCCGCCAATCATGATCAAACCGGTTCCCGCTTCGACCGAACTCAACAACGCGGTTTGGGCAGCGTCGTTCATTTGGTCGGCGGGATAGTCCGAGAGAATCACCAAGTCACGGGGTTGCATCTCGTCCGGCGTGATTGGTTGATCGCTGGGAACGTAATCGAATTCCCAGCCCCATGAAGCCATCATGCCAGCCAGATACGAGGCGGCAGTCTCCAGGTTGGTGTCACCGCAATAAAGAATGGGAGCCATCAGATAATTAGTCGCTCAGTGTGCAAACGGGCGGAGTTGGTTGGATGAAATTGCGATGTATTGTGGATCAAACGCAGGGCAAACACAATCGCACCGGGCGAAGGGAACGGAACCAACTTTCCTGGCGATAGTCGAGGCGGCTCGAAATCGTTACACTCGTCCGTTTGAGCTCGCGGACGTTTTTCATTTTACTGAATTTTGCGATGTCCAGTTCCGAACCCGAAACCTGCGTTGTTCGACCCGCGCACTCACAGGATGTGACGGAGTTGGCCAGCTTTATCGAACCGTTCGTTGAACTCGGCCAGCTTCTACCACGAACGCCGGACGAGCTTGATGGATTGGTCCATCATGGATTTGTCGCGGTGCTGAACGATCGGATTGTCGGGTTTGCGGCACTTGAGGTGTATTCGAAGAAACTCGCCGAGGTGCGGAGTTTGGCGGTCGATCCGAATACTCGCGGGCATGGCGTAGGCAAACGACTCGTGCAAGCTTGCATCGATCGGGCGCGTGAGATGCACGTGCTCGAAGTGATGGCCGTCACCGCAACAGAAGAATTCTTCAGGGCCTGTGGATTCGATTTCACCTTGCCCGGCCAGAAGAAAGCGATGTTCATTCAGACTCGCGATCAAGTGTGATCGAAAGACGGCTTTCCCGGAACTGCCAAACATCAGGACTGTTTGCGACTATGATTCTTGAAGGTATCGTCACCACTCGCAATGCGAACGGAACCGTGAACGTGGCCCCGATGGGACCGATCGTTTCACCGACGATGCAAACACTTCGATTGCGTCCGTTTCAAACATCAACGACCTATCAGAATTTGAAACGTGGCGGCGAAGGCGTGTTTCATGTGACGGATGATGTGCTTCTCATCACCCGCGCGGCATTGGGATTGTTAGAGCAGACTCCGCCGACATTTGCAGCAGAGACAATCGCTGGCGAGGTGCTTGCGGATGCGTGTCGTTGGTACGAATTTCGGGTCAGTTCGCTGGACGATTCTCAGGACCGTACGGAGATTGACGCGAGCGTGATTCATACCGGACGGCTTCGTGATTTTCTCGGTTTCAATCGCGCGAAACACGCGGTGATCGAGGCGGCAATTTTGGCAACGCGGATTCATCTGCTGGATGCCAACGATCTTCAGCGACAGATCGAAGCACTGCGTTCGCCAGTCGAGAAAACGGCCGGTTCCGCCGAACGGGAGGCCTTCGCACTCGTCGAGAGTTTCATTTCCGAGCGGTTGACGGCGGCGTGTGGTGAATCGACATGACGACAATTCATGTGGAGACTGGTTGCCGACTTCATTTTGGTTTGCTCTCTCAACCGGGCACAGATCATGGTCGGTTCGCGGGTGTCGGAATGATGCTGGAATCGCCCGGCGTCCGCCTGATTGCTTTGGAATCGATGGCCGACGGTGTTATCGCCGACAAGTTTACCACCGCTGCTCGTGACCGTGTGCGGACATTTATGGAGCGGTTTCGGGAATCCTCACCGGACGCGTTTCCGAACTGTGAGATCCTCGTCGATTCAGCGATTCCATCCCACGCGGGGCTTGGTTCTGGAACGCAACTTGGGTTAGCCACTGCAACGGCGATCGAGCGACTTTCCGCCCGCCAAGAATTCGTGAGTCCTTGGACTCTCGCAGAGTGGGTTGGTCGCGGAAGACGGTCGGGCATTGGCATCGCGGGTAGCCGCACCGGCGGTTTGCTGCTCGATTCTGGAGAACAGCAAAGCGGCGAACACCGTGTGCGACGCATCGCCGTACCGAAGTCGTGGCGGGTCGTGCTGATCACCCCGCTGGACGAAACCGGTTTGTCTGGTGCCGCCGAGTTGCGAGCCTTCGACGAGTTGCCGCCAACATCGCGGTCTGAGGTCGATCGCTTATGGAAACTGGGTACGGAACGTCTTGCCCCTAGCGTGGAACACGCTGATTTCGCGGCGTTTTCCGAAGCGGTTTACGAGTACGGATTTGGTGTCGGCCAAACATTCGCAGCCGTCCAGGGCGGCCCGTTTGCGAACTCCACGACAGGAGCGATCGTGGAGTTCTTGCGGGTGAGTGGAGTGCGTGGTGTCGGTCAAACGTCATGGGGACCAACGGTGTTCGCGTTTGCGGCCGATCGGAAATCCGCCGGCATGATTGTGGAATCGCTGCACTCGCAACCCCATTTCGGGCGGCTGGCGACTCACATCACCCGCCCCCGAAACACGGGAATGGCCATCACACCTGCCGATCCACGCAAATGACGAAAGCGTCAGCCAAGCTATCGCGGAAATTCGACGATCTGCCCATCATTCCGTTCGATGAGTTTGCGGACGGTTTCGTCTTCGAGTGTTTTCTCGATGAATCGAACGGCTCCATCACAGAATGCCGCATGAAACCCGTCTTTGTACCAACCGCCGAATACGGGCAGTTTCTTCGCTTCGGGGTCGTAGGCGATGTCGTCGGGTTTGGTCCATGGGACTTTCTTTTTGGCTTCGACAATCATCCAGGTGTTCGATGAGCCATCAAAGATATCGGCGAAACGAATTCCGTCGCCGTCTTTGGGACCGAACGCGGTTTTCTCGCCGACGATCGCAAAGTAGCTCGTGTTCGTGGACTCCGTTTCGTCGTCGGGATGGCGATAAACGGACGGCATTTGGTCGAGCAATTTCTTGTTGTGCTCGCTGTCCCACGGTTCGTCGAAGTGGTACTGCTTGTGTAGTTCGTTGGCTTCGATGTACGGCAAAATGGCGACTCGCCAACTGACCGGCGTTTTCCCATCAGGACCAGTGATGACCGGCGGCGGGAACTGGCCGTGCACATCGTGATAATTGTGCATGGCGATGCCGAGATGTTTCATATTGTTCTTCGATTGAATGCGACGGCTTCTCGCGCGAAGTTCGATCATCGTGGGAACCATTGAGGCGATCGTCTTTTCCATTTTCTCCCCCGACCAACTCGCCGTCACACGGATGGTCCGTTCTTCGCGTGTGATCTTGGTCGTCTTCAGCAGATCATCCGACATTTGCAGGAACGCCGAGAACGCTTTGGAGAAAGCGTCGTTCGTTTTTTGATCGTGCTTCGCCAAATACGCGAATGCGTTTTTCTTCAACAACCGAACCGCATCGAGCGTTTCCTCGACGGCTTCCACCGAACCGTTTTCCTCGACATCTGCAACGACTTCTAGCTGCATGTCATCGCCCACACTGACATTCCAGACCATGGTGTCCACGTCTTGCCAGAGTGGGGCGAACATTCCCAAGAACGGTTCGAGCACGACCAAAGACGGGTCCGCTGGAAACATCAGTGGGCGAGTGGCATGCCGACGATTCCGTGACATTTGCCGCATCATTTCCATGCCCATCTCAATGAGTTCCTGGCCTCGCGAGACGTTCTCGTAGGCCATGACCGAGGCATCCGGTTTGACGTGGGAATGCCATACGGGTGGGGTCTTCATCGCGGCGGAGTCGATGACGGTTTCCATCGCTCCATCGCCTTCGGCGACGATCAGGGTTTTCTCATCAGGGAACCAAACGGAAACCGGACGGAATTGGGAGTCCGTATCTTTACGATAGCGTTGCCCGCCGTAAAGAATGACTCGGTTCTGTGGAATTGCCGTTTCGATGACGGTGTCTTGGTCGATCGGTTCTTGGGTCTGTAGGATGAATGCCGTGTGGAAACGACCGATCGCGGGATCAATGATCGAAAGCGAAATCATCAATCGTTCCACGTTCTCGATCGGCACACCATGCAGCGGGTTGAGTAGCCGTCCGTTCTGGAAAAGTGGGACCAACTTTCGTACGGTGTCAGAGGACAACATCTGAGCCGGTCGAATCCCCACGGCTAGCAACGCATGTTTCGGTACATACCGAACCGGAAACGCCGATTGCGGTTGTTGGGCTTGAACTCCGGATAATATCAGCATCCAGGCGGCGACACAGAGAAGGCCGCTTCGCATGGAGTTTCGTCGAATCTTTGGGCACATCGCTGGACCTCCTGAACGCAAAAGATTGGTGCTGGTAATTTGTACCAGCATACTCGGGATCAATCAGGCTTGCCAATCCGCCGGGTTGGCTGGCATGGAAATCGCTTAAACATGGATTGTGCCACAGAACATTGACTTTTGTGGCGATCACGCCTCGTCAATCGGTTCGATGTCGATGATTCGCATCATCTGAGTTGTTCGAAGGCAACATCGTTTTCGTTCTGTTGAATGAGTTTGACATGACACTCTGCCCGAAACCTACGACCGCGATTTGGCCCGTCATTGTGTGGGGAGTGCTCGGGGTGTTTCATGTCGATGCGAACGAAGCCGTCGCAGACGATTGGATGTTCCGCCGATCGTATTACTCCCACGAGATTCCCGAAGAACTCCGTGAAAATTATCCACCGCCCCCACCGCGACGGACAGCGTACCGACGCCCCATGACCGGCTACGGCCCTGGTTTTGCCGTTCGAGGAGGCTATCGCTGGAACCGGGTGACCCTCGGTCGCGGACGCAACACCGACACTCTGATGCTCCGCGAGAACTTTTTCGAGTACCGCCCGTAAACCGAATCTGATCTTGTACAGATGGCGGGAAATTTGATATTCACCCGCCTCTCTCTCGATCTTTTCATCTCGCCGTTGGCATCGGAGGCCAATTCCGTGTTGCGAACACTTGCGCTGATGTTCGGCCTCGGATGGGCGGGAATTGTGACCGTCCTCGCTGACGAGACGGTTCCGGAATCGCCCGTTCCGTTCGTGCCACCGAGTCCGTCGAATCCTGCGGAGCCATCTACTCCTGTCGTCACCGAAGAGGCCGTCGGCACTGCAACGGTGCGATTAGAATATTCGAATGAGCTGTCGACACCGGACGAGGTTTTCGCGGAAACCGTGGTCGAAGACGGGACGACATCCGAAACCACCACGGAAATCCAAATCGGAACGGACGGAGATTCCGACCTCTGGCCGAAGGTGGCGGACTTTTCCGCAGCGCGGTGGTACCCCGATGGTGGGGGACTCACGTGGTTGCCGGGGCATCGAGATCGGTTCGGCATGTTCAGTCTGCGTTCGGAATCCGCGGGCCAATTCAGCAATTGGGAGAACTTGTCGCTGCTCAGCGGGATGTCGTTTCATTTTCTTAATGGTCCGGTCAGCACCGATCTGCCCTCCAAACTGTTTGATTTCGATTTGGGTCTGCATTGGAACGGTGAAGTCACCGACGGCTGGTGGGCGAACCTTCGTGTCACCGCCGGTGTGTATTCCGACATCGAAGATAGTGCTCGCGACGGCTGGCGATTCCCGTCCGAAGCGATAGTATTCACCGATTGGTCCAACGACGCGCAAGCGGTGTTCGGGGTGAAGTATTTCGATCGTCGAAATTTGGTCGCGCTCCCGGTGGGTGGTGTCATCTTGCGACCGGATGACCAACTGCGACTCGAACTGTTGTTCCCCGAACCGCGTGTCGCATGGCAGGTCTCGGAAGATGATGACGGCACGCAACGGTGGTTGTCACTGTCTGGACAAATCGGTGGCGGTGAGTGGGCCATCGAACGGGCCGACACGGACCTGGCCGACGTGGTCACGTACAACGATTACAGTTTGGTGCTCGGCTTCCATCGGTTTGCACCGGGCGTGATCGACAACATGTTCGAGATCGGCTACGTCTTCGCACGCGATCTGGAATACCGCTCCGGAGTGGGCAACTTCGAGCCTGAGGAATCGATTTTCTTCCGTCTTTCGGCTCGGCATTGAGCGAAAACGCCAGCGATTGTCGTCATTTGAACGGGCTCTCGGTTTTCCCCGATTCGACCCTGCCCAAAATTGTGGAACCATCGTAGAATGGGGAGCACCACACCGATAACGTTTGGGGTGATTGATCTTCTGTTCTCAAGGTTCAAAAAGTTATGAATGAACCGTTGGCCGCTTCGCATTCGACCGCGATGGAATTCTCGACCGACGAACTCACGTTCTTCGAGCAAAACGGATTCGCGATCGCGCGGGGACTTTGCGAAGAAAGCTTGCGAACGGAGTTGTTGCAGCTCACGCTCGACGGACTTCACAGAGATTTGCAGCCAATCGAGTACGAAGCCGACGTGCACTACCCGGGTTCGCCGGAATCACGAACGGCTACCGGCGGTCGAACCGCAAGACGGCTCAAGCAAGCCCATAGTCGAGGCATCGCGTTCACGGAATGGGCGATGCATCCGAAAGTCGTCGGGCGATTACGACAACTGCTTGGTCCCGAATTGGTTATGCCGCTGGCTCATCACAACTGCGTGATGACCAAGCAACCGGAATTCAGCAGTGACACGGGTTGGCATCAGGATATTCGGTATTGGTCGTTCGCCGAACGCGAGTTGGTCAGCGTATGGTTGGCGCTCGGGGCAGAAAACGCTCAGAACGGTTGTTTGCAAGTCATCCCAGGTTCGCATCGTATGCTGTTCGACCGAGAACGATTTGACGACGATTTGTTCTTCCGAACCGATCTCCCGGAGAATCAAGAACTCATTCGTCAGAAAGTGATGGTGGAATTGAATCCTGGCGATGTGCTGTTCTTTCACTGCCGGACATTCCACGCGGCGTCTCGGAATCACACGAGTGAGACGAAGTATTCCCTGGTCAACACCTATCGTCCGGAAATGAACCGACCGCGTCCGGGGACGCGATCCGGGACTTGGCCGGAGTTGGTCATCCCGTCGCCGGGTTCACCGTAGTTGGTCTTGCGATGGGATTTGGCGTCTACTGGAATTCCGTCTCGTTCGTCGATATTATCGGGACCCATTGAATCCCATCCCACGCGATCGAAGTTTGCGGAAACGCCTATCATGCCCACGGTTAATTTCGTCAACGAGAAGAAAAAGGTCGAAGTTCCCGAAGGAGCGAACTTGCGGAAAGAAGCCCTGAAAGCGGGCATCCCGATTCATCCTTCCATGAACCGCGTTCTCAATTGCAAAGGCTTGGGATCGTGCGGGACTTGCCGGGTGCTGGTTCGCAAAGGCGTCGAGAATGTCAGCAAACAGGGGCTTCGCGAGAAATTGCGATTCCTCGCAGGACCGCTGTTGTTCTTCGCTCGCTTGGGGAAAGAAGACCAACTTCGTCTCGCTTGCCAAACGAAAGTCAAAGGCGATTGCGAAATCGAAACGCAACCTGACAGCAATTGGCACGGCGAAAAATTCTGGGCCTAAACACTTCGGAGCGACACCGCTGGATGGAGTGAATCCGTGCGAGACATCCGCATTGCGGCGGCTCAATTCGAGCACAAGAACGCTGATCCGTCGTCCAACCTGTCTCGCATCGATGCACTCACTCGGCGAGCCGTTGCGGACGGGGCGGAGGTCGTCAGTTTTCACGAGTGTTGCATTTCCGCTTACTCGTTCGTGCAGGCGTTCTCGAAATCGGAACTGCTCGAAATCGCGGAACCCGTTCCAGACGGCCCGAGTGTGCAAGCGTTGATGGATCTGTCTGGCGATCACGGTGTTCCGTTGCTCGCGGGACTGTTCGAACGCCGACGTGAAGCGAATGGCGAACACAACGTCTACAACACCTATGTGTGTGTGAATGGCAATCAACTTGTTGCAAAGTTCAGCAAGTTGCATGCGTTCGTGAATCCGAATCTCTCGTCGGGTTCGGAATATGTTGTGTTCGATCTGCTAGGGTGTCGATGCAGTATTCTGATCTGCTACGACAACAACCTTATTGAGAACGTGAGAGCGATCACACTGAAGGGGGCGGAGGTTGTCTTCATGCCCCATGTGACGGGGTGTTTGCCGTCGGTGATGCCGGGGCGGGGTGTTGTCGATCCGGAACTCTGGGCCAACCGTGAACGGGACCCGGTCCGTTTGCGACAAGAATTCGACGGTCCCAAGGGGCGTGGTTGGCTCATGCGTTGGCTTCCCGCCCGTGCCTACGATAACGGAATTTACGCCGTCTTCACCAACCCGATCGGCATGGACGACGGCGAAGTTCGCAACGGCAACGCCATGGTGCTTGATCCATTTGGCGAAGTGATCGCGGAGTGTCACCAACTCGATGATGACGTAACGGTTGCCCTTTGCACGTCGGAGAAAATTGATCAGGCGAGCGGCCGTCGCTACATCCGGGCTCGCCGTCCCGACCTGTACGATGAACTTGTCAAACCCACCAGCGAGCCACCGATCACGCAACCAGGCTGGAAGTTGCGAACGAAGTAGCCGCATTTTCGGGAATCTGCCGCGATCAAGCGATTTCACCGATACCCAATCGGCACACCTTGGTTTGATGACCTGCGGGGCACTTTGCTGGTCGCATCTCCCGCAAGCCTTAGGAACAGAGTCACCGACCGAGAGGGAAAGCCGATGCGTCTGCTTGTGATGTTGCTTGTTGCATTCTTCGGAGTTCAATCAGTGTTCGCCGAGAATTGGCCCCGGTTTCTCGGGCCGGATGGGCGAGCAACGAGCGAAGATAGCAAACTTCCCACGAAATGGAGTGAATCGGAAAACCTCAAGTGGAAGGCGGAAATCGGCGCGGGTTCCTCCAGCCCGATTGTCTGGGAGAACACCGTTTTCGTGACGAGCTACACCGGCACTGGGCAAGATGTCAAACGCACGCTGCACTGCTTTGATCGTGCCACCGGCGACGAAAAATGGACCTTCGATGTTGCGAATTCGGGACCGGAAGACGCGTATCGCGGTTTCATCAACGAGCATGGCTACGCGAGCAACACGCCCGTGACCGATGGCAAACTCGTCTATGTCTTCTTCGGCAAAATGGGCGTCTACGCCGTCGATTTCGAGGGAAATCAAAAATGGGAAGCGCAAGTCGGGAAGCAGTCCAGTAACCGGGAATGGGGGTCGGGGACGAGTCCGATCCTCTACGACGACATGCTCATCGTCAGTGCCGCCGACGAAGCTCGCGCGATCTTTGCCTATGATAAAACCACCGGCGAAGAGAAATGGAAAACCGAAGGGTACGGCCTGGAATTGTCGTACAACACGCCGACAATCGATCGTAAACACGGCATCCTCATCGTTGCCGTTCCCGATGAAATTTGGGGCGTGAATCCAAAGACCGGCAAACTCCGTTGGTTCGCAGAAACGAATTTGGGCGGCAACGTCTCTCCGACCACTATTCTCGATGGCGACAAAATCTACGCCTATGGCGGCATTCGTTCCTCCGGCAGTCACGCATTCCCCACCGATGGAAAAGGCGATATCACGAGTCAAGAAATTTGGAACTCCCGCACGAGTTCCTATGTGGCGACACCGCTACTGTACGACGGCCATCTCTATTGGTTCGACGATCGTGGCATCGCCTACTGTCAACGGGCGTCCGACGGTGAATTGGTCTACCGGGAACGCGTGCCAGGACTGTCCAGCGGCGGTCGCCCGGTGTATGCGTCGCCGGTGCGAGCGGGCGATAAAATCTACATCCCCAGCCGATACGACGGCACCTTCGTCCTGGCTGCAAAACCCAAGTTCGAAGTCCTCGCTCAAAACAAATTCGCCAACGACGACACCGACGCCAGCGGCACCCCCGCCATCAGCAACAACGAACTGTTCCTACGAACCGGCAAATACCTGTACTGCATCGGCAACAAGTAAGAGTCGCTCGCGAAAGACGTGAACTTCACTACTCCGATTCCGTGACTTCCTCGGTTGGGAATTGGTGGCCCATTTTGTCGCGTTTGGTGGCTAGGTAGCGTTCGCGGTGGTTGTGGGGTGGAGGCGCGATGAGGGGCACTTGCTCGACGACTTCCAAATCCATCCCTGCGAGAGTGAAGGCGTCGGTTTTTTTGGGGTTGTTGGTCAGCAGGCGAATTTTTGTGAGTCCGAGATCTTTGAGGATTTGCAAGCCGACCATGTAGTCGCGGTGGTCGGCTTGAAAACCGAGCATTTCGTTAGCTTCAACGGTATCTCGGCCTTGGTCTTGGAGTTGGTACGCCTTGAGTTTGGCCATCAAACCAATACCACGTCCCTCCTGCGGTAGGTACACAATGGCCCCGCTGCCTTGCTCGTGAATGGCTTTCATCGCCAGGTGGAGTTGGTCGCCGCAATCGCATCGCAGGGAATCGAGCAAATCGCCGGTGAAACATGAGGAGTGCATTCGCACGAGGGGTGGTTTTTCGGCGTTCTTCAAATCGCCCCAAACGATCGCCAACGGTTCCTGCGATTCATGCGCGACACGGTAACCGATCAGGTTGGGATCGCCGTAGTGACCAGTGGGAATGACGACTTCTGCTTCCCGATGAATGAGTTGTTCTCGCACGCGACGGTAGCGGATGAGTTCCTCAATCGAAATGATCGGAATGTCGTGTTCGGCACCGATTTCCTGCAGTTCATCGAAATCCGCCATGCCACGACCGGATCGACTGCAAATTTCGATCAAACATCCGACCGGCTTCAACCCCGCCAATCGCATTAAATCGACGGTCGCTTCGGTGTGCCCGGCTCGTCTCAACACACCACCTTCTTTGGCGAGCAGCGGGCTGACGTGTCCGGGGCGAAGAAATTCTGCCGGCGTGCTGTTCGGGTCTGCGAGTTTCTGGACGGTCAGCGCTCGACTTTCCGGACTCACGCCGGTGCCGGCATCTCGGTGATCAATCGGCACCAAAAACGGTGTGCTGTGAGGAGCGGTGTTTTGCTCTTGCTGCACCATGGGGGTGAGATGCAATCGGTCCGCAACTTCTTGCGACATCGGTGTGCAGAACACGCCCATGCCGTGCGACAACATGAAATGCACCATCTCCGGGGTGACGTTCTCGGCGGCACAGACGAAATCGCCTTCGTTCTCGCGTTCGGCCGCATCGACCACAATCACCATTTTCCCCGCGCGCAACGACTCCACGGCTTTTTCGACCATATTAAATTCGCTGCGTTTTGCATCCGTCATGATTTTGGTGTCCTCAAACGCCATCAGAATCGCTGGCGGCTATGTTTCGACCACGCTCCCCCAGCAGAAGCCAAATAGATTGGCTTCCACCTCATTATTAGAAGATGGGCAACGCGGTGACCAGTCGGCTGGCGGTTTGAACGGAAAAACTCGCCGAAGTCGGTAGCGAGACACAGGAAAACTTTCGTAGGATCACCCGACCGAACTCATCAACCGTGGACACGACACACTTCGAAGGGCCGAAATGGCAACGGATCGGTATCAAAAACGTCGCGACAAACTTTTGCGAGCATTGCGGAAGGCGGATGCTCCTCGACTCTTGGTCACGAACGAAACCAATGTGTCGTATCTGACAGGCTTCACCGGCGACTCATCGACTTTGCTCGTCGATCGCGATCGGACAATACTCGTCAGCGATACCCGCTACGAAACCCAAATTTTGGATGAGTGCCCGGGGTTGGAAACGGTGATCCGTACCAATCGGGAAAAAATGACCGACAAACTCGGGGAGTTGGTCGGCAAATTGGGGTGGACGTCCCTCGGTTTCGAGAGTGATGCGATGACGTTCGCTCAATATTCCGCCTTCGACGAGGCTACGGAATCAACCGATTTGGTGCCGCTCACGGGGTTGGTCGAAGAACTTCGAGCCATCAAGGACGCCCAGGAAATTAAGGAAATTCGACGTGCGGTCCTATTGGCCGAACGCGGTTTCGATGCCCTTAAAGCTACGCTGCGACCGGGAGCCACCGAGTTGGAAGTGGCACACGATTTGGAACATACGGTCCGACGACTCGGTTCGCCGGGGCTGGCGTTCCCACCGATTGTCGGCGTTGGCGCAACGGCGGCGTTGCCTCATGCACATCCGGGAACACAGCAGATCAGTGAAGCGGGCTTCGTGCTCGTCGATTGGGGGGCGACTGCTCCGAGTGGCTATCGAAGTGACTTGACGCGAGTTTTGGTGACCGGTAAAGTTCCGGCGAAACTGCGGAAGATCTACCAGGTCGTTTTAGAAGCCCAACTTCAGGCCATCGAAGCGATTCGACCGGGAGTCCCGTGCCACGAAGTGGACGCGGCAGCCCGAAATGTGATCGAAAACGCCGGTTTTGGTTCTCGGTTTGGTCATGGATTAGGTCACGGCATCGGCTTGGACATCCATGAATCACCGCGAATGTCACCGGTTGAGAAAGCGGAATTAAAACCGGGCATGGTGATTACCGTTGAGCCGGGAATTTACATCCCACACTGGGGTGGAGTGCGGATCGAAGACGACGTACTCGTCACGAAAGACGGCTACGAAGTGTTGACGTCCGTTCCCAAACAGTGGGATGAGGCGGTTGTGGCTCTGTAATCATCAGGCAGCGGAAAACGAGAGTCAAAGAGGCAGAAAAATGGATCAGGAGCACAACGACTCGCCACAGGCTTCGGAAAGCGGTTCGTTCGATCTCGATAAACTCCGAGAGTTGGTCGAGATGATGGAAAAGCACGAACTGACAGAAGTTTCGCTCCGACGTGGTCGAGAACGCTGGCATCTCAAGCGGGGACCGCAAGAGGTCTACCAGACGACACCGGCTGCGTTTGCAACACCAGCTCCCGCACCAGCGGCACCTGCACCGACACCGGCAGCCAGTGCGCCCGCAGCAGGGGAAGCCGAACCGGCGAAACCTGGCATGGTCATCAAGGCGGAAGCCGTCGGAACCTTCTACACGGCTGCCTCACCGGATGACCCACCGTTCGTGCAAGTTGGCTCGCGGGTCGAACCGGATACCACGGTTTGTCTTATCGAAGCCATGAAGGTGTTCAATCAAATTCCAGCAGGCCTCAGCGGGACCATCGCAGAGGTTCTCGTCGAGAACGGCGAAGCTGTCGAATACGGAACACCCCTGTTCCGAGTCACCCCGTAACCCTGTGACTGTCCGCGAAATTCCAGAGCCGCGACCGACGTCGTCGAGAAATCATGTTCCAACGCATTTTGGTGGCCAACCGAGGCGAAATCGCCCTGCGAATCATTCGAGCCTGTCGTGAGATGGGCATCGAAACCGTTGCGGTCTACAGTGAAGGCGATCGCGACGCGCACTATCTGAGTTTGGCGAACGAGGCTTATTGCATCGGCCCGGCGTCCGCATCGGACAGCTACTTGAACATCAAGCAGATCATTTCGGCCGCCGAGGTCGGAAATGTCCAGGCGATCCACCCCGGGTACGGGTTTCTTTCCGAGAATGCCCACTTTGCGGAAGTCTGCCGGGATTGCAAAATTGCCTTCATCGGACCACCGCACGAAGCGATGGCCAAACTTGGTGATAAAGTCACCGCGCGGGAAATCGCGGAGTCAGCGAACGTCCACACCGTGCCGGGTAGCGATGGCCTTCTGACGACTGAGCAAGAAGCATTGGAGACGGCGGAGCGGATTGGTTATCCGGTCTTGATCAAAGCCACCGCTGGTGGTGGTGGGAAGGGCATGCGAGTTGCCCGGAACGATATCAGCTTGAAAGCCGGTGTGAAGCAAGCCGCACAGGAAGCGGAAAAGGCGTTCAAAAACGCCGGTGTTTATCTCGAAAAATACATCGAGCGTCCGCGTCACGTCGAAGTCCAGATTCTGGCCGACCAACATGGGAATGCGGTTCACCTCTGGGAACGTGATTGTTCCTTGCAGCGGAAGCACCAAAAACTCGTTGAAGAATCACCCGCACCGAATCTGCCGTTGGCCGTCCGACAAGATATCTGCAAGTCCGCCGTTCGGTTGGTTCAAACGGCCGGTTACTACAATGCGGGAACCGTCGAGTTCCTCGTCGACCAAGACAACCAATATTACTTCATCGAAGTGAATGCCCGGATTCAAGTCGAACACCCGGTGACGGAGCAAGTCACGGGAATCGACCTAATCAAACAGCAGATTCGAGTGGCCGCCGGTGAGGAATTGTCCCTGCGTCAACGTGATATCGAGTGCAACGGATCGGCTATCGAAGTTCGGATCAATGCCGAAGATCCCGACAACGACTTCCGTGGCTCACCAGGACGAATCACCAAACTCCGTTTGCCAGGTGGGCCCGGTGTTCGGTTTGATTCCCATGTCCACGAGGGATATTTCGTCCCGCCGTACTACGATTCGATGATCGGCAAACTCATCGTGCACCGAGAGAGCCGAGCCGAATCCATTGCTTGCATGCGTCGTGCCCTCGACGAATTCGAAATCGAAGGCATCAAGACGACCATTCCACTACTGCGGAAAATCTTCAATCACTCCGCATTCAGCGATTTCCAGGTCGATACCACGTTTATCGAACGCACCTGGATGAGCTGATCGGGCGACGGTTCAAGTCGGAAGAATACGGGCTTGTGTTCGCGGAATCGCTTCGGATTCCGCGGAAAGACTTACAACGGGCGAGACTCGTCTGCGCTGATCCTCGCATGTGGTGATTGCCTCGACGTACAAACGTCCGGGAATTCTTTTCAAACAACATCGAGACTCGGATTGCCAGAGGTCGGAAACTTGTTATCCTGAACCTCAGAGGCCCGCGATGGATTGTGCGACCTCCATGATTGTGAACCAATCATGCATTGATCCTCCTGACTCAGACAACTGCCCATGCCCACCACCAGTAAGTCTCGCCAGGCGACCGCACGGTTTCGTTACCATCACAATGCCTACCGGTTTCTGTTCTCGGCACTCCGTCATGTTCAAGACGAACGCCAAGACGACCTCGGGCTGGAATCGAGCGACGACTCTGACGATGCCCACGTCACCGGCCAGGAATTGCTGGAAGGTGTACGAGAGTTGGCTCTCTTGGAGTTCGGTTGCTTGGCCACCACAGTGTTTCGACGCTGGGGCGTGACGTGCACGGAAGACTTCGGCAAGATGGTTTTCGAAATGGTCGATCGCGGTGAAATGCGGAAGACTGAACAAGACTGCATCGAAGACTTCATCGATGTCTACGATTTTGAAACTGCGTTGGATCAGGGGTATCGGATCGACGCCAGCCAGGCGTTCAAGCGGTGAACTCGGAAAGTCGGGCCACGCCGAAAACAACCGATTCTACCGCTGAAACCAACGTGGTCACGATCGATGCCGTCACCGACATCAAACACCGCCGCTGCTTATTTGCGGCAGTGGCTTTCGGGGCCATTTGGTTGACCGCGCTCGCCGTTCTTGCATGGCAGACCGCGAATCCGGTGACCGTCAACCAAGGGCAGATTCTGCGGTCGACGAGAATCGTGATTGGTACTCTCGACGAAGATCGTGGATTGCTCATTGTCGAGGAAGAACGAATCGATAATGAGGCATTCCCACCGAATGTCGTGGTCACGAATCTCGACCAAACCCGACTGAAATCTGGTGAGCGTTATATTGTGCCGCTCCAACGAGACACCGGAAAATCTGGCAGCCCATCCAAACCGGCCTGGGAAGTCACACCGAGTCAACTGCCGACCCAAGAACCGCTGGTCTACCCAGCCACTGAAGATGCGTTGAACCAACTCGAACGCATCTTGCAAGACGCCCGGTAGGACGTCACGCGGGTTCTGAATCGGTCACGCCGAAGCCCGCGACGATGACATGGTCTAGCAGTCTTGAGCGCGTTTACCGTATGTGTAGCGTCTTAGGACGGGTTTTTCCCACGGAACACATAGCGCCCCCCCGCTACATTGAAACTAGACATGGTCTAGTTCGTATAACGACTGGGTTTTCACGACGGCCAAGCTATCGGGGAAGGTGTGGAACGCATGGACCAAGAGGCTGTCCTGCGTGGCGTCGATTCGCATGAGGCTCATCGGCAGCGGACCAAAACGGGGGTTCGTCGCGAAGGCACACGCCAAGTCAGCCGTGCGAAGATCGTGCGCTAGTTCATCGTGACAACGTTCATAGACGTTGGATTCGAGACGTTCGAGCTGAAAACTCGCATCGTAGCGCACATCTTCAAATCGTTGTGATTCGTGTTGGCAGCCCTGGATACGTCGTTCGACCCGCCGCCGATGCAATGGCAACATTTGTTGACGAGTCGCAATCACTTCCGTCAAACACTCCCGGCCATGCCGAAAGCTGATGACGTGTCCGGCTTCCCACAAGCGAAATTCCGCCGTGTAGTTCTCTCGCTCAATGCGAAGTTCCGCCGTCACCTGGAAAAGCTCCGGATGAACAGAACGCTCGTACATTTGAAATGTGAGATCGGCAACGTCCGGCCGAGCAACTTCAACCGTCATTCGGAGCGCCCAATTATTGAAGTATCGAGGAATGGAACAATTTCGTGTTCGAAGGTGGATTATACTTCTCCACCGTCGTGTGAGGGAAGATCCGAATTCTCGTGAATTGGCGGTTTATGAGGATTGAGAATTTCCCTCAGTTCACCCCTTGCGTCTGCTTGCACAATTGTTCTTGTCGGGCGACGCGAAAGAATTTGCTCTCCCTCCAATTCCCCGAACCAGGTACAACTCACTCACGCGTTCGATTGACCAGCATCCGTCCCCTCTGACGAGCGATCGACCCATGCGTGAAATCAAACGGCCCACAATCTTGATGTGTCCGCCGGACTATTTTGGGATCGAATACGAAATCAATCCCTGGATGAGTCGGTCTCGACAAAGCGATCGGGACGAAGCGATTCGCCAATGGAATCTGCTAAGAGACGAGTTGCTTGCGTTGGGGGTGAACATTGAAATGATGACCCCAATCCGTGGGTTGCCAGACCTTGTCTTCACTGCAAACGCCGGGTTGATTTGGAACGACACGGTCTTCCTCGCCCGCTTTCGTCACGCTGCTCGGCAAGGGGAAACAGAAATTGACGAAGCTTGGTTTCGAGCTCATCAGTTTGAAACGGTCATGCTTCCCGAACCGTGGTCGTTCGAGGGAGCCGGCGATGCCTTGTTTTGTGGCGAAACCCTGTACGCCGGGTACTTGATCCGGAGCGAAGCGTCCGCCATGCAATGGTTAGGCAGCGAGATCGGCTGTCGGGTGATTCCTCTTCAATTGGTCGACGACCGTTATTATCACCTCGACACCTGTTTTTGTCCGCTGCAAACCGACACTGCGTTGTGGTATCCCCCCGCGTTCGATGCATACGCTCAAGCGGCGATTCGCGAGCACATCCCCCGGTTGGTGGAAGTCAGCGATAAAGAGGCGACGCGATTCGCCTGCAATGCCGTGGTTGTGGGGGAGCACGTTGTGCTCAACACCGGATGTCCCGATCTATGTGACCGCCTCGCGGAACTCGGTTTCACTCCCCACCCGACCCCACTGGACGAGTTCATCAAGGCGGGGGGAAGTGCGAAATGTTTGACGCTTCGTATCGATGGGGAAGACGCTGCTATCTGGCCCGCATAGCCGTGGAAAAGTCCAAGGGGAATCTGCTGATATTGCTTGACAATCTGAAGCTTAGGTGTGAAGATCATTTCAGAATCTTCTACGTGTTTTTAGATTCCTTGGGTCGCACGTTGGAACGGCTCTCTTCTTGAACCCCGCGACGAAGGCGGAATACATCAATGTCAGCTGCTGGTCATCGACGCCTCGAAATTGAAGAAGTGGGTGATGTTACCGTCGCTCAGTTTGTCGATCGAAAAATTCTTGATGAGACCAATATCCAGATCATCGGGAACCAACTTTTCAGCTTAGTCGACGACGACGACCGCGAAAAGATCATCTTGGACTTTTCCAATGTCGAGTACCTCTCCAGTGCTGCATTGGGTAAATTGATCACGATGGACAAGAAGGTGAAGCAAGCCCGCGGGCAGCTTCGGCTCTGTAGTATCCGTCCGGATATCTACGAGGTCTTTGCAATCACAAAACTCAACAAGCTCTTTAGCATCTTTGAGAACCGCGATAAGGCCTTGGAAGGGTTTTGATGGGGAATCGGTTTCCAGTGAGAGACCCTTCGCCAAATTCGCTTGATTGCGACCTTGTTCGCGTCCAGCAACAGTGATGTAGGCCATCAGTTTTGCCCCAACTTGCTGCCAAGCAGTCATCAAACTCTGGGTCAGAACACACCGATTGAACTATCGACCACTCATCTGATCCACAACGAAGCTTGGGTATCGCGTGCAGACCGGGGACGGCATTATCTCATGTTGAACTTTTGGCGGTCACGACCGTTGTCCCTTGCCAGAGCCTTGGTTGGATAATGACAACTAGGTTGAAGAAGCAAATGGACTACCAAGAGCAATTCGAGGTCAGCATCCCGAGTGACACGAATGAGGGTCACGCGATCCAAGAGCGGATTGTCGGTTTGCTGGAGTCAATGGAGTTCCCGCCACGGGATGTCTTCAGTGTTCGACTCGCTCTCGAAGAAGCTTTGGTAAACGCCATCAAGCATGGCAACAAGTCCGATAGCGACAAGAAAGTGCACATCGGCTGCTGGATCAACGCCGACCTAGTGCGAATTCGTATCTGCGACGAAGGGCCGGGCTTCAAACCCGAAGACGTCCCCGACCCCACCGCCATCGAAAACCTGGAGAATCCATCCGGGCGTGGCCTGATGCTCATGAAAGCCTTCATGAACGTCATCGAATTCAACGATGCCGGAAACTGCGTAACGCTGGAAAAACACCGTGGTGTGGACACGGACGACGATTAATCCGTTTGTATCGATCCACCAAATTTTGATTCAAAAGTTTTTCCTCCGAACCATTCCTCCTTCTCTTGCATCTTATGTGAAGAATCATTTTAATACTCGTGGTCGCACTCAACACCAAGTGCCCACCTTTTCCCCGATAGCTCAATCGGTAGAGCGAGCGGCTGTTAAC
The DNA here is from genome assembly GCF_011634775.1 of Thalassoroseus pseudoceratinae. Classification (NCBI taxonomy): domain Bacteria; kingdom Pseudomonadati; phylum Planctomycetota; class Planctomycetia; order Planctomycetales; family Planctomycetaceae; genus Thalassoroseus; species Thalassoroseus pseudoceratinae. The sequence goes on from NZ_JAALXT010000002.1 coordinate 287,764, forward strand.
CGCTAGGTTCAAGGTTCAAGTCCTTGTCGGGGAGCTTTGAAGAACCGGATCACAATCCAAACTTAAGCCCTTGGTCGCAACTTCTAGTGCGACCGAGGGTTTTGTCGTTTTCGGTCCAGCAATTGTCACTTTGGTTCGGGTCTGAACATCTGGGGGCTGCTGGAACGCTGTTCTGACGATCTGATCGGGATTCCAACCGCGGCGTCTGTTCTTTGACCCCGGCACGATCACTGCCGAATTCGCCGTGCAGAACTCGAGTGTCAACGACTTGTCCAGTTGTAAATCAGGGACTACTTTTCCGAAGTTCACGAGCAACCGTCAGGTAGTAATTCCTGGCGGTCGCATTGACCATTTTATGGGCGAGGTTTGTCAGGGCATCTGCTTTGATGTGTTTCGCGGGAACGTCTTCTTTGTCGATTGCCAGCAGATGGTCGGCGAGTTGTGCGGCCCACTGGTTGTCGTCATCGGCGAGTGCGTTTTGGGCGGCTTGTACCAATTTGTCTTTTCCACCGGCGAGTTGAACCATTCGCTCAGCTTCTGCCTTGGGGGGCAACGGAAACAGATTCGTTGCATTGCCGTCGAACCATCCAAGGTAGCTGTTGAACACGCTGCGAACACCCCAATCAGGATGTCCGTAAAACGGCTGCAGGTAATCTTTATTCGCTAGTCGTTCAGGGAGTCTGACATATTCGACTAGCTCGTCGGGCGTCAGGCCTTTATTGATGCCCTCGACGGTCTTGTCGTGAATGAATTGAACCGCGTTGTGATAGTCGGTCAGCACCTGTTTGACTTCTTTCGCTCCAAGAATTGGATTGGTATGACCGCCGACAAGGGCGACCGCATCGTGGTCGGCCATTCTGCCGAGACTCTCCGCCCACAGACGCACACTACGATTGGGTGTGCCACGAATCGCATATAGATTCGGAAACGAACGGTAGAAGTTGTCGCCAGCAAACAGGACTTTTTCCGCCGGATACCAAACGTAGATTTCATCAAGTGTTTCGCCGGGGGCCGAAACAAGTTCCAGCTCGACTCCGGCGACATTGATGGTTTTTCGCTTTCCCTCCAGAAAGCGATTCGGCTTCGTTACGTCGCCTCTTGAGAAGACTTCTCCGCCACGATTCGGATACCGAACCGGTGCGACCCCGTTGTTGATCCGTTGCTCACGAGGCAACTTGAATCCGGCTTGCCTCGCTCCACGCACATTCTGGTATGTCAAACCACCGGCCTTCCATGGACGGGCCTCGCTGCCGAAATTTTTATGCGCCCAGATTTGTGGCCGCTGAGAACCTAGAAACATAGGGGCTCCACCAGTGTGGTCGCCGTGCGAATGCGTATAGATGATCGCCTTGACTGGCTTGTCCGTAATTTTGCGAAACTCCTTAGCGATTTTCTGTGCCGCTTTGCCCATCATCCCTGTATCAACCAGCACAATTCCGTCTTCGCCGACAATCATGGAAACATTCGACACGCTGTATCCAACTGCAACGTAGACGTTTTCACCAACCTTGATGACCTGTTCCTTGAACTGCTCATTCTGTTTGTTCAATCGTTCGGTAGGAGTGTTCAACTCCTGAGCCTGGCTGGTACTGACGTAGAGGAACAGTAGCCAAAGTGAGGGCACGAATTTGTTCATGGCGTTAATCCTTTGCGAGGTGGTTCGATAGGTTTTTCTGCATTTGCCGCAGAACACTTTGTGTCGCGTCAAGGTCTGACTTTGGAATTCCCTTTAAAGTCGTTTTGCGAAGGTCATCAAGCAAAGGGAGGACTTTCTGCAACTTCTGCTCGCCTCGGCGTGTCAAGCTGATCATCACGATGCGAGCGTCTTCATTGGAGGCATTCCGCTCGACAAATCGATGTTCGACCAGTCGATCCAACTGTCGTTTCACGGTGGTTGGATCACGAATCATCAGCGATGCCAACTCGTTCATGCTCAGCGACTGGCCGGCATCGTGCAACGTGATCAGCGTCTGCGTCTCCTCGGGCGAAAACGGCCAACCAGCATTCTTCAGCACCACTGCCATTCCGGTGCGAATCAAATAGGCGACCCGCCCAATTGCAAACCCTGGCGAGGACTCAGAACCGAAGTGCATCTTGATCATCCTGTGAATTCTGATTCGAAAACGCTGTCCGTACGCTGAAGACATGTTTTCTCATGCGCGCCCAAATAGCTGTATGTTACAGATATTTGGGCTGGGGTCAACGAATTTTTCCCGAAAGTGAGTTGGCCGTAGTCGTGGAGTGCAAAGTTCAAGCGTCACACCGACTGATTGCGCCGCACCCATTCAGCCAACGGTTTTTCTGGGAGTTCCCGTCCCTGTGACAGTGTTCTGCAATTGAGTTCTCCTGCGCGTTGCAAGTTGGAATGCACCTGCTCAAGCACATTCCATCGCTACCATAAGACCCGTTGCTGTCTTAGCCGCGAATGACGATTTTAATTCTAGAAGCCGAGCACGAACCCGGTGGAATGATGCAATCGCCACAGTTCATTTCCTGAAAACATTTCGACCTGCAATCCTTTCGTTGCCATCCGGCAGGCCAAACTTTCTTGACGAGATTGCAACGTCAGTAGTGAGCATTTTCGTCAGAACGAAGCGACGTTTTGCGGTCGTGACGAAAGTGCACGTCTCTAATAAGCGTCTCTCGCACGCCTATTGCCGGGGAGAAGAAACGATGTCGAGATCAAGAGGAATGTTTTAGCGGATTGCCAGGCAAGTGAGCTGGCCTTTGCGGTCCTTTGTGTAAATTCGGTGATTCGCTAGTACGACGTGAGGCCAAACATCACCGGAGCCAAGTCGGTCTCGACGTGCCAGCTCCTGATACGAATCGGCTCGTTTGGCTGATTCCACGAGTGAAAGTTGCCCACGCCCACCCCAGACAATCAGTCGATCATCATTCGTCAGAATGCACGAGCCGGCATCGCCAAATCGACCACCCTTCCACTTGGGTTTGCCGGTTTCGAAGTCCAGACAATGCAACTCCCGCCACGCCCAATAGATGTGCCCGTCGTGAATGATTGGGCTGCAAACCTTCGATGAAAACGGTGCTTGCCAGATCTTTTCCGCACCGTCCAAAGTGATCTTCAATTTGCAGATGGACTCATGATTGTACGCCGACGTGATCAGCACATAGTTTTTATGAACGGCGGGCGTTGCGATGTTATTGATAAAATTCGTGGTCCATTCGTATTGGGCAATCGTTTCACCGGGGGATTTTGAGTCTATACGAATGATATAAAGGTGATAGCAACTCAAAACTGCAATGCACGGGATGTTCTGAACGGTGATCGGCACCGGCCCGCCAGTGTGTCCCGCTGGCCCGTTGGCGTCCGATGTCCAAACCTGTTTGCCCGTGCTCTTCTGAAAAGCCATCACTAAGCCGTCCTCAGAGCCGACTTCAATGATCACCCAATCTTGATGAACAAGCGGAGCTGTCGTGTATCCGTAATCACGCCGACCGGATCGCCCGATCTTGGGGCGTCGCCCGACTTGAAACCGATCATAGAGATTGAGGTGCCAAACGTTCTTGCCTTGTTGACGAGTGTTCCAACAGTTGAGGTCTCCGTCACAACTCAGCGTATACAGAAGACCGGTTTGGGGATCGTACTCGGGTGTAGCGGTCGGGCCGGAATACAAACCCTGATCGCCGGTGGCGAGCCGTCCAAACCGTGGGCAGTCATAGTTCACCGACCAGCGTTCTTTTCCTGTGTTCGCATCGCGACAGGTCAGCACGTCTTGTCCACGTTTCCAGCCCATCACGAAGACGTCGTTGCCGACCACCAACGGAGAACTGGCTCCTTCACCAACATTGATTGACCAAGCCGGCTTCTTCGATAGCCAATGGTTGCCGTCCCATCCGGAAGGCTCATCGATGATGTCATTTCGATTCGGTCCCCGCCAATGTGGCCAATCTTCTGCCACCAACTCACAGGTGAAGATCAAAAGACCGCCGATTCCCAGGAAAATCCACTTCATGACGATGCTTTCGGTAAGCGGTTTAACAACTTTTGACCTTTGCGACGCCAACGGCTTTGTTTGCGGGCGATGGCTTTGGGACTTCCGTCGATGTCGATGAACATCGCTTCCACGTACTGGCGTGCGACTGCGGGCGACCCGGTGTCGGCGTGCATCTCCGCCAGCAAATACATAGCTTCGGGGTGTCGCCAACGATTGATATGCTGCTTAAGATGGGCCGTCGCCGCGTCGGTGTCCTTCATCAAATATAGGCACTTCCCATAAGCGAGACTGACATCCCCGAACTTGTAGCCAAAGTCCATTTCTAGCATATATTTGAGGTGGTTCTTCGCGGAGGGATATTCCTCGAGTTCAATTTCTGCCAACGAGATCCCCCATAACGCGGGCAAGTTGTCCGGTTCTCGCTCAAGAGCTTTGGCGTATGCATCTCGGGCATCCGCATACCGTCCGTGTTGCCGGAGCACTTCTCCATACTCGACATGCTGGTGGGGATTGCCAATTTGTTCGGCGGCGATCCGCTTCTGCTCGATCTCCCGTTTGCCGCCAAACTGTTTCAAGAGGCCGGATGGGATCTGCCGTCGCGAAAAGAGAACCCGAGCGAATACATACACAAGAGTTGCTGGTGGAATGATTAGCATGGTAAAGAACCAAAACTCACGGTCCGGTTCGCAGAAATAGCAGTGGACCAACATACTGATCCAGAACATAACGGCCAACGACACGAGAATCCAAACGCCGCTCGCCGCAGGAAAATCAATCACGGAAAACATAGAAACATCAACCGAGGAAAAACCGCGTTGCTAGGGCCGACATTGTCGCATAGCCAATGCAGATTGCCAACGAGTGTGCCAAGATCGGTTCTAAAACCGTCAATTCCAAGTCATTGAAGGCCTAGGTAGTTTACAGAGGGATTTTCGATTGCACGGGTTGTTCTTGTTCGCGTGATACAATCGCTTCAATTCATTCTGGAAACGGCATCGGGGTGTTGTTTCCGCGGATTGGCAAAATAAGCTGAAGTTGGGGTTCTCCTATTTTGAAAGAGCGTTGTTTATGCGGCTTGCGAACGGTCATCCATTTCCGCTGCCAGCCGTCATATTGCTGATTCTGACAATTGGCAAGGTGGCATGCGGGCAAGGTCCGATTTTGCTTCCGCCAGCTTCGCCGACTCCGGTGGCCCCGGCACTCCCAGAAATCGAGCAATCTCCGAACATCGAACAACCGCCAGGCATGGATCAGGCGATCGAACCTGTTGAGTCGTATTGGGTTGTGAGCAGCCGTCGATGTCGGCAGAGTGGTCAGCCGGGGTGTACGGCGGGCGAGTTTGGCTATGTTTATTCCGGACCCGACGGCCAAAAGCAAGTTCAGGATGCCGCCGCGTTTCATGCGTCGCTTCAACCCGATCTGCCGATTTGCGTGGTTGTGCACGGTAGCTTCATGGAGTGGGCGGAGCTTTATGAGATCGCCCCGCGAATTCAACGCTGGATTCAAAGTGGGCAACCGTTAGCTCGTGCGCAGTTCGTGTTCTTCACTTGGCCAAGCGAAGACCGGAACTTGAATCTCGGGCCGATTGACTTGGCTCCGCGGGGCGTGCAAGCCAGTTATAACGGGATCTACTTGGCTCATTTTCTAACGCAACTTCCACAGCAGACCCCAGTCAGTCTTGTCGGTCACAGCCATGGAACACGAGTGATCGGATCCGCGTTGCACATGCTTGGTGGGGGATATGTCAGTCGATATCGGCTTGCGTTTCCACCGCAGCAACGACGAATTCGCACCGTTTTCCTAGCCGGGGCTTTCGACCGTCATTGGCTATTTCCCAATGGGCGGTTTGAAGCTGCGTTGCCAGTCATGGAACGCATGTTGAACGTCGTGAACCGTTCGGATTACAGTTTGCAACTGTACCCGCTCCGACGACCGTTCTCTGATGTGGCGATAGGTCACGTCGGATTAGGGACGGCTGGTTCCGCCTACTTAGGACCGTACCGTGAGCGATATCGAGACTTCGATGCCACGCGGTTTCTGCGTGCGACACACGGCTGGGATGCGTATCTCCGCGAACCTGAAATCGCCCAAGTGATGGCTAATACCGTTTTCTTCAGCGAACCGGTGGCGATTGAACTGCAGTCGAAACGTCCCTCCTACGCGCCCGGTGTGGAGTCACTATCCGACGGTTCCAATGACTGGTGCGGTTGTCAGCCACGACGGTAAATTCGCGTCGGTGAGACTGGTGAAACAAAAAGCCCCAGGAGGAAATCCCGGGGCCGTGAATTTGAATGGGGAATGGGGCTTAGGCCGCCTTCTTTTCTGCACTGGTGGCTTCGGGTTTTTCGTCCGGTTTGCCGTTGAGTTTGTTCTCGAGATACTTCAGAGCCCGCGAGAGTTGACGATCCTTGAACTTACTCTCGCTCGTTCCTTCTTCGCGGATAATGTCGCGGTCCCGACGGTCATCAAGATACTTTTTGATTTCCTCGTTTGAGAACTTAACAACCACGTCTGGCATAACGCCCCATTCGCCGGTTTTCTCCGACTCGGCGTTGCGATGGATGTTTTTGCCGCTTGGGCGGTGATATGTCGCCGTCGTCAGCTTGAGGGCACTCGCACCGTTGTCCAATTCGATGACATTCTGCACGCTGCCTTTGCCCCAGCTTCGTTCACCGACCACCAAAGCTCGTTTGTGGTCTTGCAAAGCTGCACTGAGAATCTCACTCGCGGAGGCACTAAATCGGTTGATTAAGACAACCATAGGAAAGTCTTCGAATGTGCCCGGCTTGTGGGCATCCCAAACTCGTTCCGGAGTGTTCCGGCCTTTGGTACTGACAATACGACCCTCTTCCAAAAACAAATCTGCGATCTGAGTTGCTTGGGAAAGCAGACCACCTGGGTTAAATCGCAGGTCGAGCACGAGGGCTTTCATTCCGTCGGCTTTCAGGTCATCCATCGCTTTGAGCAGTTCGTCAGCGGTGCGGCGACTGAAATGCGACATGCGGATGTAGCCGATTTTCTGCTTCTCATCGAGCATGAAGTCCCAATTGTCTTCGCCCTCAACTCGCTCGTAACCCAAGATCGTATCCATTTTGATGATGGCTCGTTCCATCGTCAGCGTTTCGGTTTTGCTCTCGCCCAGGTGCAGGACGCCAATGCTGACCTCTTCCCCTGGTTTGCCTTTCAGGGCTTTGACGGCGTCGTCGATAGTGTACCCGTCAGTGGATTTGCCTTCGATTTCCATAATAAGGTCGCCCGCTCGCACGCCGGCTTTGTAGGCTGGTGTTCCCGGCAGCGGTGTGATCACAGTGAGACGGCTGGATTCCGGATCGATCTGCACTTGGATTCCGATCCCCCCGAATTCCTGATCAACCGATTGATTGAATCGAGCCAGCTCCTCGGGCGGGATGAACGTGGAATACGGATCAAGGTCTTTGAGCATGCCCTGAATGGCCGCCTCCATCAACTTGCGACGATCGACATCGGTCACGTAATTCCGATCGATCTGCTCGAAGGTGTCGACGAACATCTTCATCAATTGATAGTAGTCGGCGTCTTTCTCCGGCTTGGGTTCGGCGATTTCTTCCGCCATACCGATGGAAAGTCCGCAGGTCATCGTCACTGCCGCCAGCACGGCCGTAACGGATCGAGTTCGTTTTATACCGAGCATCAGCCCCTCCTTAATTCATCGAGCATCCGAACCAGATATCCAAATCCACAATGGTTTATGGTATGGAAAGATCGGCGGATCGGCAAGATGATCACGATTTTGCCTGTCGAGCGCTGTCCACAAAAAAAGTACCCGCCGATTCGAAATCGACGGGTACTCTGTCTTCAACTTGGTATCGTCAGTCAGCAACGTCCAGCAATCGCCTTAGAGTGGGCGGACGTTTTCGGCACGCGGTCCCTTGGGGCCTTGTCCTTCTTCGTACGAAACCTGTTGACCTTCATAGAGGTCGTTGTAGTGCACACCGTCCAGGTTGGAAAGGTGGAAGAACAAGTCTTTCCCTTTTCCAGTGTCGATGAATCCGAAACCTTTTTCCGTCAGTTTTTTGATCGTGCCTTCCGCCATGGACCCTGCTTTTCGTCCCAAAAGTAAGTAGCTGGAGAGGGATGGTTCAGCAAACGATCCTCACAGTTCCCACTCCGTATCGCCGACAGTATATCACTTGGTCTACCGCCAGGGCAAACGCGATCGCCTGAAAACCCGCAAATTTCAAAGTGTCGTCCCAATTGGTTTTCAGGCCAATTCACGCCCCGGACTCGTCCGAATGGCTTCGGTTATTTGAGTTGTTCGAGCATATCGAGTGCTTGTCGGGTTCGTTCGATTCCACCGAGTTCGTCGGCGAACTTCTTCGCATTCATCAGCTCGGTCGCCGACAAAGACGACTTGCTCGTGCTGCGAGTCGCTTTGGGAGCGGAGGTTTTCTTCGCGCCGCCCTTCTTCTTTTTGGTGGTTTTGCGAGTGGGCTTGCTTCCGCCGATGGTCGACTTGACTTGGCTCACCAAACCTGGTGTGACCGAAATGCCTTTCTCTTCCAACGCCGGAACGATTTCCGATGCAGTGGCTCCGGGTTTCTCAGAGAGGTAATCGCGGATTGCTTGACTTTTGTTGACTCCGCCAGACGCTGTCTTCTTGGCCATGGTGTTGTGTCCTTCGTAGTAGAACCAGTGGTAAATTCAGTCTAATCTGCTGATTCATACTAGCGACTAGTCTTAAAGTCAATCTTATGATCCTAATTGCTAGGACGTAATTGCTAAAAAAGTCTAAAAATAGGGCTCCTAGTTCGCACTTTTTAGAATTGCCTAGTTTCCACCTCGGATTTCAGAGTCTTCGAGTGGCTGAATTGAGGAAGCGGAATCAGGCTTGATAGGCGAGATTTCAGTCGAGTTGGCTTGCTCGGTTATGGAATGAGTTTCGTGAATCGACCACTGCCAATAACCAAGTGCAGTTGCAATCAATACGCCTAAAGTCACAAAGATCGGCCGCCAGTTTCGACGCGGGAATCTAGTTTGTCGACCGGATGTCTCAGTGTTGATCTTGATCGGCCTTGAAGCTGGCGTTTCCAAGACTGCCTTGGCTGGCGCTTCGGAGTTCACAGGGGTTGGTCGACTAACAGCTGCGTTTGCTTGCGGACGCGGTGATGTGGAACTGGCTTTCGGCTTACGATTGGAAGGCTTTTTAGCTGTCGGTTTGTTCGTCGTCGATGAATTCTGCGGAAGTGCCTTCGCGGCCGGTTGCGTGATCTGCTTTGGTGTTGGTTTTAACTTCGATCCCGGACTTTCTGCTGGTCGATTGTCCAAGACTAAATTCCAATTCCGTTTCCGCCAGGCGGAATCCGCGTGACTAACAAGCCAGCTAGAGAGAGCGTCGGCAACATCCTGAGCGGTTTGATAGCGGTCGCCTGGCTTCTTGGCCATCATGCGATCAAGAACCTCCAAGATTTCGTCTGGTGTATCGGGACGGTCTCGTTTCACCGAAGGTGGTTGTCGCGTTTGGTGTGCCAGCAATCGCTGGACTAGAGTTCCATCGTTAAATGGCGGGTGCCCCGTTAAAGCGAAGTAGAGCGTACACCCTAACGCATAAACGTCCGCCCGTTCGTCGACTTGGTGACTATCAACAGCCTGTTCAGGTGCCAAGTAATCCGCGGTCCCTAGGACTTTCTCATCATGCTTGACCGTTAGCGACTCTTCTTCAGTCGCCTTAAAGAATCGGGCTAAACCAAGATCAACTAGCTTGAGTGTCTTATCAGGCGTTATTAATAAGTTAGCAGGCTTAATATCGCGGTGGATCAAGCCTGATGAGTGTGCGTGGGCTAGTCCTTCAGCCGCTTGTCGAATCAAATCGACGATCAGTGTCAACGGGAGCGGCCCCGATTCTTGCACGGATTGCTCTAGAGTCTGGCCCTCGACGTACTGCAGAACGAGATAGTGCAACTCTGTCCCGCTGTCGTCTTGGCAACCGATATCATAGGCCCGCACGATGTTCTGATGGTCTAGTGAGGCCACCGCTTCGGCCTCGCGATAGAACCGGCCGAGATAGGAGGTGTCTTTCACACGGTGCCCAGGGAGAACTTTGATCGCGCACTTTCGGTTCATGAACAAGTGTTGGGCGAGATAGACGGCACTGGTCTCCCCTGTACTCAACAGTCGCAACAACCGATAACGCCCAAGAAAGAAACCTTTGTACCGACCTTGCTGCAATTTCGATGCTTGCCATTCCGTCAGAGCGTCGGCTTGAATCAAGGCCTGTGACAACGATTTTGCGTCATCAAGATTCACACCTTGCTTGCGGAACGTAGCCAGCAGTCGTTCCAAGAGTTTGGACTCAATTAACTCGCTCCGCTTGAGACAAGCCAAGAAGGACGCTGCGGTCAGTTTAAGCGTCATCGGCTGGTTCCTTGCAATTCACTAGGGTATCAAACGATTGGGGGCCAGAATCACAGACTGGAGATCTCGCTGTTCTGATCCATTCCACCAGTTTTTCCATGGATGAGGGGCTGTTACAAGCTATGTTTGTGAAGAGTCTCAAATTGGGAATTTTTCCCGTTCAATTTGAAGGGGTCATGCGTCGATGTCGACAATTCAGGACGGCGATCGGGTGTGTTTACATTACACCACATCCTCCGGCAGCGGTTGTGTCTTGGATTCCTCGGTCGGCCGAACACCGCTTACATTCGTTGTCGGAAACGGCGAGGTCCTCAAGGGATTAGAGCAGGGGGTGTATGGACTCCAAGCCGGAGACCGTCGTCGGCTGTATCTCACCGCCGAGGATGCTTTTGGAGAGCGATATTCGCACCTCAAACGCAGCATTCCCATCTCGGCGGTGTCTAAAGAAATTGCTTCGGCAGACCAAGTTTCTTTCGTCGTTGATGGACACACACTCGACCTGCATCGCCAATTCACTGATGGCGAAGTCGTTCATTTCGATGCAAACCACCCGCTCGCCGGTCAAAATCTTACGATCGAAATCGAGATTCTCAGCGTCGAATCCACCACAGTACTTAACCAAGCCGAACGCTTAACATAGCTGCAGAGTTGCATTCGGTGCCGTTCGATGGACTGTGTTCGCCAGCGAAGTTGCGAAATAGCTGATTAGTTACATCAGTTCATCAAGCACATGGGAATTCCGCGACTCAATGCGTTCAATGCGTTGCCGGATTTCATTGGCGCGGGTCTGTTGTCCTTGTTGAACAAGATTCTCGACCAGCGATTCCAAGGTTTCTAAGAATTCCGGATCGGTTTCGTCAGCGGTCTGTTCCTGAATTTCGATAATCCGGCGGAGAAGTTCCTCCGCCTGGAACAACTCACCTTGACGTGTGCATAAGTCAGCTAGCACCCGAAGATCGACCAACACATCGCGACTTTGCTTGCCCGTGGCTTTTTCCTGAATTTGCATCGTCCGCTGCACCAATCGAATTGCCTTTTGGTACTTGCCTTGATCGATATAGACCTGAGCGAGTGCGCGTGGCAACGGGACGACTCCAATTTTGTCCCCGTCGATGGTTGTCTCGTAGATCTCAATGGCTTGAGTCAGCAACGACTCGGCTTCGGCATTGCGATTTCGTTGGTGATGAACTTTCGCTGTGATTCGCAGCCGTTCGATTTCAATCCAAGGGGCTTGCTCTGAGTTTGTAGAGGCGATCGTCTCCGCACGAGTGCACCATTGTTCGGCTGATTTCCAGTCTCCGTCTTGGATTGCGAGCGATGCCAACTGCGTGTACCCCTGAATTTGGTCAGAGTGCGTATCCGGCGTCGATTCACAAAGTGCAATTGCGCGGTAGAGGACATCTTTGGCATCAGCAGTGCGGTCGGTCTTGCCTAAAATTGCTGCGAGCCGATACAAGATGCGAACAACTTCCGGATCAAAGGTCCGTTTCAACGATTCTTGAAGTTCGAGAGCCTTACGGTAGGCGGTTTCTGCTCGTCGATATTCGCGGTTGGCGAAGTCAAAATCGCCTTGTGTCCGCATGAGACTTGCGGCATCTGCTCGTGATAGGTTTCGCCCTCCTGCTGAGAGTTCCATGGCCCGTTGGAGATGACGTGCCGCCGGTCCGAGTCGATGTCGGCTTCGACAGACACCGCTCAGATGACTCAAAGCCTGGGGCAATCGGGGGTGGTTGTCGCCTTGGAGTCGTTCGTAGATCCGAACGGCTTGCTGCAACATCCCTTCGGCTTGATCTAACCGCCCAGATTCCCAATGGACACGGCCTAGCGTTACCAATGTCGTCGCAATCTCGGGATGATTGGCCGACCGCGTTTGTGTGCGGATTCGCAGGGACTGCGTTAGTGCATCACGGGCTTTGTCGAGTTGCCTCCGCATCAGCCAAATGATGCCGAGGTTGCTGAGACTTTGCCCAACTTGCGTATGCGACCATCCCATAGTGCGGCGACGAATTTTCAATGCATCCCGCATGCATCGTTCAGCCGCTTGGTACTCGCCACGTTGACGGTAGAGTTCGCCTAAATTGTTCAGCAACGTCGCCACACTTGGATGTGCTTCACCGTGCACTTGCTTCGAGAGTTCGACGACACGGTGCAAGATCGGTTCGGCGTCATTCAATCGACTGGCATTGAGATGAATGGCGGCTAGATTATTATGCAGGCGAATTGAAATCGGCGAAGTCTCGGCCAGCGATTCACGACAAAGATCGTAGGCCTCTTGAGAGGCACTCAAAGCAGCGGCGGAATTGGATTGTGTAAACTGCAACTCCCCCAATTGCGTGAGTGCTTCGATCAATCGAGATTGGTACCGATCGCCAGCCTTTCGAAAAATGGCAATGGCTTCTTCGGCAAATGGTATCGCTTCGGCAATTTCACGTCGAGCAGCTGACAGAATTGCAAGTTGTAGCAGGACCAATCCGGTATGCGGATGTGTTGGCCCGTGTTGTTCGAGACACTGACGTTTCGCAGTTCGGAGTTCCCATTCGGCTGCTGCAAAGTCACCGGCTTCAAACAATTGCGATGCTTTCGCGAGTGCAGTTTCCACGCTCTCGGTTTCGCCTTGGGAAACAGCTTGCGAGTCGAGGGACCGATTCGGTGCTGGATCCGAAGGACTCGAATGCGAATCAGGCATATTCTGAAAATCAAGTTGCACTTGGTTGACCAGTACTTGTAGACAGTGAGCATTATTACATGGATTCCGATTCTTCGAAATCCCAAATCCAAGCCGAGTCCTCAGATGCCAATCCGTGCTGGGTTGCGATTGGTTCCGCCTCTTGCGGAATCGGACGAACGTCGGCTGCCTCGTTTTGCATCGTCACTGAGGATGTTAGTTCGTGATCGGAGCAGTTCGTGTTGTCGGAACCTGCGTTCAAGATGGACTCAATCCGCCGGGCAGCCTTTGGGTTTCCGAGCGTTCGATGCATTACGAGAGCGGATCCCCAGTCCGGCAATCCGTTCGTCACGGTTTCGAGTAATTTTCGCTCCAATCTCTCGGGCGTCGCGAGGGGAGTCCAATGGTCATCAAGCACGATATGAGGGATGCGAAGCAAATCCGCTGCTAACAGCAGCTCTTGCCTTGGCTCCTGCTTGGATTGTTGCGACGAATTCACAACGCGACTCCACAACGCCAAGACAGAACGCTGACAACACCGAACCGCCGCAACAAGTCGACGATTCGACTGACACGCGATGAAATCCTGACACTCCTGATCGACGAACAGAAATCGCCTCTTGATGTCCTTCTGTAGGTCGCTAGCTTCCTGGGGGAGAAATTGATTGGTGGCCGGATGGCTGTCGACCAACTGAATCCAACGCTCCGCCAGTACAATCGCGGCTTGTTGCAGTCGTTGAAACTCTTGAAATCGCTGTTTGCGATTACCGTCCGCTGTTGCTCGTGTGACAGAAGAATTCTCGCGAAGCGTCTGTAAGAGTCTCGCAACTTGATTTCGTCGCCGAAGCGGTTCGCCATTCAACAGAGGTTTCAATTGGTTTGTAAGCCAAGTGAGACCATGCTGCCAAAAGGCCCATTCGTCGGCGATTTCCGGTCGGCGTGTGACCGTCGACGGAGTGACCGTCCAATGATTCTGTAGAAAGATGGGTTTCGCGGTTCGATAGGTAAATCGATCGTCGAGTTCGTGTTCAATCCACTCACTGATCTCAGTTTGAAGTTGGTTCCATGCATCGTCCCACTGCGTTTGAGACAGGGATGTGGCAAAAGCGCTCTTCGATTTGCCTCCCAAACGACGGCATGCCGTCGATACGCGAATACAGAGATTCGATAGTTGTGGCAGCGATTCGTTCATTGGAAACGAACGCAACAGTTGCGTGACCTCGGAATCACCGAGAATCAATGCAGGAGTCAAAGTCGCTGCCCGCAGAAACAATTCTTCCGGGGAATCAAGACCTCCACGACGTTCAGAATCCCACTGTTTCGCAAGGTATTGCAAATCTTCGCGAAGCTGTGCCCCAAGCGGTCCGTCAGCATTTTGCACGATTCGCCCGAAGATCAACGGGCGAATCAGACGCGAAGACACGCCGGGAATCGGTACGCCTTGCGTTTCGACGCAGCGACAAAGCTGATAGGCCAAACCAAGCTCATTGGCGATCACCAATTCTTCAATCACTGCTGCCAAAGCGAATGGTTTCTCATCAGAGTGGCAGTTCAACGCAACCTGTGCCGCGCGCAGCAGTGAACGATCCAAGGATTCCTCATCCGCGGTTTGATCTATGGGGCTTATGCGTCTCGCATTGTTCACGGGCAAGCCTTTTCTCATTCCATCCTCTGATTCCAACCAATCATGACTGAAATCGGATTAAATTGGCCGAAGTCACGGGCGTGTCGAACCTGTGTGAGTGTCGAATTGCTCGGTACGCCGAACGAATCCTCAGCGTGGGGCACATGAGGAAAGTTGAGGGGGCTCTAGTCGCTGCTGAAAGAATGAATGCTTTCGCCATCGACGAGATCGTGAGTCAAGTCGGCGACTTCCTCACTGGACTTACCATTGCTGGAGCGAACCGGTGGCGTTGCGTCTGGCGTACTGCTTGAACTTGTCCGCTCACTCGCGAGTCGTTTTTGAAACGAGTCGATCAAGACATCAAAAACGGCCCGTTGAACATCGGGAGATTCAAACGAATTGACGACCGCCGCCATACTCGGCAGGTTTGCGAGAAGTGTTTTATAGTGCAGGGAACTCATGGTCAGTTGTTGTCACTGTCAAAGAGGAAAGACTGCGATTCCATTGGCCGGGGTTCATCCGGTCTTTGGTCATCAATTCCAAATGGCGTAGGATTTGTCTCGGCCGACGAGTCGTCCGCGTGCAGCCGCAGCGGCGAGTTCCTCCCCGTATGCGGATGAAACCTTATTCAATCGGTCGAGCCATTCCGAGTCGGATAGTTCGTCGCTCGGTGACACCAATCCCGCGAGCGCGGCGATTGGATGCGAACCATCCACAAGTTGTTGAGTCGACTCGTTCGACACACCTTCGCCCCACTGACTCAGCAGACGGTCGGCGTCGGCTCGCACGGTTTCGAGCGGGGCGAACGACTCACGTTCCTGATGTTCCAGGGCTAACACCGATTCAAGAATCTCGTGCGCAGTTTCGCGGATTGCACAAGCGGCAATATCTTCCGAGACTTGGGCGAGCGTCGTGGCATCGAGTTCGTCCTCGGTCGGCGTGGATTCTGTGGGGGAGATCCGTTTTCGCAACGTCGCCACCCGGGACCGCAGTTGCCGCAATTCGTCGATGAGTTGCAGTGATGGCAGTGACTCGTCAATCGCCAAATCCTCGGCGGCTTGGCGGAGTTCAAGACTTACCCTCGCGGCGAGGGCCTGAATTTGTCGCAGTTCGTCTTCGAGTTGCGGAATTGATGAAACCACAGCGCACCTCCGGGAGCAGTAATGAATCTCGCTGCATTCGATAGAGATAAACACGAATGCGTGGAGAACCTCATTGCAAATCCCGTACGATCGCGAGACTGGTTTTTGGGTACGCGAAGCCGTTCCGTCAACAAACCGAATTCGCGGTGGGAATTCAACGATTGTGCGAGTTGTACGACGGCTTGAAGTTTCGATGAGGGCTACAGCTCTCACGAATGACTTGCTAGTTCGACACCATCACACCCGAAGGTGTTGATTCTCGGCAACGCACGTGTGGTTTTCGCAGCGCTATCAGTCTCAATTCGCATTCGCTGGCGGCGTCGGCGTCCCGAGTTTCGAACTCAGCCAATAGAGTGGCAGACCGGCCAAGAGTGGACCCGCCCCGAGCAGGCAGAGTTCTTCGGCCCATGTGATGCTGGAGTACAGCATGTATCCCGATGTGCCGCAAAAAATTAGCGGCAATAATGGAAATAGTGGGGAGCGAAACGGTCGTGGTAATTCCGGTTCGCGGATTCGCAGCACGATGACCGCAAGACCGCTGAGCAAGAAGAAGCCCCAAAAAATCGGCGCAGTTGCCGCCACCAAAGCATCAAAGCCACCGCCAAATCGTTCCCACGACACTGCCGACCACCCCGACGTGATCAACGTCTGATCGACTGTGTTTTTTCCGGCTTGTGTACCCACTGAGAGGACTAACAGAATCGAAATTACACCTTGCACAATGAGTGAAGCCAATGGAGCTTTGTGGTCTTGCGGTTGCCATGCGAGCCATGCGAACAAACGGTGATCCGCCCCTAAGCTGGCATGAACACGTGAGCCGGTCAAAATCAAGCCGTTGAGTGCGCCGAGCGTGGAAATCATGATCAGTACGCACATCACAGCATGCCCAGTCGAGCCGAACTTTGGTTTCAGCACGTCTGCCGCCGGTGCGGAGGATTGTTGAATCCCGGTCCAACCGAGTCCGTTGATGTACGCGGCGTTGATCAGCAAATAGATCAGTGTGACCAACCCCACACCGCCTAGCAGTGCTTTCGGGATGTTTCGCGCCGGTTCACGAACTTCGGCCGCCACAAACGCAGCGTCGTTCCAACCGCCATAGGCATAGAGAATCAACACGAATGCCAGTCCGAAATTTGCCGTTTGGCCATCGACCGGCTCGGCGGCAGTGAGAAGTCCATCACCACCGATCAGTCCACAAACTGCGATCCCGACCAAACCGAGGACCTTCGCGATTGTGAGAACATTCTGAGCCGTCTTGCCGAAGACCACACCGCCAATGTTGAGCAGTGTCAATCCAATCACAGCCACTAAAGCCGTTAGCACGATTTTATCGGCGGAGAATTCAAACAACGCATTCGCATACTCTGCGAAAATGTAAGCCATCGAACCGATACTGCCGGTGAGAATCCCCGTGAGATGGGCCCAACCGAACAAGAATCCGACGATCGGGGCATACGCCCGTGTCAGATAGACATAGTCCCCACCGGATTTCGGTAGCGATGTGGCAAGTTCCGCGTAGCATAACGCCCCGCAAAACGCGACCAGTCCGCCGACAAGCCATACGAGCAGTCCCGCCATCGGCCCGGAGACGCAACTGAACACGAGCGGCGGAACTTTGAAGATCGCCGCACCAACGACGATCCCCACGATCAAACTCGCTGCATCTTGCCAACGCAGCGTCCGTGATTCCGCAGCGTCATCGTCAGTTTCGGTCCGAGATTCCATGCGTCATCCAATCAATCTGCGGGAAACTCGCGGATGTGACTGTAGCGTTTGTAAGACTCGTAAATGTCACCACCATCGAGCACACGAGGATCACCCGTTCTCCGCAAATACGCTTCGAATTCTTCCCCGAGTTCATTTTTGATCGCCGCATACTTTGCATTGTCGGCCAAGTTGATGAGATTCGCCGGATCGTTCTCAATGTCGTACAGTTCGATCTCCGGTCGTTTCTCAACCGACCATTCGAAGTACTGTCCAAGTCGCGGATCGGTCCGGTGTTCCCAAAGGAATGTTTTGCTGGGGCAGGCGTCGATGTCGTAGTACCCGAAAACGTCTTTCTTGAAACCGGCGGGATGACCGGCGGGCCAACGGTTCGGGCGGAAGTTGCGAATGTAGAGGTACTTCGGCGTCCGCATCGCTCGGATGGGATAGGTGCGGTTGTCGAATCGTGAGGACGAATGTCGTTCGCGAGCCGAGTATGCCCGCACTCGATCTTCGCTGACTTGTCCATCTCGGCGGCTCATCAGCAGATTCAAAAAGCTCCGTCCGCTCATCACTTTGGGAATCTTCACACCAGCGGCGTGTAGCATTGTTGGTGCGAAGTCGATGAAACCGACGATGTCGATCACATCCCGATCTGCCGGCACTTTCGCGGGCCAACTCACTGCAAGTGGAGCGTGGATGCCGTATTCGTAACAGTTAGCCTTCGCCCGAGGAAACGGCATGCCGTTGTCTGCGGTGACAATCACCAGCGTGTTCTCTAACTCGCCGGCTTGCTCCAATTGATCGAGAATCCGCCCAAGATGTTGATCGAACCACTCGATTTCCACATCGTAATCAAGGATGTCGCTTCGGATGGTGGGCGTGTCGGGAAGAAACTTTGGCACGAACGCATCCGCAAGAGACTTACCCTGTTCGCGACCGATGCCGTTCTTGTAACTCCGATGCGGTTCAGTGGCTCCAAACCAAAAGCAGAACGGTTGATCCGCAGGTTTTTCCTTGAGGAAGTCACTGAAGTTGCTAGCGTAGTCGTTGCTGGAGATGCCCGGCGGCGACTTCATTTTCCGCTTCTGCCAAGCCGGTCCAGCTGGATTGCGTTTGCGTCCGCTGACTTTGTAGTTGCCCGGTCCCCAACCTTTGCCGGTGTAGCCGACGAAATAACCGGCGTCTTCGAGGATGTCGGGGTAGACCGTGAACTTCTGCGGGAATGAACTCGCGTGTGTGCCGGCTTGCTCCAACTCCCACGTGTTTCGACCAGTCAGCAACGCCGCCCGCGACGGACTACAGCCCGGCGACGCACAGAATGCATTGTGGAACAGCACACCCGACTTCGCCACCCGATCGAATGCAGGGGTTTGAATGTCGGTTGTGCCATACGCACTGGCGTAGGGGTAGGATTGGTCGTCGGAAATCGCCAAGAGAATGTTGGGCGGTTTCTCGGCCGCTTCACTCACGGAACCGCAACAGCATAGCCAAGCCATACTGCAAGACATCAAACCGAACAGAACCAACCTCACACGACGAGCCATCATCGCGTCCTTTCCGAAAGGGCGAGCGAATTGAATGGCTCCGTTCTACCCGGTTCCCGAGTCAATTCCTAGTGGTCCCACTTGAGTCGGACTACTGAAACATTTGTCAGAACAACGCGGTGTTTGGAAGGCTGTCCGATCGTGATCTTACGAGCGGTCCGCAACGTCAGCGGCATCGACGCGGTATTGGTTGTCGAGCAGGACGACTTGGCATTCGTCAATCACTTCACGTCGAGTCACCTTGTATCGCCCCGGCGGTAGAGTCACCGGCAAAGCGGTCCCTACCTGAAATCCGGACACGTATCGAGTTAAAATACATTCTGTGTTGGCAGCGGTGTTGAGCGCAATCATCGTGAGTTGAGCGTTTTTTAGGAATTTTTTCGAATTTCAAATCCGAATCGTGCGGGCGATCGTTACCGAAATTCGATGAAAGTGGGTAATTGAGTTAGACTCTCGCGATAATAGCTCTCAATCGGTTGTCCGAATGGACGATCTCAATCGTGAGTCATCGGAGAGAAGTTGTATTATCGGAGCGAAGCCGGCGGCCCAGCCACTCGGAATTGAGCGGTCAGGCAACTTCATCCATACGTCGATCAACGTGTTGATGAAATTGTTCCTCATTTAATCATTCGAGACCAGTCGTCACGACCGATAATTTCGCGTTTTTACCTCATGACGTTCTTCACTCATGAAGGTTCATGCGAAAATTTCGAATTTTAACGTCATAGTTTGAGTATGGACAATGCGTTCACGTAGTCTCATACCTTTTTGAATCGCCCCGATGGGAATGTTGCCTTGGGGACCGATTGAATGGTTCGTAGTGAAATGATGGTTCGATGAAACCGGAAAAACCGATCCGAATTTGTAGTTTTGAAAGCCGCCGACGAAATGAGATGCATTCCCTGATTGAGCGATTTGGGGGCGATGCGACGGTGGCTCCCTCAATGCGGGAAGTTCCGTTGGAGGAGAACGCTAACGTGTTCGCCTTTGCGGAGCAACTCTTAGCCGGTCAGATCAACGTGGTTGTTTTTATGACCGGTGTGGGAGCTCGTGCACTGCTGGAGACTTGGAAAATCCGTTACGAAGCGGACCGACTATTCAAAGAGTTGGAAGCAACGACGGTTGTCGTGCGTGGCCCGAAGCCGATGACGGTGCTGCGGGAATGGGGCGTGGGAATCGATCATCGCGTGCCGGAGCCGAACACTTGGCGGGAGTTGCTGGAAACCCTCGACGAGAATGTTGCCCTCGCCGGTAGCACGATTGCCATTCAAGAATACGGTGAGCCAAACGAGGAACTGTATGAAGCCCTCAGAAATCGGAACGCGACCGTCGTGCCGGTCCCGGTTTATAAATGGGCGTTCCCGGAAGACACCGGACCGCTCAAAGATGCCATCCGCCGCACAATCGCTGGCGACTTTCAGGTTCTGATGTTCACCAGCGCTCAGCAAATCGTCAATACACTTCGAGCCGCCGCGGACGAGGGACTCGAAGACGATTTTCGGTCAGCGGCCAACAACACTCTCATTGCTTCGATCGGTCCGACGGCGACCGAGCGGTTGCAAACCCTGGGGTTTCAGGTCGATGTCGAAGCCTCCCCGCCGAAAATGGGACCGCTCGTGCGAGCCGCCATCGAAACCGCTCAAAACTAGTCGAAATGTCTAACACGCATGAAGTTTTCATTACAGAGCATGTTCTCCCGAGGTTCTCAGATGCAGCGATGTCCGGAGTGTGATGAACCCGTCGACTCAGATGCCATCAACATGAAGGAAGGTGTCGCACTCTGCGAGGGGTGTCGTCAGCTGATACCGCTTTCCGAACTTCGTCTGAGCGAACGCTCGATTCAAGAGATTCTCGATCAACAACCAATCGGTTGCATGGTTGTCGACAACGGATTTCAAACGGTGGTGACGACCTCGCTCCGGTCGATTTCTGGGTTCATCACAACGACCGGAATCGCGTTGTTCTGGAACGGTATCGTCTCGGTGTTTGTTCTGGTTGCGTTGGCGGGACTCTACAGCAATTTGATCGGACCGGTGCCCGAATGGTTTCCGGCGCCTGGCGTAGAGAATGGTCAGCCCATCATGAACGATGAGGCGATGGGACTCGGCACAACATTGTTTCTGTGCGTGTTCCTGATTCCATTTGTCACCATCGGAATCGGAATCATTTGGAGTGCGTTACTCAGTTTGATCGGCCGAGTCGATGTGGTTTGCGACGGCAGCCGTTCCCACGTAGCGACGGGTATTCCGATCATTTCTTGGAAGCGACGCTTCAACGCCAAACAAGTTCGCGAGGTCGTTCAGTCTCGCACGCGATGGCAGAGTAACGAGGGGGAGAATCGGGAGATCAAGATTGTCGCGGATCAGACCATCAAGTTTGGTGCGATGCTCTCGGAGAGCCGCATGGAATGGATGTGCGTGGTGCTCAAAGAAATTTTGCTGAAACCTGCGGTCGATCGTTATGACTTCGAAACCGCAGAGATGTCGGACTTCCCCGAAACCGCATGACGGTCATTTGCACGCGGTCGGGGGAAGTGCGTATCAGGTTTCGTTACCCTTTGGGTTTTACGTTTTGCCGTTCGCCATTGTTCGATTTCACGCGACGACGCTTTCGTTTTCCGGCTGAGTTGCCCGCCGAGTTGTTCTTCGATGGGCCGGACGACTGCCACCGGTTGCGTCGCGGTTTGGACTTCGGATTGCCTTGGCGGTTTCCGGACCGATCGTCTTTGGAAGTCGGCCCGTTTTCCGGTTGCGGCTCGCCGTTGACCATCAGAAGTCGTCGGCCGATGAGTCGTTCAATCGCCCGCAGTTCCCGACGTTCGCCCGCACTGCAAAACGAAACCGCCATGCCCTCGGCACCGGCTCGTCCAGTCCGACCGATCCGGTGGACGTAGTTTTCCGGCTCCAATGGCAAGTCGAAGTTGACGACGTGTGTGATGCCGTCCACATCGAGACCGCGAGCGGCAACATCGGTCGCCACCAAGACTTTCACACGGCTGCGACGGAATTCATCCAAGGCTCGCTGACGGGCATTTTGGGATTTGTTACCGTGAATTGCCGTCGCTCGAATTCCCTGTCGCAAAAGCTTCTCGGCAACTGTATTCGCCGACCGCTTTGTTTTCGTGAACACAACCGCTCGTTCTACATCGGGAGCTTCGAGCAAGTTCTTGAGCAACTCACGTTTGCCACCATGCTCGACAAAAGCCACCCGCTGATCGATCATGTCAACGCTGGATGATGGTGGATCAACACTGACCGTCACCGGATCATTCAGCAATTGTTTTGTCAGTTCCATGATCTTCGGAGACAATGTCGCGGAGAAAAACAGCGACTGACGCTCCTCTGGCAACTCACGAATAATCCGTTTCAGTGCCGGCAGAAAACCCATGTCGAGCATCCGGTCGGCTTCATCAAGGACAAAGGCTTCCAACTGATCGAGTTGGACATGCCCTTGGTCCAGTAGGTCAATCAACCGACCAGGCGTCGCCACAACCACATGCACCCCGCGGTCGAGCGACCGGACTTGCGAGTGTTGACTCACGCCACCGTAAATCACGGCTTGACGATAATGGACAAATTGGCCGTACGTTTTGAAACTCTCTGCGATTTGCAGGGCTAGTTCGCGTGTCGGCGACAACACCAAGACTCGCGGAGTTCCCGTTTGAGCCCGTCGGGGTTTGGTCGCCAATTGATGCAAAATGGGCAGGGCGAACGCGGCGGTTTTGCCGGTCCCCGTTTGAGCGGAACCAATCACATCACGGCCTTGGAGCAAGTGAGGAATTGCTTGGGCCTGAATGGGAGTTGGGGTTTGATAGTTCTCGGCCAGAAGTGCCTTTTGAATTGATTTGTCTAAGTCCAGATCGGCAAACGTTTTAATATTCAAGTGCAGTACCTAAAAATTCTTTGTGGGTAGGGACAGTGGTTGTCTTGTGACTAGCCGCGAATCTCGACGGGGTCGTAGATATCGAGCGAAGGTCGTCACATTTCGGCGACAAAACCAAGCGGTTATTGAGTAGCCAGGGCGTTATGACACGGCGGCGGTGGATTCACGTCATCTCTTTAATTGCCACCAATACGCCCAACTGAGGGAATGGACCGTGCTCAAAGAACTCGCTGTTGTCTCTGGGGGTTGAGGGAATCGACCTTTCGTACGGTCGCC